>JADFXI010000209.1 GCA_015233655.1 Nitrospirota bacterium | reverse complement strand
TTTAAGAATTCGATGGTCTTAGTGTCGATTTCGACTGATTGTCCGGTGTAGTGACACCTCAGTATCCAGTCAATCGCCTTCAGCGCCCCGCTGTCATATTGGCCGGTGCCGTTCCTGTAGGTAATAGTGAGCCGTTCGTCAGTATGAATGTTCAGAAGATTGAGCCTTCCTTCAGGCAATAGCTCTCTTGCCCAGGAGTAACCGGGATTGGATAACATCAACGCAAATCCGGCAAGGGAAGCCTTGAGAAAAAAACGCCTGTCACATGGGCTGTTTAACGAGAAGCTAGATGGGAAACGCATCGTCGCTCTTCTTCATAGACATAAAAAAATCATACCAGAAGCATGGCGACAGCGTCAATCCGGCTGTGTTATCAGCAGCTTATTTTGCTATCGGGTATCCGGCCTCTTTCCAGACCTTCAGCCCTCCAATCATGTTCACCGCATTCTTGTATCCAAGCTCGTTCAATGTCCTGGCAGCCAGGGGGCCTCTGAGGTCTATTCCGCAATACACGATAATCCTCGATCTTTTGTCAGGTATAAGCAGGGCGACTTTAAATTCCAGTGTTCCCCGTGAAATATTTATGGCGCCGGGTATGTGGCCCTGCTCGAACTCATGGCTGTCCGTAACATCGAGAATCACGATGCCCTCTTTTGCATCAATAATTTTCTTAGCTTCTTGAACAGTCACTTCCTTTATAGCTGCCTTTGCCTCTTTTACGAGCTGTTCAGAGGTCTTGTCAGCGGCCTCACACGAAAATGCCATGAAAAAAGCCAGGACAACGACGGCCAATGCTGCGGATAACCTTAGTCTCATAATTGCCTCCCTACTGCCTTTTATCGAAATTATAGAGCAAATGTTTCCGCTCTGCAATCTTATCGGGTAACTGCTGTGCTATAATTTGCCTATGAAGAAAATTCTTTTAATTTTTGTAGTTTTGTTTCCTGCTCTTGCCTGGGCTGAACCTGTTATTAATTTCCAGACCGAACGGCACGACTTCGGTAATGTAATGCAGGGGAGCCTGCTGGAGTTCACTTTTGAATTCAGCAATATTGGAACAGAGGACCTGATTTTAGGGAAAGTCAATACGTCCTGAGGATGCACAGCCGCGGTGGCTAGTTCGAGCCGCCTTAAACCAGGGCAAAAAGGGGCCATAGTAGCCAGAATCTCATCCTTGAACAAAACAGGCCTTACTGTCGAATCAGTTGAGGTCCTCAGCAACGATCCCAAAAGACCGAAGATCGTCCTGACCTTGCAGGCAACGATTTTAAGAAACCAATAAAAATCTTTCCGTATCCAACTTCAATTTGTCGGGGTTTGTGCGCAGACCCTCTGGTTGCAATGCAATCTAATCTTGCTATAATTTAATCAGAGCTGCATTGGTTGATGGGTTGAGGAAAATAGGTCCGTCAAGGAGAGTGCTTTATGAGAAAGATCATTGCGGTGGTTGATTTAGGGCATTTCAAGGTTTTCAGTTTCTTAAAAAACCCGAACGAGAGCGCCAGACTGGATTTGTTGGATAGTTACGATATCCCTGATACACACGGGAAGGCCATGGAGAAGGTCACCGACGCAGAGGGAAGCTTTAACAGGGGCGAGGGAAAGGGCGGCACGGCAACCGGCTCAGGCGAACCTCACAACGTCGATCTTGAGATCGAAAAGAAGGTCATTAAACGAATTGCCAGTGATATCGGCGTGATTGTCGAGAAAGAAGGCTGCTCTAAATGGCACCTTGCAGCCGGCGAGGCAATAAATAACCAGATCCTCGAAAATCTTGATCCCACGGTCAGGACCAAGCTTCACAAGAACATAAGGGTCAATCTTACAAATGCACCCAAGTCCGAAATACTGGGACGTTTCGAAGATTGATCTCTGTTGCATATTCAGTATAGGCGGGGGCCCCGAAAGCCCCCGCACAAAGTCCCGCCTGCTGCCGGACTTTTTTATGGCTAATGCAGTCGACTGTCCTGAAAAAGCCGCTGAAAAATACTTGCAGAATACGCGCCGGTAGCGTATTATGGACAGGATATAAAAAGGCGTAGGAGAAATTGTCATGGAAGCCGAATTAAAGGGGATTTTGCTGCGGCATACCCCTGATCCCGAAGAAGTCATTGCTATGGCGGCCAAGCTTTGCTACAGTCCTTCGGGTATAGAAGACTTGAAGAAGAAGATCAAGGCGAAAGACCAGAGCGTGTTTGTTGAGCGTCTGATGAAAATGCATCACGAAAGCCCCATAGAGCACTCATCTTTCACATTTGCCATAGAAGGCATATCGCGGGCGTGTTCCCACCAATTGGTCAGACACCGTCTGGCGAGCTACTCTCAGCAGTCGCAACGATATGTCAGTGAAGAGTCCGGCTTTGACTATGTAATACCAAAGACGATCAAGGGTGACAGGGAACTCGAAAAATATTTTATAAATTTTATGTCCAGGGCGCAGGAAGCTTACAATCATATTGTAAGGAGACTTGGCGAAAAGGGGACCAAAGGCGAATCAGCGAACCAGGATGCCCGTTTTGTTATGCCTAACGCGTGCGAGACAAAAATAATGGTTACAATGAACTCCCGCGAATTGCTCCATTTTTTCAGGCAGAGGTGCTGCAACCGCGCCCAATGGGAGATAAGGGCCGTGGCTATTGAGATGCTCAGCCTGGTAAAGCGCGTATCTCCCACGATATTCAAGAGCGCCGGACCTTCATGCCTCAAAGGGGCCTGCCCGGAGGGCGAGTACACCTGTGGGAAATTAAAAGAAGTGAGGAGCCATTTCAAGAAAATATAAGGCGCCGGGCCGCTATTTGATCTTGCCGAGCATTTCGACGAATTCCTTTAGAACGTGGCAGTCGTAATCCTGTTTCTCTTTCACCAAAACCAGCAACGCGTAATATGGTGTGTAAGCCGTCTTGTAAGGACGGTTTGTCGTTAGAGCATCGTAGCAATCTACTATGGAGGTTATTCTCCCAAAGAGCTTGATCGAGCCTCCGGTAAGGCCTGCCGGATAGCCCCTGCCGGTAAGTTTTTCATGATGCTGCGTCACAGCAGGTAGGGCATCCTCTGGAAAATTTTTATGCTGAAGCAGGATTTTCTCGCCCTCTGCAACGTGCGTCTTCATTATCTCAAATTCCGTCATATTCAGCCTCCCCTGTTTATTGAGGATTTCGTGGGGAACTACGCTCTTGCCGACATCGTGCAGCATGGCACCGATACCGAGCTTTATCGTTTCCTCTTTTTCCAGACCGACCATGGATGACAGTCCTATCGACATTACGGCCACGTTAACAGAATGGGTGTAAGTGTAATAATCATTACTGCTGATGTCGAGCAGATCGAATATTGTGTCTTTGCTTCGCAATATCGTGTCTACCATCACCTTCACTGTATCCTGCAGTTCCTTTATTTTTTCGCCGCTTCTGGGGTTGTCAAGAAGGTCTTTAACCAGGAGTTTTGAATTCTCTTTGAGGGCATGAGACTCAAATTCAGCCACTCCGCCCTGTCTTGCGCTCAGCTTGCCCAGAACTGATTTTA
>JADFXI010000208.1 GCA_015233655.1 Nitrospirota bacterium | reverse complement strand
TCGAGACCGTCAACACCGCTTGAGATCATATGCAATCCGACTCTGGCAGCAACAAGCCCGGCATTCATAGTCTCGGCTGAAGGCAAGAACCCTGACATCATAGAGGCGTTGCTTAGAGCCAGACGACACAGTGCTCGCAGAATTCATGTTATTACAAACCGAAAAGAAAGTCCATTAGTCACGTGCATTAATAAAAACTTTGTAACCGTTCACCCGCATTAAGTCGTTGATTTTTAAGGGAAAATTATTCGACAAAAATAAATGGCAAAAATTGAGAATCGTTTATAATCAAGGGGTTATCTCAAACGAGAATTGACGAGAGATAATCGTATATGATAAAAAGCCCTGTAAATCAAGCACTTTAGCGGGTGAACGGTTACAAAACTTTACTGATATAGGCACTCATTCTTTCGAACTTGTGCAGAAGGATGGCTATTTGGCAACCAACAGTCTTTTATTGAATGCTGTGGTGGTCGCCCGAGCCTATGGAGAACTGGACCAGAATAAAAAACTTTTTCCTGATAGCTTAAATCAAGTTACTCTGTCGGAGATAAAGGTTAGTGAATGGCTCCAAAGTGCTGACGATTTCGTGAAAGAAGTCGTAAAGCGAGGAAACATTATCATTATCTATTCCCCTTTTCTTAGGGCAATAGCGGCAGACCTCGAGTCAAAACTTGCCGAGTCGGCGCTTCTGCACTGCCAGGTAGCTGATATGCGCTCATTTGCGCACGGACGACATCTTTGGTTGGCAAACCGTGCCGCAGATTGCGCTATCCTGGCTCTTACTGACCCATCAATGCCTGATTTGTGGCCATATATGAAAAGTATTTTGCCATCGGAAGTGCCAACTTTTACCATGCATACAAGGGAAAGCGCTCCTTTGGATTTGATAGTGGGACTAGTAGCACAGATGCATTTGGTGGCGAAGATCGCGAAAGAATTGAATATAGACCCGGCGAAACCGGTGGTACCTCAGTTTGGTAGAGATCTATATTATACCGACATTCAGAAACTCGTTCCGGTACCTAATAATTTGGACGACCTTGAACACTCGAAATATGCTGTTCTCGGTGCACGATGGCCATCCACCCTTCGACAAGGTTTCATGAGACGAAAGCTTGAGGCCTACAAAATGGCGCTTGAGCGACAGGAATTTAAAGTAATCGTATTTGACTATGATGGGACGCTATGTAGTTCCCAAAGAAAGGATGTTCCGCCTACTGAATCGGTTCGTAAAGAACTTATTCGGCTTGCCGAAGCAGGAATTATTATTGGCATAGCATCAGGTAGAGGAGGGTCTATCAGGGAAAATCTGTCAATACTCTTGCCTCAAACATTATGGAGTAGATTTAGGCTTGGACTCTATAACTGCGGTTTGATATCGAATATTGACATCTCTCAGCAAGAGGGGGGAGAGACAAGTGAATTTCTGAGCCATGCTATGCGAATCGTCGGAAATCTCAAAGCCTTCGGAGTTCCAATCTACGATATCAGGCTAACTCAACCTTACCAGGTCAGTGTGCGGTTCCAAGAAGGAATTAATACAGAAAGTATGTGGTTTGTCTTAGCCGATGCATTGCGCACGGCAGGTTTGGATTTTTCGAAAATGATGCTAAGTAAGCATTCGATAGACATATTGGCTGGAAACGTTAGTAAATCGCGTTTGATTGCTGAAATCATTCAAGAATTTAAGGTTAAGCCACATCAGATTCTAACTATGGGTGATCAAGGTGCCTGGCCTGGAAATGATTCGACCCTACTTGAGCACCGTTACTCCTTAAGCGTGGATGTACCATCTCGAAGGATTGACCGCGGGTGGAATCTCGCGCCGCCTCATAAGCGGGATGTAGACGCGACTCTATGGTATTTAGAACGTTTGTCCATAACGGACAAAGAATCTTTTTACCTCCATCTAGACTATGAGAGAGAAGAAATCGGTTTGCGACTATGAAAGATCAGAATGCTCAAGAACTATTAGCTACGGTTATGGGCTGGAACGACCCTGAGACCATAAGTAGTTACGTTCCTCAATTGCAGCTATTGGCTGATTAAAAATACGATCGCTATGAACAATTTGCTCCAGGGAAACGATTTATTGAAAGCCTGGCACTTTGGCTGAACCAGTGTGACCAGGCATATCGACGCACAGTTTTGGATCTTGTAAAAGATCGGCTAATCTATATATCTGCGGCGGAGTTTTCACACCTTGTACAGACTGCTTATCCTGACCGGATTTTCCAGGAGCGTATTCGTATTGTCGCAGAGGAGAAGAATATACCAGCCTTTCGTGTCGGGAAAGTCATTCGTGAGCCTCGCTTCAAGGAACTGGGCATAAAATCCCTATATTTAGGGCTTAGTGATGGCGCAAGAACAAACGAGATCCGTCGTGCCGGCGGGGGTGATATCGGCAATGAGCAGATCTGGCAGGCATACGAGCTTGGGAAAGAAAAGGCTATCGACATGATCCAGGAATTAAAGAAAACTCTGAAGGAAGCTGATTTTTCAAAGAGCAAACCACTATTCAACATGATTTGGCTGCTTGATGATTTCTCCGGAAGTGGTTATACATATATTCGTTTTGACAGTGCTGAAAAGAAATTCAAAGGTAAGATCAAGAAAATATATGAAAGGTTGGATCTTGGGGATTTGATCGACACTTCGCACTACGAGGTATTTCTACTTTTGTATGTTGCAACCCGGCAAGCGGTAGACCATATCGAGTACTGGGCGGAGCAATTCACCTCTCAAAACGGCTATAAGCCTCTCCAGCTTAGAGTGTTATGTTTGATTGAACCGGAAACTGCTCTTACACGGGAAACTGTCCCACAACTTGAAGAGATTATTCTTCATCGGGACTATTATGACGATAAAGCTACTGACAAACACATTCTTGTCGGAGGAACTCCTGACGCCCGATGGGGATTTGCAGGGTGCGCTCTTCCGGTAGTCCTTTCTCATAACACTCCTAATAATCCAGTTTACCTCTTGTGGGGGCCTGAGTCATACAGTTTTCACGGATTATTCCCCAGGATAAGCCGGCACAGGGAGTTTTGATGAAATATCAGGCGAATCCTTTTCTGGAGCGTATGTCGGAACGTACCACTTCCGATCAGGAATTCGTGCGTCTCTTCTCTCCGAGGATTCTTGAAAGACTACATGAAGAAGTATTTACAGGCGCCGTTCACGTTTTCAGGAGTTCTCCCGGTGCCGGCAAAACAACCCTATTACGTGCCTTCACCCCAATGGCACTACGAGCATTTTGGAATGCTCGAAAATCACTGGACATGCGCGAATCGTATCAACGGCTCGTTGCCCGAGGGGTATTGAGTGAAGGTGAAGGACCGCAGCTATTGGGGATTTTGCTAACCTGTGCTTCCGGATATGCTGATTTGCCACCTGGAGCGTCTTTTTCGCAAGAGGGGCTTTTTCGCGCATTACTTGATTGCCGGGTTGTGCTGCGCACCTTAAGAAATTTATCTTTGTTTGTTAGCTTTTCTTCCGTAGACCAACTCGACGGTATCCGGCTCGAATATGAGGGAGCGGCTCTCGATATTAAATCCATTCCGTTAGAG
>JADFXI010000207.1 GCA_015233655.1 Nitrospirota bacterium | reverse complement strand
AATGTGAGGCAAAGGGTAAGGGACTCGTTCTCAAGATATCGGATGAAATAAGCGAAATGCTTTCGGCAAACGGACTGAAGCTATGAAGATTCCAGATATGCAAACCGCATATTTTAGATATGTCAGTCCGATTAACGGGATAATAGCCCTGGTCTTGCTGCCAATGGCCCTGACATCCTTTGTGGACCCTAAAACCGAGAGGACAATCAGCGCTGCTGTATTTTATATTGCTGCCATTATTGCAGCCGGAGTAGTAATCAATATATATGTAGGCAGGCTTAACAAGAAACATGAGGAAAGCAAGAGGAGCATAATGGCAGATGTGGAGCAGAGGATAGGGGCTGTGACGGCCCATCTCTATGACAGGGCCCAGATTATCCCGGTCCTGACAGGACAGCTCAATGAAGTGACGGAGCAGACAGAGACGGCGGCCCTGGATATGGGTGCCAGGTTTATGAGCATTGTCGAAAGGGCCCGGGGCCAGGCGGCAAAGGCATCCGGGTCTTTCAGCAGGTTTGCGGGAAATGGAAACGGAGATAGGGGTTCTGTCATTGATCTGAGCAGGGAAGCGCTGTCCGGAGCCATAGGAAGCCTTGGGGAAATGGCTGATGTCACTTCCCGGACCCTGAATGAGATGAAGATCATCATAGATGACGCCGGAAACATTAAGAAGATAGTGTCGGACATTGAATACATAGCAGAGCAGGTCAATATGCTGGCGCTGAACGCAGCCATAGAAGCGGCACGCGCCGGGGAACACGGGCGCGGGTTTTCGATCGTGGCTGATGAAGTGAGAAAGCTTTCGGACCGGTCACACTCTGCAGCGGATGAAATGAGGAAGCTGATCCTAAAGGTGGAATCCGATACTAAAGATGTTTATTCAAAAACTGAGAAGATAGCCGCGGACAGCAGGTCGAAGTTTTCCGGGGCCGAGGCCGTTGTCAGGGACACTCTGAAAAAAATTGACACTATGATGAATGAAGCCAAGACTCAATTTGATGAACTCGGCGGAGAGACCGCATCACTCGCCAGGGACATAAGCGGCATCGTTGTTTCAATGCAGTTCCAGGACATAACCAGGCAGCGCCTGGAACACGTAATCGGGCCGCTTCTTTTGTTCAAGACCGAACTGGAGGACGTGCAGCAAAGGGTGAAGGACATTAGCGATAAAATGCGTGTTGGAGAAGGCTATGGCGATGCATCCTGGCTTGAAAATATGTATACGATGGAGTCTGAAAGAAGCCTGATGCGGAAGACTTTAACAAAGGACCACGGGCAGGAGGCAGTGGCCACTGGCCTTTAACCTGTATTTGTGGGAGGGTAAGGATATGGCTAAAACTATAATGATAGTGGATGATTCTGCATCAATGCGGCAACTGGTATCCTTTGCGTTGAAAGACGCCGGTTATGACGTGATAGACGCGATCAATGGAAAGGATGCCTTGAGCAAGCTGAACGGCGTAAAGATTGAAGCGGTCATAACGGACCTTAATATGCCCGAGATGGACGGCATCGAATTCATAAAAAACGTCAGGAGCACCTCGGGTTTCAGGTTCACGCCTATCTTTATGCTGACCACGGAATCCCAGGAAAGCAAAAAGCAGGAAGGAAAGCAGGCCGGAGCCAGCGGCTGGATTGTAAAGCCATTCAAGCCGGAGCAGCTTACAGACCTTGTGAAAAAATTTGCGAAGTGAGTAGAAGGCAATATCTTTGCCAAAGAGGAGCGGGCCATGCGTTTCACCTTTGAAAAGTCCGGCACAGCCGGTCATTTGACTCTTGATGGCGAACTGACCACGGAGCGGGCAGATTATGTCAAGGAAGCCTTATTGATGGCAATAAACAACGCCGACTTCCTGGTAGTAAACTTCACTCGCGTCACATCACTGGACATTTTCTGCACTCAGATGTTTTGCCTGGCGTACTTTGTGTCAAGGAAGCGCGGCAAACACCTGATGGTGACAGGTTTAAGACAGGAGATATTCAAGCCCGTCCAGAAGGAACAGGTCCTGAACTGTGTGTTTAGCTGTTCTCCAGACAATATTTGCATGGGGGGATGGGCTGCTCTGCAAAGCAGCTGCAAACAGACAGGACTTTTTCCGGCCGCCCCGGCATATTCGCAGAATGACAAAGGGATTGCCGGTTTAGCTGTGTGAGAGATGAAAACCAATAGCAGGCCTGAGATTGAGGGTTAAAAATGGATGACGAAGCGAAATACCAGACTTTTTTTATTGATAATGCCACTGAATGGCTTACTGAGATGGAGAGCAGGCTTTGTGAGTTCGAGCAATCACCCCAGGATAAAGACCTTCTTAACGATATCTTCAGGACTGTCCACAATATAAAGGGCACGAGCAATACAGTAGGTTTTCACACTATATACGCATTTGCCCACTATGTGGAGGACCTGCTCCAGTATCTGAGACAGGACAGTCTGGTGCCGGACAAACAAATCATAAACGCGCTCTTCAGCGCCGTTGACATCATATTGGATATGGTCGAGTCCTGCGCCGGAAAGACGGTTTTTGATTTACGTCGATGTGAAGAGTGGATAGTGGATGCGGACTTAATCAAATCGCATGCAAGATTGTCAAAACATGGTTGATCTGAAAAAACTGCACGGGATTTTTGTTGACGAGGCCAACGAGAGGCTCGCAGAGCTTGAGAGCGGGCTATTGGAGATCGAAAAGCCGGACCATGATCCGGAAATCATTAATACAATTTTCAGGGCCGCTCATACTATTAAAGGGTCGAGCGGAAGCATCGGACTGAAAGATATTTCGACGTTTACTCACGGTATGGAGGAAATGCTTGATCTGATCAGGCTCGAAAAGTTAGCTCCTGAGAAAAAGACGATAAACGTCCTTCTCGAGGCTACCGACATGATAAAAGAGATGATCGGATACGTGGCTTCAGACAACGAATTTGATTTCAGCAGATGCGGTGACCTGATGAAAAAGATGGGGGAAATCAGGAACCAAAATGCGCCTCCAACAGAGATTAGCGCCGCCAAGGCCCCCAAAACGTCGGAGACTCCCGGCGATGCAAGCCTCCGGCACTATATGATTATTTTCAAGCCGAGTCAGGACCTCTTTAAAAGGGGGATAGACCCTTCGATCATCATCGATGACCTGAGAGGTATGGGCGAGATAGTCAGTATAAAAGGACTTTCTGATGCAGTGCCCTTTCTTTCGGAAATGGACCCCGAGAATCTGTACCTTGGATGGGAAATCCATATCAAAACCGGCAACAGCCTGGAAGAGATCAGAAGAATATTCGAATTCGTCGAAGAAGGCAGCGAGATAAATATATTCCCTGAGTTTGAGCATGAGTATGACAAGTATTCCAAACCGTTAGGACGGATGCTGGTGGATGAGGGGCTGGTAACGCCCAAAGATGTGGAGCATGCTTTGAATACTCAAAAGAAGCTGGGAGAGATACTTGTCGAACAGGGTAAGGCCACTGCAGCGGAAATCGAAAACGTGGTCGAGAAACAGCGAACAAAAAAAGCTGAAGTGTTCAGGAATTCGATGTCGTCAACCATAAGAGTCGACCTCAAGAAGCTGGACCATCTCATAAATACGGTGGGAGAGATGGTAATAATACACTCCATGTTCGATCAGGCGATACA
>JADFXI010000206.1 GCA_015233655.1 Nitrospirota bacterium | reverse complement strand
GGGGGGGGGGGGGGGGGGGGGGGGGGGGGGGGGGGGGGGGGGGGGGGGGGGGGGGGGGGGGGGGGGGGGGGGGGGGGGGGGGGGGGGGGGGGGGGGGGGGGGGGGGGGGGGGGGGGGGGGGGGGGGGAGGGGGAGGGGGGGGGGCCCTGCTCCAGCCGTTTGCCAGCAGTCTGTCTACCTATCCATAAAAAACATTTCCGAAATATTTCTTTTGGTGAGAGTCGTCCCTCTATTTTCTTATTATCAAAATAGATACAAAAGAGGGAGGGAACTATGTTTATAAATGCATTAATTACACCGAGAGTCCTTTCGTTTCTTCTAATAGCGATTATAATCTTGTTCAATACCATGATATCAAGGAAGTATTTTGATCCAAGTCTTTGGTCGTCAATCAGTGGAAGAAGGAGAAGGAAGAGCTTCACCAAAGAGCTAGTGATGGCCATGTTATTGCGTGCAAATCATTAAACATTACGGAGGAACAATGAATAAAAATTTCGGAAGAACTGCGCAGTCTATGAAAAAAATTGAAGGCCTGAGCCACAGAAAGGTAGCCGGAGAATTTTTTAACACTGATGTGCGACGGGGGAGTAAAGATGGAAGAAAGGCTCCTGATGCCTGGTCATTCGCACTGAAGGCTATTCAAGCCGAAGAGATGGGAGTCCGGGATGACTCCCGTTCTATCATCAGGCAAACAGAGGCAGAAGCCAGTGCTAACATTCAGTATATGGACAATCTCCTAAAGCAAAATAAGGAAGTCCAGGAGAGACTTTGGCGGGAGGGCTCAATGATCCCGGAATCCGTAGCCGGAACCCAGTACAGTACTGCGCGTCGTGACCTCTTTTTCGCGGGGATTCTGACATGCCTTGACGCCTTGGGGCTGATAACCATACTAAAAAAAATCTTCGGAGGGAACATATTACTTATAGTGCCATTAGGCATACTGTTGATCTCTGCAGTGGTTTTTGGCATCAAGAGCCTGCTGGAATACCAGAATCCCGAGAAAAGAAAGACAACAGCGAAAGTTCTTGTGTATGCCGGAGGCGGACTTGTCATTGTTGGACTCATAGGGGTTGCTCTGCTGAGGTCAGTGACTTTTGATGCTGCCCTCGCAGGCGACGGTGCAATGAACATGGGCGGAATGTCTGTAGGCAATCTCTTATTTACAATCGGGATAGGACTTGGACTGCCCCTCGTCTTGGGAGTCTGGTATGAAACAGAAAGCTCGAAGATCAAAGCCTCAGGCAGCCCGCTGACATTATATGCCGAAGAGAGAACGCTCCTCAAAGCGAGGACAGCAAGACAGGCTGAGCTCAAAAGGCTTCAGGAGGTAGACGACAAGCTCGATGATATTACACTCAACATTATCAGTCTAAGGCAAAACAGATATGTGCGGGGCTATGTCAGAGGCGCCCGGAAGAATCAAAACGCCAGACAACACATCGACGACATACTGAAATACGGGCAAAACGATTCTGATCGAAAGGCATTGGCACCTGAACCTGCTTTGGCATTGAGGAGGATAGTATGTTGATGAAAACAGCCGGAATAAGTGCGGCATTAATTGCCCTTGCAGTGGCTATGCATACAAGCGGAGTGGTTAACCTGGAAAAACCGGCGGAAGAACTGGGACTTCTTGATGCAAAAGCTCGACATATCATAGTAGGAGTAGACATCACGGTAGGCAGGGAAAACGAACTGCCCAAGGACCTTAATTCTATAAAAAGTATGATGGCAAAGAGCAATGCCGGAGACCGTATCGACATTTTTCTTATCCATGCCAGGTCGGAATCTTCACAGGAAGCAATCTTCTCGGTTCAGATGCCTGAGGATTCGGGACCGATGGGACTTGCCTTACAAAGGGCCCAAAAAGCAGCCCAGTGCTCTTTGTCAGAAAAATGGGACAAGAGCATAGCACTTTACAGCAACGAATTCGCTCAGGCGACAGACCTTTTTGGGTTTTTCAGGTTTGTGAGCCAAAAACAAGCGGTGGGCAAAAGCGAAGGGACAGTACTGATTCTGTACACTGACGGTCAACAGGTAGGAGACGGGTTCAACTTCGAAAGGAAGGCACCGGAGGAGAGCGATCTTAGAAAAGTCAGGACTAACGGCTTATTGGCTGACCTGAACGGCATCAGGATCACATTTGCCGGGGTAACCCCGACACACAACATCACAAACCGCCACTGGAGGAAGTTACAGTCCTGGTGGCATTCATACCTTAAAGAGGCAGGGGCAAAGGACATATTGATATCGTCAGAAAGAGAGATTCTGAGCAAACCGCTATAAAGTGCAAATGCTGGAAAAGTTGTTTGCAAAATTGTGCGACCATTTTTTTTGTTGTAGGAGGGTATATAAAGTGGATAGAAACAACTTCAGGATGACTAAAAAAGGTCTGATATTTCTCTCATTAGTCCTTAGTCTGGTTATATTTTCGGGCAACATATTCGCAGCGCAAATATCCGAAACTGCAGCCAGGCAGGTAGCCCTTAACCTAATGACCAACCATATATCAGTGCACGGGGACTGGAACGGAGAGGCATCCCCTCAAGTGCTGTCCATCGAGACAGTGAATTACAATGGCGAGCCGGTAGCTTATCTTGTGACTGTCTATCCAACAGGGCATCTGCTTATGGCATATTACGATGATTTCAGCCCGGTTTTGTTCTACTCACCAAGCTCCACTCTGGACCCATCCAAAGCAAACGACCCTAATGCTATAGAATCCTGGCTGATACCCGAGATCTATCAGACAATACAGATTATCAATGGCAGGGCCCCGATAGTCGAAAAAGAAACTCAGCGTGTCTTTTATTTAAGAACGTCAGACAAGAAATCCACAAAAGAATGGTCAAAAATTGCTGATGCCTGGCAAATGTTGAATGTGCCGCCTGACTCGTTCTCCGGAGTGAACCGTTCATCTGTTAACCAACATGGCGAAGCGGTGTCACCTAGGGCGCTTGCCTCGACCGTGGGCCCGTTATTGACTACGAAATGGAACCAGACATACCCATATAGCTACTATACGCCGGCGGCAAGCGGTTGCAATCACACTTATACGGGTTGCGTTGCTACCGCTATGGCCCAGATGATGAAATACTGGAACTGGCCCGATACCGGGGCAAGCAGTAATTCCTATACGTGGAATGGCACCACTCTGAGTTCTGATTTCAGCAGCCACACATACAACTGGACTTCAATGCCCGATTCCGTCAGCTCATCAAGCACGACGACTCAGATAGATGCTGTAGCACGGCTGATCTCTGATGCCGGCATATCGGTTAAGATGGCTTATGGCTGCGGCGGTTCTTCGGCAGTCCCTACCACAAGCAGCTTCGTCAACTATTTCAAGTATAAACCCACGGCCCGTGTGGAAGACAGGAGCAGGTATTCTTCTTCGAGTGATTGGATGGCTCTGATTAAAAACGAGTTAACTGCCCCTTCAAAGCCGCGTGTCATGACGCTTGCAATCAAGGGCACAGGGTACGCCCTCGGCAATGACCATGACGTGGTTATTGACGGGTACCAGACAGGCACGTCCGGCACGGACCAGGTACACATCAACTACGGCTGGGGTGGGTTCGATGACGGGTATTACGACATAACAAACAACTGGACAGCTTCTCAGCCATGG
>JADFXI010000205.1 GCA_015233655.1 Nitrospirota bacterium | reverse complement strand
TAGCTTTCCAGCCGGCCAACCTTGCCCTTAACCCGAGGTCAGCGTCCTCGCAATATGAGAAAAAATGTTCGTCGAACCAGCCTATATTTTTCAGCATTTCACTCCTGTAGAGGGCCGCGCACGCACTAGGGAAAAGCACTTCTCTGATATCGTCAAACTGACCGCAGTCTGTTTCTCCTCTTCCCCTCTGACGGGACATTCCGTCAGGGTATATCAGCATGCCGGCAGAATCCAGCTCACTTCCTTCTCTGCCAAGGAATATTTTAGATGCCACCATGCCCACCGAAGGGTCTGCTTCGGCGGCCCCAAATAATGCCTGGAGCCAGTTGCTGTCGGCTATGGTGTCGTTATTCAAAGTAACCATATACTTGCATGACGCAACTGCAAACCCCGTATTATTCCCCTTCGCAAAACCTGTATTGTGCGCGAGGCCTGTGACTCTGACCCAGGGGAAATCTTTCCTTACGAGATCAAGCGAGTTGTCGGTAGAGCCATTGTCCACCATAATTACCTCGAAATCCCGGAATGTTTGAGAGGCAAGTGATTCAAGGCAATCGCGCAGATATTTTTCCCCGTTCAGATTGACTATTATAACCGATATGGTGTTCAACTTACTGCTCTCCTTGCCTGAAATACACATCACCATGGGCAGGGACTAAAAGGACTGAAAGTTTCCTGGCCTGCGGATCATCCGGATTATGAACAATGATATTATTTTTGGCGATACCCAGGCGGTAGGACAGACCATCGACACCGAAACCAAGGAACTTGTGTTGATCTTCTACAACTATGTGAATCAATCCTGAAAACAACGATGGCTGCGCGTCACGCAGCTCGGATAGGCGCATTAATTGTCTTTCCGTCCATTTGGCCCTGCCTATATGTGATTGGGAGTCCAGAAAATAGTTTCCGATCGTGGAAAGCGATGATGCGATGACAGCCACGACCACAACTCCTGCCCATAACCTGTCCCGTCTGGCAGCCAGCCCTGCAAGTATGGCGTAACTGAAAAGACCGAGTGATGTGTAGTAAGGATAGCAGTTAATGCTTACCAGGAAATAAGGAGCACAACCAATGATAAAAAATGCTGAGAGCAGGCCAAAACGTTTCCTGCTCAACTGCTCTCCGGCCCCCTTGATCAAGATAACGAAGAGTGAGGACTGTAACAGAAAACATGCAATGCCCCACATAGCTGCACCCACGGATGAGTTTGCAAAAAAGAAGTAGCGCAGGGCCTCGAAAGGCGTATTGAAAAAAAACAAAATCAGTAACAACGCATTCCGCGCTACGTTGATGCCAAGTTGAAGCTGATAAACGGGATCTGTTGACGTAAAGCGTTGTCTGGCTACCAACCACAGCAATGAAACTGCAACACATAATACACCCGATGTCCATACCTTTACAGAAGGTTTATGCTGAGGCCATATCCACGCAGTCAACAAAAGTCCGATGGCAGGCAGCACAAAGGCTATATCCCTGCTTAACAAAGCCAGCCCGAAGCAAAGAATTGTCATTAGCGCCGCGACCTGTTGCCTTCTGCCGTCAGCAGTCGAAACCACAAGCCAGAAGCGCAGGGTCAGTGCCGAAAACAGCACGGAGATCGAATCGTTTGCCGCTGCAATCCATGCGGCAGCAAGAAAATGAGAGGAATGAATGCAATAAAGAAACGCAGAGGTCAGACCTGCGAGCGCCCTGTCCCTTTCCTTGGCCACAATGCTGATAAGAGTCGCGACGAACCATCCGACAGCAGCGGCTGATGCGACGAGCAGTATTATGTTGACAAAATGAGCTGACCGGACATTGCCGCCTAAAAACCCCTCTATGAAGCGCCAGTAAGTCTGCATTCCTAACGGGCGCCAAAACAGTACCCTTGATTCGGGGAAGAATGGCGCATAAAAAGGCTGGCCTTCCAGGCGTGCCTTGCGTGCATCGAGCAGGAAGGAGTAGTCGTCCTGCCAAAAAGGGACATTAATCACCTGTGACCAGAAAATGACAAGGAATACGGCAGCAGACAGCGCAAGAAACCACGACTGCTTCCTGTCGAGGGCGCTATTTTTAAATTCTATTTTTATCAGACCTCCTCGCTATTTATGAACTAAACTGCTGAATAAATTAATAATAGCACAGGTCAGTCGGCAAACGCCTTGAGCTTACCAGGGAAGGTTACAGGCTTGAATTAGCCGGTTGTTCTATGTTATTGTTCAGAACATGAACAATATTGCCACGTCGGAGAAGAGCAGCTCTCTGCAGATCCTCGTCGAGCTTTCCGCTAATGACTCACTGACACAGAGGGATCTCAGCAACAGTCTCGGCATTGCCCTGGGCCTGGTGAACTCATATGTCAGAAACCTTATGACAAAAGGGTTTATCACGGTCAAGGCTATCCCCCGAAGACGATATGCATACTACCTCACCCCCAAGGGTTTTGCCGAAAAGACCCGGCTTGTTTATGACCTTTTGCAGGATTATACGCGGATTTATCAGGAAGCGAGGTCCAATCTCAAAGGGTTATTCGCCGAACTCAGTTCTGATGGGATAAAGAGGGTCATCTTTGCCGGCGCCGATGAGGTGGCGGAGATTGCGTATCTTACTCTACTCGAAACGGATATCGAGCTTTCGGGTGTAATAGATGAGGAAATGGCCGGGAATAAGTTTTTTGGCAAGGAGATAAACTCTTCTGCCGCTATAGGCAATATGGCATATGATTGCATAGTCGTAACCTCGTATCTCAAGAGGGAAAAGATATATAAGAAGCTTATCAGCAGCAAGGTGAGGAAGGAAGACATCAAAGTTATCTTCCCTGTTTGAAACGCTTGCCGGCTTAAGATTCATTGCCGGCAGGCATTAGAAGAGCCCTGAATGACGCGGCGGGCAACAAATAACTTACACGGACAGGCCATAAATAGACCTGAATGGCGGTAGCCTGCCCCAAAAAGGCGAGGATAATGGATATCCGGAGTGATAATGAACAGATTTTGACCGATCTTAAGAAAATAATTGAGGACACAGGCGGCGACAGTATACTGAAAATGGTTCTTTATGGTTCAAGGGCAAGAGGAGACTATGATGTTGAATCCGATATCGATATAGCTGTTATTGTCCGCGGCCTGACAAGGGAACTCAAGAACCGGCTTCTCGATGCCGTAGCAGATATAGAACTGACATATCTTGTGCCGCTTTCAGTGCTTGTGTTGTCTGAAGAGGACTTTGAGTTCCTTAAGAAAAGGGAGAGAAGGATAGCGCTCGATATGGAGAAAGAAGGAATACCCCTATGACCGAAGAAAATAAGCAGTTGAATATTAAAGATGAACTGCAACGGGCCTCACAATCGCTCAGTGCTGCGGATATCTTGTTTGAGAAGGGGTTGCTGAATGACGCAGTATCAAGATTGTATTATGCGCTGCTTCACGTTGTCAGGGCGCTCCTCCTGACAAAGGGTCTTGAACCAAAGAGCCATGAAGGGGTCTTGAGAGTCTTCGGCCTTCATTTTGTGAAAGAAGGGACATTTGCAGTGAAAGACTCACATTTGTTTTCAAGATTGATGAAGTACAGGGAAGAAGCCGACTATAATCCTGCTTATGTTTTTACGAGAGAGGACTATATAGAGTTTAAAGATGAGTCGATGTTATTGTCGGACAAGATAAAGGCGTATCTGAAAGAAAAAA
>JADFXI010000204.1 GCA_015233655.1 Nitrospirota bacterium | reverse complement strand
ATTCTATGGCATAAGCAGGTCTCATTATCTCTGCGTGCTCCAGCCCCTCAATACTCCTCACCATCTTGAGTTGCACATCATAAGGCAGACTGGTAGATATGCCGTTGGCATAATATTCCGTGGTCTCCAGTCCTTCCGGTTCCAGGAATACTTGATGCCTCTCTTTATCCGAGAACCTGACGACCTTGTCTTCAATCGAGGGGCAATACCTAGGCCCTATCCCTTTGATACGTCCGCTGTAGAGCGGCGACCTGTCCAGGTTGCCCAGAATTATCTCGTGGGTCTTCTTGTTTGTGTAGGTTATGTAACAAGGCAATTGGGGGTTGGTTATCGCAACGGTAGAATATGAAAAGGGAGGCGGAGGGGAATCACCCCACTGTGGCACGGTCTTGGAAAAATCGATACTCCTTGAGTCAAGACGGGGCGGCGTGCCGGTCTTCAGCCGTCCCATTTTTAATCCGATATCACGAAGCGAGTCTGACAGGCCTATCGAAGGGAATTCACCCGCCCTGCCAGCTTGAAAGCTGTCTGTACCTATATGAATGAGGCCCTTTAAAAAGGTCCCGGTTGTTACGATGACGGTGTTTGCGCCATAAAAAGTCCCGAGCGAGGTTATAATTCCAGCCACGGTGTTATTGTCAACAATGATCTTCTCTACAGTGCCTTGTTTTATTGTGAGCCCGGACTGGTTTTCGAGAGTTTTACGCATATAGAGTCTGTAGAGGACCCTGTCGGCCTGGGCGCGCAGGGACCAGACAGCAGGCCCTTTTGAGAGGTTGAGCATTCTGAACTGAATGCCTGAAGCATCTGCAGCCTTGGCCATCTCGCCTCCGAGGGCGTCAATTTCCCTGACAAGATGACCTTTTGCGAGACCTCCGATTGCCGGATTGCATGACATGTGTGCAATCGTATCGAGGTTGGTTGTAAAGATGCATGTGCTGAGGCCGAGACGGGCAGACGCAAGCGCTGCCTCGCACCCCGCGTGGCCGGCGCCGATGACAATAACATTAAAATCTTGCTCTTTAATCATGAATCTTATTATTATAGCACTAATGAATTTGCCTGTTTTCGAACACACTGTATCGTCTTTGCGTGAGTATATCCGCGATGAGAGTGAGTCACTCCAGAGGGTATCCGAACTGCTTAAGTATGATCCGGGTCTTTACTTTTCGTTGTTAAACTATATTAATTCTTCGACTAAAAGGGGCGATGTCACCTCTATCTCTCAGGCCATATCGCTCGTAGGAGCGCAGGGTCTTGAGAAATTTATACTCCGGCAGGATGAGTATCTTGATGAAGATTATCTGTTGTTTTGGTGCTATGCCGCCCTGGCCGGTGAAACGGCTGTCATTATTAACGAACAGGTAAATATAGCCAACGAAGACGAGGTTTTTTTTGCTGGGATCCTTCCTTCCATAGGCATGCTGATGATGCTTATCGCGCATCCGCGCCACAAGAAGATCGTGGAGCTATTGTTAAAGCTGCCTGTGGAGCAGAGGATTTTTATCGAGGAAGGGTTATACAAGACCAACCATATCGAACAACTGGATAAGAACCTGTCGTCACCCGAAATTTATCGTGATATAGTCAGCTGCATGATGAAGATTTATTCAAAGACAGGACAGCGCAACAAGTTTACCGAATCACCGTCGAAACTTTCCATTGCACATAAGTCTTTTCAGATGTTCCGGCTGGTCGACACGGCAGGGGCCGCAGCGAGAGCGATTCTATTTCCGGCGGTTGTCGAGGCGCAGGAAAAGTTCAGCGAATCTGCCAAGGCGTATTTTAGAATAGCTGAAAATGAAATAGAGGAATTATTGTCGGATGTGGTTCTGCGCTTTGACAGTGCCTGCAAAGCGTTTAAGATGGAAGGCTTGTTCGAAAAGTGTACGCAGCGTGCAGCCAGCTATGTATCGCCTGCCGTCAGCTTCGAGACAAAATCCAAACCTCTGGCGAAAATAGTGGAGGGGATATATGAGGCCAACGGGGAGGGCAGGAACATCTTTATATATGGCGACAGCAGTGTAGGCAAGCGTCTGCTTGCTCTGTCCCTCCACCGCCGTTCGGACAGCGCGAGGAAGAATAAACCCCTGGTATCGGTGCATTGTGCCGCGCTGGATAGCGACACGTTTGAGATGGAACTGTGTGGTGAGAAGGGATGTCTTTTATGGGTATCTAAACACAAGGGCGCCCTGGAGATGGCGGAAGGCGGAACACTTTTGCTTACAGACATTGATATGATACCGCTGATGCAGCAGGACAGTCTTGCCAAGATGCTGACAGGGGACAGGTTTCATATGGCAGGGGATGCGCCGCCGCCGGTGCCGAATATTCAAGTGCTTATGACATCGAGAAAGGACATTGTTGCTGAAGCGAAAGAGGGCAGGTTTTCCGACGGCTTGCTGAAAGTGCTTAACCCGGTCTGCATGTATTTGCCGCCGCTGCGGGAGAGACGGGAAGATATTGAATTCATAGCGGATGAGATAATCAAGAAATACGAGCTTAATCTTAACGACCCGGCGCTCAGGATGGGGCTTCGTGATTACTATGAAACTCAGCCGTTTAATGATAACTTAAGGGACCTGAAACGTTTCCTTTTTTTCCTCTCTGCCAAAAACCGTCTTAAATCGTAGATATTCCAGCAGCCCCCAGAGACCTGCGGCAAAGACCGACAAGAACCAGATGATAGACAGAGTCATGGATTTTTCAGCCGGAACCCCTGTGGAACCCAGAAGGAATATAAAGGCGCCCTCCCGCAATCCAATCCCTGAGATAGAGAGCGGCAAGGCCGTTATGAGAACAATTATCGGCAGAAAGATAAGCAGAGACAGAAAAGAGATATCCAGCGATAGCCCTCGTGCGATGATGAATACTGCCAATATGCCGAAAAGCTGGACCAGAATCGAATAGAAAAAGGCCTTCAGCAATATTTTTTTCCGGGTTATGTAAAAATGTAGATATTGATATGCCTTTAATAGGAATTTCAGGCGCTCGCCGACTCTGAATTTGAAAATCACAATGCTGATTGAGATAAAAGCTCCGGCAGCTGCCGGCACGATCCAGATTACCGGCCAGTTGAGAGAGGCCCTTTCGAGGTAACTGATGCCAAAAGGGAATGCTGCCAATCCCAGGAACAGGAGCGAGGCCAGACCAATGTAACGGTCCATAAAAACAGAAGCGATTATTGTGGTCACGGAAGACTGCTCATTCTTGTCCTTTATTTTCAGCATCGTTCCCGATGCCTGCAATTCTTTGTTCAGATAGTATGCTTTTACCGCATCTCCACCGATTACTCCCGGCAAATAAGTATTGAAGAAGGAGCCGATCATGTAAATGCTGAAAAGTCTTGAAGTCCTGCTCTGGAAAGGCACGAGCAGCTTCCAGCGCAGAGTGGAAACATAGGCTGCGATAATATATAAAGCGGCTGCAGCCAGAAAGGCGGCAGGGTGAAGCAGGCGAATATTTTGAAGAATTATCTTTCCCCCGACTTTTGAAACAAGAAGATACAGGAGCGTAGCGCTAATGACAATCTTCAGTATGATGATAGAGGCTTGTTTAATCAATTTGCTTTATTTGTTCGGACCGAGTATCTTTTTTATCGCATAAATAGGCTTTTTCTGGCTCTCGTGATAGACCCGCACCAGCATCTCGCCGAGAAGCCCCATGCCTATGAA
>JADFXI010000203.1:3159-3685 GCA_015233655.1 Nitrospirota bacterium | reverse complement strand
GACACAAAAGTTTCTGTCGCGGCAGGTCAGGTCGGAGGCAAGAAGCTTGTCCCCTACCTCAAGAAGATTGCGGCGTTTGAGAAGAGTTTTGGCTGGTTTGAAAAGAAGCGGAGAGACCCGCTGGTTATTGAGCAACTCCTGACTCTCGGCGTAACAGCAGAGAATTTTAAGAGCAAAGAGGGAGTCAATGAACTTCTCGGAAAAATGACGGAGAAGATTCCTGCGCTCAGTCACGAGGAACTTATGTTTGACGAAGAGCATGAGACCTTTGATATTGAGGTCAGACGGCAGAATTACAGATGCAAACTTTCTACATCACTTATCCTTTCACCTGAGTTCAAAGAGTTGTCAGGTTTATACAGGGAGTTAACCCAGACCTTTGGTCTCCCGCCCTACAAGCTCGAAATAAAGACAGAGGCAAGAGAGGTTGCTTCGCTGCAGGAAATGCTTGCTGTTGTAACCGAAAACTCGAAAAAAGGGCTGTCCATTCAGAGGTACAAAGGATTAGGCGAAATGAACCCGCACC
>JADFXI010000203.1:0-2958 GCA_015233655.1 Nitrospirota bacterium | reverse complement strand
CTTAAACCTTTAGTGAAATTATTGTTTATTGCAGTATGTGAAAAAAGCTGTCGGTTGACGCATAAGCTGCAATAAGCTTTTGTTGAACTATTGTCTTATCAGTTCAGTTATTAGGCAGTCGACTAATATGAATTGTGTTTCGGCAATCTCTTATCAACGCGGACGTGCTAAAGCAGGGGAGAAGATATGCCCTACGATGATGCTGAAATAAGGGAGCGACTGAACTGGCTAATAAAAATCAGATGGATCGGTTGCCTGAGCGTTTTTTCCGTTACTTACCTGGTTAGGAACATTGCAAACCTTACCTTTCCTCTTCTTCCTGTTAACCTGATACTAGGCTACGTTGTTCTTTATAACAGTTGGTTTCATTTCAAACTCCGGACATTTTCTGAGAATCTGCAGAAAACTGTAATCGAGCAGATACTGCTTGATTACATTACGCTCTCCGGGGCCGTCTATTTTACGGGAGGCTATGACAGCCCGTTTCTCTCTTACTTTGTTTTTCATATAGGGATAAGCGGCATCTTACTCCCTGGGAAATGGGCATTCAAAGCTGCCTTAATCGGAGTCCTTATGGTAGGCAGCGTCGTTGGTTCTATGTATCTGGGCATCCTACCCCGTTTTTCTATTTTTGAAGACGCTTCCATTATCCATTCAAATCTGTTTGTAATGATGGCTTACGGCGGCATCTTCGCCAGCACTTTGCTCTTTACTGCCTATTTCATTACCTATCTCGCCGAACATTTGCATGAAAAACAGAAAGAGCTCAAGGGGATACACGTTCTTACCGAGAAGCTCCGATCTTCTATTTATCTGGAAGATGTAATGTCGGTACTGATGGACTCCATTATATCCCTCGAAGGCATTGCCCGTATAAAATATTTCTACCTGGATAAATCCAGATTCTCTCTTGTCCACTGGGAAGAGAAAGATAACCGCTCTAAAACCACTGACGAAGTCGTGATTTCTCTCAGTGGCCAGAACGTTTTTGTGCATACTTTCCTGTCGTGTGTGGCATGCGTGACAGATCCGCCCGCTGCAGATTCCATATATGAAAGGGAAATCTTCTCTTCGCTCTTTCAGAACGCGCAGAAAACAGTTCTGCTTCCGGTCTGGTCGTCCTTCAAAAAGAAGTGCAATGAGCACTTTAATTGCGCCTATTTTGATTGTCCTGCGTTTGCATCCGAGGATGTACGGTGCTGGACAATACCTAGTACAGTCTGCAAAGGGAAAAAAGTAACCGACCTGCAAGAAAAGCTTCGGGATTGCATCCAATGCGAATTGTTTTTCCCTGTCGGCCTCCTGGTTTGCGATATTTCTGAGACCCCAAAACGTAAAAAACTTTTTGACTTAGATGCTTTGATAAACATACTTGACGCTGCCAGCCTCGCCATCTCTAATGCACGGCTTTACGAAATGACTCTTGAGCTCTCAGAATTGGACAGTCTCACCGGAATAAAAAACCGCAGGTCGTTCTTCAAGGCGCTGAATGCCGAATATTCACGCTGCAAAAGGTATGAAAAAAGGTTTTCTCTTTTAATGGTCGATATTGATTCATTCAAACACTATAACGATCTCCACGGACATCAGCAGGGAGATGTGTTATTAAAAACATTGACTGCTGCCCTTCGGACCGGTCTGCGTGAGACCGATTGCATAGGCAGATATGGAGGAGAGGAATTTATAGTATTTTTGCCGGAGATAGGGGAAAATGAGGCTGCTTCTATTGCGGAGCGCCTTAGGCGGACTGTGGCTGAAAGGGATTTCCCCCATGCTGAATTGCAGCCTGGAGGAGCGGTGACTATAAGCATAGGGGTTTCCCGTTATCCTGACCATGGAGAAACTGTGGATGAGATTATAAAGGCTGCCGATGCATCGCTCTATGTTGCCAAAACGTCGGGCAAGAACAGAGTTGTTGTAGCGCCGTAATTACATGGAATAGTTTCGGATTGCAATAACTGTTTTCTACTTCGTAACTAATAGATTTGAGGAGCTGCCTCAATATTTTATTTTTTCGGCCTTATCTGAAGCTGGGGATTTTTGCTGTCTCGAGAACAATCCCTATCCCGAAATCCGGAGGGGTTCCGTTCTGAAAGTATTGGGCATACAACGGCTCAACAACGCCCGGTATATAAATGGTGTTGTCCTGATTTCCGGACGTTGCCCCATTAACTCTTGTTAGCAGACTGTTCCCTTGCGTCGCAGCATTGATCATATCAATGGCGTGCTTGTTCCTGGTCCACTCAGGCAGATAATACCATTCTTGGTCCGGAGAGGTGATTGACGGGGGCTGCACGTGGTCCCACATATTTTGCACCCGTATATACATCGCCCTTATTGCGCCGATGTAATTAATAGCCTCCCTCTCGCCCCACCACGCAATGTTTGCATCGGTCGGATCAGCCAGCTTATCCGTATGCCCGGTTATTTGGGAGAAAAAACTCGGGATGGTGCTGTCCGATAGGTTGTGGTCCAATGTCCACGTCGCCGCGGATGTGCAGAAATCGTCGGATGGCCCTTCCACGTCAACCAGATACTTGACCCCCAGTTCCGGATATCGAGCCAGCATCCCTACCCCGGTAGCTATGCCCCAGGAATAGGTTTGGATACCAATATTGTCATCGGCCACATTCGGCATAACAATCATCGTTTCGATAACAGCCTTGAGGGAATCCTGCGCCAACCAACCGTTAAAGTTCTCCAGACCATCACTTCTGGGGTCGACTGCCGTGTCAAGTCCCCTTCCCGGAGGATTGTAGGACACCACAACAAACCCCTTGCTTGCTAAGTCGGCGTATTCTGGGAAACTTGTAAACTGTAACCCGTCAGAAGTGCCACCCGGCACAATGACAACGGCGGCGAAACATCTCCCCGTGTTGTCGGAGACCCTGGGTTGCGTGACAGAAGCATATATCCTGTTGCCTCGGTCATCCACAACCATCGTCTGTACGGTCTCGA
>JADFXI010000202.1 GCA_015233655.1 Nitrospirota bacterium | reverse complement strand
TGCGGCGAGTTACAAACTCTTCGCGAAAATAGCCCAGATGAGCGACCGGCCCGCCAAATGAGGTCAGGCCTAGTTTTAAGAACACGGTCAGCACTTGCAAAGCAGATAATTTTCGTGAGTCGCCTGGAATATTTTTTTTGGATGATGCAGTATCAATCACGTCATTTCCGCGCAAATACAACCCAGTCAAGAAAAAATATCATTGTGACCAGACAGGGCCATGATACGGGGAAAAATGTGGCCCATTTGTCGCACCGTTCCATTCAGTCAGGGTGCCGTCATAGTAATTTGTCACCCATACATTCCCTGAAAAATCTATGGCGAGTCCTTCCGTATTATTTCCTGCTGAGTATGTATTAAGTAACGCCCCGCTGGAGCTTAACTTTGTAATTGTTTTGCCTGGAGACATGGTGGTACCAAAATTTGACACCCACACGTTGCCTGTGGTCTCTATGGCAACGCCGTGAGGCCCATATAATGGCGATGCTGAGGAACCTGCATAGCTTGATACTACCCCAGTAGATGGGTTTATCATAGAAACAGTGCTGCCTGGAGCAGTGTCACTGCCCGAATTTGCCACCCACACATTGCCCGACGGATCTATGGCAATGCCCCGCGGCCCACTGCCGACCTGGTAGGTGTCGAGCACGGACCCGATGGAGCTTAACTCTGTAACGCTGTTGCCAAGCGAATCCGAACTGCCGTAATTTGACACCCACACATTGCTTGCGGAGTCTATGGCAATACCCCACGGCCCAAGGCCAACCTGGAAAGTGCCAAGCACGGAGCCGTTTTGGCTTAATTTCATAACGTTGTTACCGACCGGGTATACGCCGCCGCCATGGTTAGTTACCCACACGTATCCTTGTGAGTCAATAGCAATCCCGCGTGGTCCGTTGCCCACTGTGAATGTGCCGAGAACCGAACCGTCAGATTTTAATTCTGTAACGCTATTTGAATAATAATTTGGCACCCACACATTGCCCGACGCATCTATGGCTATGCCGCATGGACCACTGCCGACCTGGAAGGTACCGAGAACAGTACCGCTGGAATTTAATTTTGTAACGTTGTTACCGCCGAAATTTGTTACCCAAAGATTCCCGCTGGTATCCACAGCAATGCCGGATGGGTTAATGCCTGCAGAGTATATGAAGGAGTTTAGAGTTTTCGGAGCGGCAACAGACTCGGAAACAGTAAGAGTAGTGGACCCCGTGATGTTGGCAGCACTCCACGTGGCCGAGATTGTAGTTGTACCGAGAGCTGAAATGAAGGCGTTCCCGGGTATACGGTCTCCGTTAGCGACAATGACAGGAAATGTAGCAACAGCCGTGTTTGATGAACTCCACGAAACAGATGTCGTCATGTCCTTAGTGGTGCCGTCCGAATAATTTCCCGTGGCTGTAAACTGCTGGGTCTGGGTAGAAGACCCTGTTTCAAGCGCAATGCTGGTGTTGGCAGGAGTTACTGTTATAGACACAAGCGCTACAGTTGTTCCAGATGACACAGAAGAAGGCGACTGGGAACTTTGTGGAGCGTGGCCTCCACCACACTGTATGAATGTTGCAGACATTATAAAAGACAAAAATAAAACCCATATTATTTTCAGTCTCCTATTCATTAATTTTCTCCTTTTTTACAATCACTAGCCTGGATTTGGCTCTCTCCGTCGACGCACAACTAATTTATATTTATATGGTGAAAATGAAACCAACACCAAACTTACAGCCTTTAGATGCGCATTCTCCCCTGCAAGTACTGCGAATATTTCTTATTCATTATATCATGAGTCTTCAAGGGCATATGATATACTAAAGCATTAAACTTACACCAAACTTACAGCCGGTATTGAATGAGAATTCTTATTGTCGAAGATGATAAGGTGCTTGCCGATGGGTTCATTACTTTGATCATGCAGGCTGGGCACGCTGTGACCCCCCGAGCCAGAGTATTTTATAAAGATAGTTGAACAAATTTATTCCTTTATATTTATAATCTCCACCAAATATTTTTTATAAAAGTAAGCCAGTAGAAACATTATCATTAAAATTCCCATCAGGACCAGCAATGCTGCGATATCCTCATTTCTCACCCAGTGCCCGCTTACTGACGACAAAATGGTTCCCAATAGCCTTCCGGCAGTGGAAATAATACTGAATGTCCAGATGTTCATTTTGCTCAAGCCTATGATGTAACAAAGTGCAGATTTCGGAAAGCCGGGTATCAAAAATAATATCAGGGTAACTATAGCCCCTCGCTCCTCCATAAAATGGTTATATTTCTCCAGTGTAACGGGTTTCACTATTTTTTTGACAAGTGACAGCCCATATGCCCTGGAAAGACTAAACACCAACAACGAGCCTATACCCATCCCCAGAATGGAGTAGATTGTGCCTATTACCGGGCCATAGAGATAACCGCCGATGAATTCCGTTACAGCACCAGGTATGATTCCTCCACTTAAGACCTGAAGAATTTGAATGAAAATGAAGATGAAATCGTCATAGGGGTGAAAGGAAAGAAGAACTGACGCTGCTTTTTCGGGATGGATTATGTAACCGACAAGTTTGTAATGGATGACTATGTATATCCATAGGATGATAAACAAAACCACGAAAGCGCTCTTGAAAATGCTTTTGGTTTTCATCCTTATAAAATATCAGAATAGTCTACGAAGTGTAAAACTCAAACATAACCATCTATGGTCGACCTTACTGTGAATAATAGGTTGTACGGCGAAACAGGTTTCGCCAAAAAAGGAATTCTGCTTGCATCGAAACCTTCCAACGGCATAATATCGGCAGTATATCCGCTCATAAAAATAAATCCGACATCGGAATTTGTTGTCCTTATTTCGATATATGTCTCCAACCCATTCATTCGGGGCATTATAACATCAGACAGAATGAGTTTAATGCTGCCTTCATGTTGCTGAAACATTAACACAGCCTCTCGCCCGTCCGCAGCTTCTATGACTGAATAGCCTGCTTCCTCGAGCACTTGTTTTATAAACATGCGGACATGGAGTTCATCTTCTACTAAGAGTATTGTTTCCGACCCGCCGCCATGCATAGTAACCTCGGGGGTCTCCACCTTAACTTCAGCGGCCTGACTAAGCGGGAGATAAATCCTGAAAACACTTCCCCTGCCAATCTCGCTGGAAATATTGATATGCCCTTTGTGCTGTTTGACTGTCCCATATACCATGGAAAGACCAAGTCCAGTTCCCTTGCCTATTTCCTTAGTAGTGAAAAAAGGTTCGAATATTTTCCCCTTAGTGTCTTCATCCATGCCTGCACCGGTATCTGAAACGCAGAGCAGAGCGTACATTCCAGGGGCGGGGAATTCGCTTCCCTGGATATCCGTCTTATCAATTTTAACCGCATCCGTTGTTATGCTTAATCTGCCGCCGTTCGGCATGGCATCTCTTGCATTGGCGGCAAGATTCAACAATGCTTGTTCGATCTGCCCACGATCCACTATCACCGTTAAAGCTTTGCTACACAACTCTATATTGAGTTCAATATCCTCGCGTATAAGCCTGCGTAAGATTTTCTCCAGATTCCTTACGGCTTCATTCAGATCTATCGGCTTGAACTCCATGACCTGTTTTCTGCTGAAAGCCAATAAACTTTTTGTAAGTGTTTCCGCTTTCACCGATGCTGACAGTATGGTGTCCACATAG
>JADFXI010000201.1 GCA_015233655.1 Nitrospirota bacterium | reverse complement strand
CACAGGACTGTTGGATTTCAGTGGATACCATATTATGCTTTTTGCTTCCCTTATCCACCCATCGCTATCAACACCTTTGCCGAAGCCTCCGATAAAGGTCTCGGTATTTACGTTGTTTTTGGTGCCGGGAGCAGTCTGTGCTTTAGCGTATGAAGCAAATGACGGACCGTTGTCTCCGTAATTAAAGAAAGTTGTTGCCAATGAAAAAGTCTTGCTTAACCCTGTCACCCCATTGCCTGAACTGTTATTAAATTGGGCCTGATAGTAACTGCCCCAGTTGTTCACGCCCTGCGCCGGAGCGCTGTTATTGCCTCCATTCCCGCCGCTCACGCTCCCATCGTAGACCCCATAGCTTACAGTGCCGGATGAAGAAGTTGAAGAATTGGGATAACCTAACGTGAGGCTGCTAAAACCATTATATATAGCGGATAATGTCCATGTGCCGGCAAGCATCGTCAGGGTAACTGTATTATTGCCTGAGTTGAGAGTTCCGAAACTGCAACTTGCTTCTGTTGGCGCAGTGCCTGCCGCAGGGGTCCCGCTATATTGTGAAGCACAGATGCGGGTATACGTTGGATATAGCGTGAGAGTTGCAGCAGCGTTAGCGGCAGTGAGAGTATCGGTGGCCGTATTTATCACGGCAAGGGCATTCAGGTCGCCGGCCTGCCATTGAGTCACGTAAAGCTGTATATAATTAGTGCTGCTCGATATCTTCTTGGCCTTCTTGCTGAAAATATTCGGATCAACAGCCACGGTAACGAGCGCATTTTTGGTAAGTGCTTCAGACGTCGATGCCGCAGGACCTGAACTCCCGCTGCTTCCGCAAGCTGTTAAAGCACACATTATCGAAACAAGAGAAATTAACGCTGTAAAAGTTCGAGCTTTCATTGCTATATATTCCCCCTATAAGGATTACCTGACATTAACGTTGACATTGCTGCCTGTCGAACCTGTCCCCGTACCGGTACCCGTCGTGGTGTTCGGGAAAACAGGATTTATATTCACCGGGGTGGTTTTAGGCTGCACTATGGTACCCGTTGATTCTATGACAGTAAGAGGCGGTGTTATTACTGTCTGAGATGGTGTTACTGCCAGTCCGTTTACGTTTGATGGGGTCGGCGTGGACGGCGGCACGTTCTCTAAAGAAGGCGACGACATCTCTCCAGTCACAGTAACTTTGCCTGCCGCAGGCTGTTTATCACCGGGCCTGACTCCCTTTATGCCTTCATCCTGGTTTTTAAACTCGGTGCCGCTGAAAGGTCTCACTATAGGAGGACGCCCGAATAAGACCTCGCCTACATTTCCAGCCCTTACGGTAACAAGCCCGAGCGGATTCCGGAATTCTACAATGCCTCTATTGACATACACTCTCTCTACCGGTCCTGTCAGCAGCAGACCATCAGTGCCTCTCACCCCTGCGACTGCAGTCCTTGTCTGCATCTCGAATTTGCTGCCCTCTGCCGCATAGACCGGCTTGGGCACTGTGAAAGCTGCCTTGCCCCGGTGCAGTTTCAGGGACGCCACACGCTTGTTCTCTTCGCTCTTGTACAGGTATTCGTCTATGCCGAGCCTGGATTTGGGCCCGACACTCATAACGCTGTTATCTATGAATGTTATTTCCGCGGTCCCGTCGCTCTTTGTCCGAACAATGTCCCCGATTGAGACATCCTCGTTAAGCACAGCCGGCACTGCGGCGGTCGCGCCGGCACGCAATACATCCACTCTGCCTGATACTTTTGTAAGTTTGCCCGCAATCTCGGCCAGGACCAGGGATGGCAGTAAAAAGGCAATGAAGAATATCGAAATAAGCAGTCTTGCCGGCTTTGATCGTATAGTGGTTGTCATTATCAGTTCCTCCTAAAACCTGTACTCAAGGCTGATTGTATAAAGATTCCTGCTGTAATTATATACGCCGATATTGGATTCGTCCCTGATATAACTGTATCCTGCTGTTATGTCCAGGGGCCTGCAAATGGTGTATGTCAGCGATGCCTGCACTGTGTACGTGTTGTCATCTCTCTTCTTAAGATAGGTGGTGTCGGTGTTGCCGAAACCCTGGTGGTATATATCGCCGAATAGATTGGCTTTCAGCTTATTGGTAATCAACGGATAGAGAAGTCCGATCGAGCCTCTTATCCCTGTATAGTCCCAGTTGGAACCTGAAGCACTGTTGCCTTCCGCCTCCACCTTAACGTTGAACAGGCCGCCGCCGTTTGCAAAGGTGTAGAAATATCCAAGTCCACCTCCGAAATTATCAGCGCTCCTGTCGTCGCTCTGGTTAGGCTTATTGCCGAATTTGGTCTGGAAGAAATCGAGGGCCTCGTCGTCCCTGCGGTATCTGGCATATACCTGGCCGAAATGGTTGCCTGATATTATAAACGTGTAGGATGGGTTGACCAGGAAGGACTGCATGTATTTGGTATAATCCACTGCAAGATAGTTATAGGAAAGCAACAGGCTTGTGACGCCCTTTTCCGTATTGTAAGAGGGCATGAGGGAAACCGTATGGCTCACGGTGTCCTGGCTGAAGACTTTGCCGCCGTCATTCCTGTTGTAGTCGCTCTTGTTGTATTGGCCTATATTGAGCAGATAAGAGGCCTTCAGGTTCCAGGGGCCTGTTTCAATCACGGAATATTCGCCGAACAATGAATACATACGCTTCCAGTCTTTTTGTTTGGATATAGGCACCAATGTGCTGTCTAAAGGAATTGCGAGAGCGTTGTCGTCAAACTGGTAGCCGAAGCCGATGTTCAGGCGGTAGCGCTTCGGCATCTTATCGAGGGCTTCGAGATAGTCTTTTGCAAAAACAGCCCAATCAGAGGCCGGGTCTACGGTGATCAGTCCCTTGAATGTCTCCTTGGCTTTCCCGTAATCTTTTTCCTCCATATATATACTTGCAGTCTGGAAATCGGCCTGCTGTGTAAGGGCCGGGTCCAGTTGTTTGGCTTGCTTGAACGCCTCCATTGCTTCATTGTACCGTTTCAGTTTGAGCAATATCTGGCCTTTAAGGAACTGCGACTGGGCCGGATGTTGGTTGCCGCTGATCGCGGCGTCGGCTGCGGTCAATGCTTCTTCGTAACTGCCCGTGCCATAAAGGACATCGGCAAGCAGGAACTGCGTGTCCGGTGTTGAAGGATCAATGGATAAAGCTTCTTTAAAAAACCTGACAGCTTCGGAATAATCCTGCATCTCACGATGAGTCAGTCCGAGATATAACGCTGTCCGGGAATCCTTTGGGTTGTCACTGTACGCCTTGTCGAAATGCCCAAGGGCCTCTTCATAATTTTCCGCTTCATATTCCGCCAGACCTTTATCGAATTCCCCGGCGATTGACGGAGGATTGTCGGCGGCGTAAGAATGCACGGCGGTCCCTGATGTGATAAGCGCAATTAAGGCAAAGAGAAGAATATGAAATAAATAAAATCGATTATTCACTTGACCCCCCTTGGAAATGAACTGTTCGATAAACTAAAGCAATTATACATATTAGCCGTATTTTGTCAAGCCATTTCACGCCGGTGTGTCAATTTCACGCCGGTGCGGAGGGCCATATCCTGATTCAGAGTTCAAAAAATTATAATAAAGTATGCTATAATCCCCGAAAAAGATTAGAGGTGGTTATGAAGATCAATGTTCTCGGCTGTTCAGGTGCTGAGTTTCCCGGTCACAATCCGGCCGGATTCCTGCTTGACGGCAAAACTCTCTTTGACGCCGGTACCCTTACTCATGTGCTGAACGGGAGGGAAC
>JADFXI010000200.1 GCA_015233655.1 Nitrospirota bacterium | reverse complement strand
AATACCGTCAAGGAGACTTCCTATCTGGTCTGATAAGCCCTCCATTTCATGGAAGATTTGCCCTGCTTTTGCTCTGTCTCCCGCATTATATGCCTTAACAGCATCCTTTGCCATAGCGTGAATTCTTTCGTGGGGCATATCAACGGCCTTGTAACTCTGAAGGGTACCGCACAGGCGTTTCCCCTCACTGTCGTACCATTTGCCGAATCTGCAGGTATGGTGGTCCGGCAATTTGGAGGGATCAAGCGTAGCATCCCCTTTCAAACAGGATCCTATTTTGCCCATGAATACCCTGTGGTCTGTTTTCGCGATGTCCAAGATCATCAGTTCGCTGCCTTTTGTCTTAAAAATAGCTGTAGCATTCCTCAGTTCTTCTGCTATCTTTACCAGCACGTTAACCTCGTGCATAACTTCACCCGACAGCCCTTCCATGTCCTTTGATATGCCAGATGTTTTTTCAATGTTACTGGCGACTTCCTCTGATGCAGCCGACTGCTCGTCTACAGCTGTGGCTATCTGCGTTATCTGGGTGCGTACATTTTGTACGGAATCCACAATATGGATTAAGGAATCGCCAACCTTTCTGATGTACTCCGTCGCATTTGTTACCTCAGTTGCCGCCTCATTCATGGAGTTTGCGGTCTGGTGTGATTCATCCTGTACGGCCCCTATCTTCTCCGATATCTCGGTGGTGGCTTTAATCGTTCTTTCCGCCAGTTTTCGTACCTCGTCAGCAACCACAGCAAATCCTCTTCCCTGCTCCCCTGCCCGTGCTGCTTCAATGGCTGCATTAAGAGCAAGAAGGTTAGTTTGATCAGCTATGTCTTTTATAACAGTTACTATGCCACCAATTTCTCCTACACGCGCATTCAGCTTTTCCACCATTGTCGAGAGTTCAACTGTCGAGGTATATACTTTGTTCACCGTGGTTACTGCACCGTCAGCCACCTCTTTGCCTGATTCAGCGGTATGCATCGCTTCTGCCGATGTTTCCGACGCCACCGACGCATTCCGTGCTATGTCAATTATTGTCTGGCTCATCTCTTCGGCTGCAGCTGCTATCTGCTGCGCCTGACCGGATTGAGTTTTTGCACCATCAGCTGTTTTTTCCGCACGCACCCGTAACATGTCCACCGTGGAAACGACATGTCCGGCAGAGACTATTATGTCGTTTATGGCATTGCTGAATGAATCTATCATCTTGCTCATGGAGTGTGATAACTCGCCTACTTCGTTGCTGCTGTCGCAGTCTACGGTTACCCTGAGGTCGCCATCAGCTACTGAATTGACGTGGTCTTTTAATGCGGATAGAGGTTTTACTACCTGCTTCCTGCTCGCTATCCAGATGTAACAGAGTATAAGGGCATTAAGGATGAAAAATACGATTTGCACCATCTTGACTGCCTTTACTTTTCCTTCGGCCACCGTTGCTGCAAGAGTAGTTACATCATCAGTCAATTTCAATATTGGTTCGCTCTCTGCATACATTTCTCCAAGGGCATCAGGATTGTTTTGCGCTTTGTCGATTGTCTCTTTGTATTTATGCCATGCTGTTTCTGTTTCGTTCATCTTTGATATGAACCTTTCATCGTTCACCTTCGGCAGCTTCCATTCCGTATCTCCATTGAGAAGACCCTTTACTATCCTGTCCATCCTTTCAGTCAATTGTTTGATATTGTCACCCGTATCAGAGCCGTGCTGCTTTGCATACACCATCTTTGGGAGTCTTTGTGTTATTGCCCTCTGTCTGCCGGCGTAGTTCACTACATTAGCGTCAGAATCCATTCTGCCAAGGAGTATAAAGATCGCCAAGGTGCTTATCAAAGAGAAAAGCAGCAACACCGAGATAATAATTTTAAGTCCTGTACTGATTTTCATAAACTAACCCCCATTATAAAGATTCTATTAACGCTATATCTTCTATGCCGAAAAGGCTTTGCAGGTTTATAAGTACTATCAATCTGTCTTCGAGTTTTGCGATGCCTTTGATAAGTTCCGAGCTTATCCCCATGGCCACTGTAGGCGAAGATTCTACAATATTAACCGGGATCCTTAATACCTCATCAACCGCATCGACTATAAGGCCCATCGTGATCCCCTGGATATTCATTATCATTATTCGTGAGTGTTCATCATTTTCTTTTTCCGGCATACCTATTTTCTTCCTGAGATTTACTATGGGGATCACCTTGCCTCTAAGGTTAACAATCCCTTCCACTTCGTGAGGAGAGTTAGGCATTTTTGTTATTGCTGTCATCCTGTTGATTTCCTGAACCTTGAGTATGTCAACAGCAAATTGCTCTTCGCCAAGCTTGAAAGTAACAAGCTGTAATATAGCTGTACCCTTTGCCGCAGCTTCAGCATTTTCAGAATGCGGTACTAATGAGTTTCCCACTATATTTCTCTTTTCAATAGTTGGCATAGTTTAATGGCTCCTCGAAGTGAACTCCTAAATAAAAAGCCGAACTGCCTTTGTATCTCCTCGGCAGCTCGGCTATCTTTTTTCAAAGACCCGTTACTTTCCGTCCCCTCCTCGCGAAGGGTTTGGCTTTATCGGTAAAAAAGTCAATTTGTTAGGATTACATCACTTTCTCCTTCTCAGCCCCGGGACAATTTATTGCTTTGTTCTTCACCGCGTCTGTTATCAGATCGAGCAGCGCCGTATCATTGAAAGGTTTTTGGAGATAGCCTATTGCGCCTTTAGCCAATGTTTTAGTCTTTACATCAGGGTCACTCAATGCGGTAATAAAGACAATAGGGACCTTGATTCCCATAGATTCCAACCTGTCTTGAACCTGAAAACCATCGAGCCCGGGCATATGGATATCCAGGATTAGAGCATCAAACTTGTGATACATAGTGAACCGGATATACTGCTCTCCACTGGTAAACGCTATCGTTTTAAAACCGTAGGAGCGGAGAAGGCGACACAATGATATTCCCACAGACTTATCGTCATCGACAACAGCGATATATCCACGTTGTTCTTCCATAGTGGATAATTATGACTTGCCGAAGGACAAAACAACTATTGGACTTTAGTCTTATATCGAAATTATTCGAGCTTTTTCAGCCATGAGGACCAGATCCGCGACTGAACGGGCGCGCATTTTCTGCATGACACGTCCACGATGTACCTTCACTGTTTTCTCGGCGATGCCGAGGTCCGCAGCGATCTCTTTATTGAGTTTGCCGGACACAACGTATTTGAGAACCTCGCTTTCGCGCGGTGTCAAAGTTGCAAGCTTTTTACTGATATCCGCAAGCTCTAATTTCTCAAGATTGTCACTTCGGCTCTTGTCCAATGCAAATTCGATGGCCTCTATTAGGGATTGATCATTAAACGGCTTTGGCAGAAAATCCACTGCGCCTGCCTTCATGGCCTGAACGCTCATGGGAATATCTCCATGACCTGTGATAAAAATAATTGGCAGCACAGCACCCCGCTCAGCCAATATGCGCTGCAGTTCTAGCCCGTCGAGCTGCGGCAAACGAATATCGAGGACCAGACAGCCAGGCACATTGCCCTGGTAGTTCCCAAGGAATTCCCGGGCCGAGCTGAATGTTTCGACCCGAAACCCGTAAACAGTCAGCAGACGACGAAGACTCTTTAGAACCGACAGGTCATCGTCCACTACAAATACGACAGGTTTTGTTTCACTCATGAATGCTCCGCCGTAAGAAGGATGACAAATCTGGCTCCTCCTTCGGGCAAGTTTTGTACAAGAATACTTCCCCTATGTTCGTCAATAATAGTTTTGCATATGGACAGCCCCATACCCAACCCGTTAGTCTTTGTGGTGTA
>JADFXI010000001.1 GCA_015233655.1 Nitrospirota bacterium | reverse complement strand
AATATTGTGTTGACCATGGCCGGCGAGGTGTGGCCGAAAATCCGCATCAGCAGAATCATGAAAAGGTATCCGATCACCAGCGCAATGGCCGGGGAAAGGATAAGCCCGAGAAAGACCTTGTATACGCTTTCAGAGGAACAAAAAAAGTTCATGCTTAAATTCCTTACTGAGGAATCTCACCGGAGAGAACAGAAGAAAATCCAGTACCTCATGAAAATGTCCGGCATCAAAAGGATAAAGCTCATGGATGACTTTGACTGGAAATATAACCCCAAAGTCCCGAGGGACAAGCTCATGGAGTTCATGAACACGCAGTGGCTAACTAAACCCGGCAACCTCGTACTCATAGGCCCTGCCGGGGTGGGTAAAACCCACATCGCAACCGCTCTGTGCCATGACGCTCTTAGCAAAGGCCATCAGGCGGCCTTTCTTACGCTCTTCGATCTCACCGCAAAATTGGCGAAGGCCAAGAGCACATACAGTTTCATAGAGTACTATTCACGAGCCAATGTTCTTTGTCTGGATGAGATCGGCTACGTGATCCCGACCAAGGAGCAGGCCGACTGCATATTCCAGATAATCTCAAAAAGGGCGGAAGTGGGCACGACCATAGTTACTACCAACCTCGTGCCGTCAAACTGGGGGAAGGTATTCGATACGGTGACTGCCTCAGCAATCCTTGATCGGCTCAGCATGAACGGAAAGTTCATCACCTTCGAAGGGAGGTCTTATAGGAATAGGCAGTGAGCTGTTTAGAATAATAAAGAAAACTTCCGGATCAGGGTTACAACTGATTAAGATAACTCGCCCCGATTCCGGGCGTTCGACGCCGTATTGCGCCCTGATCAGCTACAGCAGGTATCCGCCGCCGGCATATTCGGTTCCTTCCGAGCGGCGCCCACAAGTTGTCAAGTGACAAAAGCATAGGCGCTGAATTAACGTATAAAGCTATAGATAATGTCCATATTCTTGAGTCACTATTACGATTTTTGTGGAAAGATGGTAACTGTTATAAATTGCGTAACGGCGAATTCAAACAATAATGATGAATGAGGATACGGAGGAGAAAACTGGTTTTGAAAGCATAAGGGAACGTATAGAAAAGCTTAAAGATGATATTAGTACTAACGAGCAGGCCAGTCGTGCGGAAACAACCAAATCAACCCAGCAAATGAAATCTGAAACGGCTGGTGAAAGTCCATCTAGGGTTTATACTAAACCCATAAAATATAAATCAGCTTCCAAGCTTTCGTTTGCTAAGATATTTTGGAGCGCATTAGTGCTTGTTGTAATTATTTCGATATTTTCTCAAAATACTGATAAAAATAAATCCAATGATAATGTGCCTGCACCTGCACCTGCGCCCGCTCCTGCTCCTGCTCCAGATAATATTGAAGATAAGGATATTGTTACCGATGGCCAATATAAGTGCAGCCAGGACAACCACAATAGAGCTCAACAGTTATCACCGAGTTTAGCTGAAAAGCAGGCTATTGAGGAGCAGCAGAGAAACATGAAAAGTGAGAGTGATGCTCTCGATCTTCTCAAAACAGAAATAGAAACTGACTACGTGGATAATAATTCTCAAAGTTCAATTGATCGGCACAATATGCTGGTTAGAGATTATAATTCACGTCTAAGAATGTTTAGGATCAATGTTGATAATCTACGAATAAAAATTGACAACTACAATGCTCAAATTAACAATTATAATAATTACTTGATGACAAACTGCAGCAAGGCACGTTAACCCAACGTTTGTCATGTTTATTGACTTCAAAGTTTAAAGGCATGTCAACCTCGATTAATATTCGCAGGAAAATTTCATTCACTTCCTTTTTTTCTGAGGAGTATTATCCCGCCATTTTCGAGATATGTCGTCGCATAAATGGCCTAAATCAGGGAACAAGGTAGATTGTGAAATTCCATTGTACTCCAGTTCGCGACGGATGTCATTTCGGATATCTTGTGAAATTACTATCCTTGTCAAACGACAGGAGCTTCTCCTGTAATCCGCTGTTGCCGTCAAATCTCTTGTTTGCCCAAAAATAACAAACCGACTTCCTTGGTTTGCCAGACGACGATCTATATGTGGAGGTTCAATAGCTGCAGGCCATTTTGCTTGTGACAAACTTCCCACACTAAATGCATGTTCGAGTTCATGCAAGTATTTGTTGGCTTCTTTCCATTCTGGTAAGATTGGACCATTTATCCCAAGAGGGAACGTTTTATTTAGCCACGACGGGTCTAATACCCAAACTACGGCATTCTGTTTTAAATCATCATCCTTTAAATTCTTTTCCTCTACAGCAAAATAAAGTGCAACTAGTGGATTGTCAGTCCAATCAAGCAGTCTTGTCGGTGCCCCGTAATGCTGCATAAGAAAATACCATTCAAATTTACCCTGAGGAATTCTTCCGGGGATCAACTGTAAAGCTTTACTCTGGAATTCCTGACGGATCTCTGCTTCGTCTGCGCCTTTAAACTCCTTTCGGTAGAACTTTGGAGATAACCCCCAATGTTCACATTGCTGACCACGAAACCATAGCTGATTCTCATCACCCACTATAGGGGCCGGCTTAACCCATTTCTCACGCAGTCTTGAAACAATTTCAAGAAATTGGTTAAGATTTTTTATAGGGTTTCCCTTGTTATAAGTTTCGATATTGACCATATGACAGTGCACCATTTAATGGCTAATAATTTTTGTTTATTTAATCTACCATAAATTTGTAGCCATCAGCCATAATTTGAGAAGTTGAAATTGTTGAGGATTGCCGATGTGTCTGCTGGGTCAGGCTGGTTTTACATTTAGCTTTTGCGGTCAGGAAAACTGTAAGCAGTCGACTGAGATTTCTCAATGCTGCTCATAGGCATAAAATCGCGGGTTACTAACAAAAATCTATAGTCCTGAAAAGGAGACTCCGATGTTGACTTTCAGGGTGAAATGTGAAGTTCCACATGACAGGTGTTCTCCTCTCTGCAAGGCCAATCACGGAAACGATGACGTCAGGAAAAAGTTATTGTCATTTCTGCTTACTTGCTTCTGAGTGGTTCTTCCGAAAGAAAAAGTTTCAAGAACTTGCAACTGGTGTGTCGATTATTAATGAGAGGCAAGTAGTTCATTGAAGGTTGAATATTATAGATGGTGCCCCAATGGTGCCTTGAAAGGCAATTTGCTTTTATAACATATTGATATTCAACATATAAAATGGCGGGGCGGACGGGGCTCGAACCCGTCAACCACGCAGATTAAGTATGAGATTAATTACTTAGAAAAATAATACGATAAATCAACGGCTTTAAAAATGCCAAGGGTATAGGATCAGAAATCAGGGACCATTTTTCAGTTGGGATCGGTATTTCGCAGACGACAGCGGAGAACTGCTCGTCAGGAGTAATCAAAATTTATCACGGCTTTTCATACGTGGACATTTTGATAGAATGGGAGTCTGTGGCACGGGCAAGCAACAACAGGGGTTGTGGGTGTATGACTGCTTGAGCCTTAACTTAACGGGCACAGTAATAACAGCTCCCGTAAGTGGGTACCTGAAACAGCAATGAACAGGACCTTTTTAAATGAGACTAAAATACTCCACTACGCCACAACTACGCCACATTTTTTATACCCTTTAACCCAGAAATATCATTGATTTTATTGGGAAAATAAAATCGGGGCGAGAGGATTTGAACCTCCGACTCCACGGTCCCGAACCGTGTGCGCTACCAGGCTGCGCTACGCCCCGTCTCTAAATATTTTCTACCATCTCCCATACGCCGCAGGGGCAGATGCCCGCGCAGAAGCTGCAGCCGATGCATTTAGCTTCGTCGACCACATATTCGTATGCTCCGCCTTCATGCTCGACTCTGCTGATGGCCCCCCAGTAACAGGTGGCTTCGCACATATGGCAGTCGCGGCATGTGGCGCATGACATGCACTTGTTCGCATCTTTTTCGGGTTGGAAATCTCCGGTGCATACTTCGTAATATTCTTTTTTGATGCGTTCGTATGGGATGACCTGCTTGATCTCCGGTTGACGAGGTGCATGCATCAACTGGTAGTGGATTGTTTCCGCCGCAAGTCTCCCCTGTCCGATGGCGTGAGTGACAAGTCCGAGACCTCTCGCATCGCCTATCGCAAATACTTTGACATCAGAGGTCTGGCCGATTTCGTTGACCGCAATCCAGCCCCTTTCCGTGTGGACGCTCTCGGGAAGGAAGTCGAGTATAGGCGTATCGCCGACTGACATGACGACAAAGTCTGCGTCTAGAGATGTGCCGTCCTTGAAATATATTTTCTTCTCTTCGCTGTTATAACGTTCAGTTAATTTGGGCCAATGAATTTGGGTCCCCTTGGCAGTGGCGGTCTCCATTTCCTTGCCGAAGGCCGCGGGTTTTTGGATATCTACGGCTATGACTGACTCGGCACCGTAATTATATGCTTCTGAAGCGACATCCATACCCACATTGCCGGCACCTATTACCACTACTTTCTTGCCCTTAACATCGGGGAACTTTTCGCTGTTAATGTCCCTGAGAAAGTCATAGGCTGATATAACGTGCTCGGAGCCTGGGAACGTGATGATCCTGGGTTTGTGGGCGCCTACAGCGACTAGAACGAGTTCGTGGTTCTTATAAATGTCATCGAATTTGTTCCGGTCAACCTGGGTATTCAGCTGAACATTTACTCCAAGCTCCCCAAAACGCGAGAGTTCTTTTTCGAGTATATCGTGAGGCAGACGCTCTCTCGGAATGCAGAGTTCGATCTTGCCGCCGAGTTTGCCGGTTGATTCATACAGGTCTACCGTATGTCCCTTTAACGCAAGCTGCCACGCCGCGCTGAGACCTGCTGGACCCCCGCCTATGACTGCAATGTTATGGCCTGTCGGTTTCTCTTTTTTAGGCGCAGGCAAATCCAGAGCGAGGCTCCCCATTTTATCAATCTGCAGCGGCTTGTCGAGTTGGCCTCTTGTGCAGCTCGTCATGCAGAGGTTCGGACATATCTGGCCGCAAACAGTTGCGGGAAGAGGGCTGTAACGCAGCACCAGTTCAAGTGAGTCCTGCAGAAGGCCCTGACGTATTAGTGTGGCCCTTTTATGAGACGGTATGTGTGTCGGACATGCGTATGCGCAGGGCGGATTGTATTTCTCATTAGCCCAGATCGGTTTATTGCGCCGGTCAGTTCCGGTCGTGACATAGGGAAGCAGCGTAAGGTCGTGGTCCAGGTATTCGGCAAATATGCCGCCCTGTCCAGTTTCCTTTTCCCACATATTTTTTCTGAAATCGGTCATAGACTGCTTGAACCATTTTCTGGACCGTTTCTCCTGCGGCGTATAAGCCATGAGCTTCTTCCAATCGTCGGCCGAACTGGTCAATTTATCGTAGTAAGACATACGGTCAATGGCTTCGAGGTAAGGCTTCATATTGGTTTTGAGCCATTCCCAATCCTGCGGAGTAAGGTCGAGAAGTTTTACGTCTTTGTCGCTGTATCCCTGTATGGGTCCGCGGAAATAGATCGCGCCTCCCACCATTCCGACACAGGGGCGATACCCCAGTATGCTTTCGGGATTTCGCGGATTGACACCGCACACCACTGCAATGCCGCCGGCTTTGAATTCCGCAAACGAATCTCCGACGTTTCTGAAATACCACGACTGAGGCGGTTCAAAGCGCGGGTTCTGTTTTGTCATGGTGTCGCAACGTGCGCCGCCGCTGCCCTGGACATATAATTTACCTTGTGCCGCAGCATTGAAGGCGCCGTTGGTGACGTCGCCAAGCACCGTTATCTTTGCGCCGCAGTTAAGCCATCCGGCATCATCGGAGGCACTGCCCTTCACGACAATCTCGGTGCCGGACATGCCCATGCTGCCGATTCTCTGGCCTGAGGTGCCTTCGACCGTAATTTTTATTGTATGTTCTCTCGGCCATATTCTGCCGCCTATGCCGTGCTGTCCGTCGGCCACGATGCGAAGTTCGCGCGTACCCTCCTGCACCGCCTGCTGTATCTGCTCTTCAAGTATGCGGGACGGCACTCTGGCGTCGTTTACTATGCCCTTTATCGTCTTGATGGTTTTGTCAGCAGTTTGTACTGATTTCCGACTTCTGACTTCCGACTTCTGTTTTTTAGCACGCATAACTTATTCCCAACCTCTCTGCCATTGCTTTATCGTCGATACTCAATCCGTCGGACATGCCGATGGGCAGTTCTGTGCTGCGGCCCATCGGAGCAAATATCTTCCGTAATTCCACATCAGCTGCTTTGAAGACCTCGACCACTCGCTCCGCAACCTTGTCTGAATCCAACCGTCTGTATAGCTTTGGGTCCTGGGTGGTGATGCCTCTCGGACATTTTCCGGTATTACACAGGTTGCAGCGGTTGTATTCGTCGCCGAAGCAGTCTGCCGCAGCCTGCATAATGTATTTGCCGACAGCAACCGCAGACGCGCCGAGCATAATGAGCGCAGCCGCATTTGCCGCAAGGTTACCTTTTTTGCCGACGCCTCCCGCAGCGATCAGCGGAAGCTCATTCTGTTTCCCCTGTTTTACCAGGTCGAGATAACATTCCCGTAAATTGGAAGCAATGGGGTGTCCCATCTTGTCCATTGATACATTATAAGCCGCGCCGGTGCCCCCGTCCTCGCCGTCGATACACAGGCCTGCTGCAAAGGGGTTCCTGGCGAGGTTATTCAAGACCGCTTTTGCAGTCTTGCTCCCGGATATCTTCGGATACACAGGCACTCTGAAGCCCCAGGCCATTGACATGGACTGGATCATCTTTGCGACTGCTTCTTCGATAGAGTATTTAGTCTGGTGTGTCGGTGGTGAAGCCAGATCGACAAATTGAGGTACGCCCCGAATTTTTGCGATCAGCTTCAAAACCTTCTGGGCCATCAGGAGGCCGCCGTCTCCGGGCTTAGCTCCCTGACCGTATTTGATTTCAATGGCTGCCGGGTCTTCAACCATGTCCGGCAATGCACGGATTATTTCATCCCAGCCGAAATAGCCCGATGCTATCTGTATTATGAAATACTTAAGATATTTAGATCTCAACAGCCGGGGGGGCATTCCTCCCTCTCCTGATGCCATCACGACCGGCAACCCTTCAACCTCATTCAGATACGAAATCCCCATTGCGAGACCTTCCCACATAGGCGGAGAAAGCGCCCCTATGGACATGCTTCCGATCATTATGGGGAATATTTCACGGACAGGGGGAACGAACTTGCCGCTCTTCTTGTCGATCCCGAGAACGCCGTTATCCAGGGTCAGAGGCATTTCTTCAGGAGGCAGGATCCTTCCCAATAGTGACCGAATGCGGAATTCGTGTCTGCCGGCGTCAAGAGCAGGGTCGGTAAGCATCGAAATCCTCGTGAATTTCAGCCTATCGAGCGTCGAGACAGACGGGTCGTTTCTCCTGCCGCCGCGTTTATAGGCGTCTCCGCCTTTGTTCTTATAATGAAGGAATTTGTTTTGTGGATTTAGTTCAGGCTCTATCGCTTCATTCGGGCATACCAGAGAGCAAGCTCCGCATCCGGTGCAGTATCGTTCTATATCAGTTACCTGTTCAACTACGTGGGTAGTAGCTCTCACAGCGGTTGGAGCTGGCAGAGGGCCCTCGGACCGAACGATTCTCTGGACTTTGACTGACGGCGCGATGGCCTTGACCGGGCATACGGCCGTACACCTGCCGCAACGCTTGCAGCGGTCGTCCCGCCATCTGATTATATAAGGGAACTCTCTTAGCGAGAGGTGATGATTATGGTCTAATATTGACCCTGCTGCTGGTTCCATACCTTTACCTCCTCTGCCTGCGGCGAGACAATTACCATGTCGTATTTCATGGGGAAAAGATCTTTGCTCCTGTCCCGCTTGGGCACCGCACTGTCAACGCCGCATTCCTCGGACATTAATGCATATCTGCCTTTTATCCCGCCTACGACCCCCGGCCTCAGCTTCTTTGCATCGTGCACCATGAAACATGTGCCGTCCGGCGTGAACCCGATGATAACGTTGGGGCCGTCAATGCAGAGTGAGCGCAGTGACTGCTTCATCAGTCTGAGGGCCTCCCTGTCGGTACGCATATCGATTTCCGTCGATTTGAGAGGCGTTATGATGTCCTTATAATAAGGCAGGGGCAGATGCAGCTGCCTCACGGCATAATGCAATATGTGCGTAAAGACTTCGCTGTCGCTGTTGTACCCCATGTATCCAGGAAAGCCCCTGCTCGAAAGGAATTCTCTGATAGGGACGAAAGCGGTATTCTCCCCGTTGGTCATCGAGCAAAAGCCCTGTATGAAAAAAGGATGACAGGCATACAGATAAATCGCATAATTGGTGTTCTGTCTTCCCTGGGCCAGAATGATCTTGGCCTTCAGCCTGTCGTCGTCGAGACCGAAAAAGTCGGCAACCTGGAGAGGGTCGCCCACTTCTTTCAGCGTGAGGACATCAGGATAAAACGAAAAGACAAATAAAGCTTCTCCCGGCTCCCCGATCTTCCGGAGTGACAGGCGCGTATTCATCAGAAGGTCTTCTTTTTCCTGATGTGATTTGTTTCTGAAGGCCGCAGGATAGTCGTAAGCGCGGGCAAAATAATAGTCGTGCGGGACAATTCCTTTAACCTGCTTTAGCTTCGGTTTCCATTCATGCTTGAGAGTAAAACCCTCTTTTTTCATGAAGTCATCAAGCATTTTTTTGCCGGCCATCGAACAAATGCCCGACATTATCGGATATTTCTTCAGTTTCTCAAAGGCCCCGCCGAGGTTTTTAAGAGTTAGGCCAAGGCCTGAACCGTCATGTCCCTCTTTCATGGTTTCAAGGGCCATAATCGGCTCCATTGGCGAGATGTACTCATTTGAAGTGATAGCTGCCAGTCTGCACATATCTTTATCTTCCTCTTTCGCTCTGTATGTACCCTAAATGCCTGAAAACTAAGGTGCGTCCTAACATTTTAAAATTTTGGCTGGGGAGAAGTCAAACTATGGTATTCTATGCCTTATGGACGTAATAACATCACATCTTAATACCGATTTCGACTCGCTGGCCTCGGCGATCGCGGCAAGAAAGCTGTATCCTGATGCAGTCATTGTTTTTCCGGGCTCTATGGAGAAAAAGGTGAGAGATTTTGTGGACGCCTTTCAACCCGCTGAAATAAAGAAATTCAGGGAAATTCAACTTGACAGCGTCAAGCGGCTGATAATCGTAGACACCAAGAATTCTGAGCGCATCGGCGGTTTCAAAGAGCTTCTTTCACGCCCTGGTGTCGAGGTGCATATTTATGACCATCATCCGCCCACAAAAGACGATATCAGAGGAAAGGTGATGGTCCTCGATACCGCCGGTTCTGTCTCGACAATATTTGCTGAAATCATAAAGGAAAGAAATATCCCTTTGAGTACGCTTGAAGCGACTGTGCTGTGTCTCGGTATATATCAGGAGACCGGTTCGCTGCTGTTTCCCTCGACTACTCCCAGGGACCTCCAGGCCGCGGCCTGGCTTATCCGGCAGGGGGCCAATCTCAAGATTGTCTCGGATTTTCTTAAAGAAGAGATGAGCCGGGAGGAGTTCGCTCTCTTGAATGAGCTTGTAAAATCACTAGAAGAGGTAGTCATTCAGGGCATAAGGATCAAAATCGGAAAAGGGACAATGGAAGGTTTCGGCGACGTTGCTCATTTGGCGCATCAGATCATGAACATGGAAGAGGCTGATGCGGTCATTTTGCTGATAGGCATGGCTGACAAGATCCTGATGGTAGCGCGCAGCAGGGCCCCGGAGCTGGACGCAGCGCGTATTATGGCTGAGTTCGGCGGAGGCGGACACCCTGCGGCTGCATCTGCAACTATAAAAGATGTTCCCTTCGAGATTGTGGAGGAGAAGCTCGCCGAGGCCCTGCGTAAATACATTCGTCCGGCAAGGATGGTTCGTGATGTGATGACTACCCCGGTCATAGTTGTACAGAGCAGCAGCAGCATAAGGGAGGCTGAACGTTTTATGACGCGCTACGGGGTCAATGCGCTTCCGGTAGTTAAAGACGGCCGTTTTGCTGGGGTAATAACAAGAGGGGTGGTTGAAAAGGCGCTATTTCACGGGCTTGGCGGAAACAGGTGCGAAGACTTTGCAACGAGCGATTCACTGACATCCGAACCGGATATGCCGATTGCCGAGGTTGAAAAGGCCATGATAGAACATAATCAGAGGTTTGTCACGGTCTTGTCTGAAGGCAGGATTACAGGAGCGGTGACCAGGACGGACATACTCAGGTCCCTCTATGAGGAATTTCTCAGGAAGAGCAAGGTATCGTCAAGGGAGGCTGCAACCAGTGAAACATTCGGCGGTTTCGGCAAGAGACTTTCAGGGCTTCTCAGGGGAAATTTGCCGCAGCGCATTTATGATTTTCTTATCCTTGCGGGAGAGACCGGCGATGAACTGGGGTTTGGCGTATATCTTGTAGGCGGCTGCGTACGTGACTTGCTGAGAGGCATGGAAAACCTGGACATTGATATTGTTATAGAAGGTGACGGAATCTCTTTCGCCAGGACTCTGGCAAAAAAGACCGGATCAAAGGTCACGGTGCACCAAAAATTCGGCACGGCGCAGGTCATACGGGAAACCTTCAGGATTGATGTTGCCACGGCGAGGACCGAATATTACGAATCCCCTGCCGCGCTGCCCAAGGTTGAGAGTTCATCCATAAAGAAAGACCTGTATCGTCGTGATTTTACAATCAATACCCTCGCGGTGAAGCTGAACAAAAAGGATTTCGGCCTTTTGCTCGATTTTTTCGGGGCCCGGCGCGATTTGAAAGACAAGGTCATCAGGGTCCTTCATAATCTCAGTTTTGTGGAGGACCCTACGAGGGCTTTCAGGGCCATACGATTTTCAGAGCGTTTTGGCTTCAAACTTACCAAGCATACTGAGAACCTGATAAAGCTCGCGATCAGGATGAATATATTTGAGAAACTTTCGGGCTCGCGCCTTTATGATGAAATGATGCTTACCTTTAGCGAGACCGACCCCATAAAAGCCCTTAAGCGGCTCGGAGATTTCGGTTTGCTGAAGGTAATTCAAAACAGTCTGTCTTTCTCTTCTGAACTCGAAGGATTTCTCCAGGCCGTTCATGACTCCGTATCATGGTTTGACCTGCTTTTTCTGGACGAGAGATACGACAAGGGCCGGCTGTTTCTGGCAGCGCTTTTACATAAGCTGAATAAGGGGGACCTTGAATCCGCGCTTGGCAGGCTCGCTGTTCCCGCGAAACCGAGGGAGCAGATCCTCCATATAATTAATACGGCCCGGGGCGTTGTTAAGCAGCTTAAAGCAGACAGCCCTGTCAATATTTACCATACGCTGAAAGACTGTGACATCGAAGTCATACTGTTCAGCATGGCGCTGGCGAAGGACAGTGACCAGAAAAAGGCGATATCGCGTTTTCTGCTGGAGCTTAGGAATGTGCACCCGTTGCTGAAAGGAAGCGACCTCAAAAAACACGGCATTCCCCCCGGCCCCGTCTATTCAGAGGTCTTTGGCAAGATACTGGATGAAAAATTACTTGGCCGGCTGGAGACCAGGGATGAAGAGCTGATATTTGCAAAAAGGATTTACGGCAGAGGGCAATCGAAACATTAAAGCGAGCATGCGGTGTCGAGCAGTCATGGCACAGTGCTTCAGCACTATATCCCGCCTGCTCTTGTAGAATATGTATGAGTACTTTTGACTAGTCGTTGCCGAGAAAAAGTGCTGATATATTCTTTTGCATAATTTCTTCTTTTTTGCCCTGCATAATAATTCTGCCTTCATTAATGGCCATTATATGCGTAATTGCGTGCGGCATCTCATCGAGATGATGCGTTGCCAGTATGAGTGAGACCCCGGATTGGGCCGTTTGCTCCAGGAATGAGAGGAAGTGCGTGCGCGACTGGCTGTCCAGTCCGCTGCACGGTTCATCAAGGATAAGTATGTCGGGGTTGTTTACCATCGCCCTTGCAATGAGTATCTTCCTCTGCTCGCCGTACGACATTTCCGACATGCTTTTTTCAGAGAGGTGCTGCAGGTCAAAGAAATCTATCCAGTGCAGGGCCTTCTCTCTTTGTCCGGGTGTTATTTTGTCATATAAACCTATGCTTGAGAAAAAGCCGGATACTACCGCATCTGCTCCTTTGATATCGTATGAATAATCTCTCTGCGGCTCAGGAGATACAAGGCCTATTCTACTTTGCAAATCTCGCAGGCTTCCAGGACCCTTTTCTCCGAACCTGTTGATTTCTCCTCCGAGGGCAGGGTAAATATCTCCAGCTATCAGCTTCAACAGCGTGGATTTGCCCGCCCCGTTTCTGCCGATAATAAGCCAGTGTTCCCGCCTGCGCATGACCCAGTCAAGATGGGACAATATTTTTTTCTGATCTAAAAAAACATCGCAGTGTTTTATAGTTATTAAGGGTCTTCCTTTTTTGGAGGGGCTTCCAGTCGATTGCGGATTGCGCTTTGCGGCCTGACTTAAAGTTTTATTCAGTCCTTCCTTTTTTAAAACGTCATCTTTTCTTCCCTGCTTAATGATTTTACCTTTGCTGATCTTAAGTACATGGGTAATGGATGGAATGAGTTCCGCGATCCGGTGCGTCGCATATAATACGGATATGCCGGAAGAGGCCACAGTCTCGACCATATGCAGAAATTGCCTGCGTGATGACAAGTCAAGCCCGTCGCAGGGTTCATCGAGCGCCAGTATGGCAGGGCGCGAAACCAGGGCCCGTGCGACAAGGATTTTCCTCGCCTCGCCCTGTGACATTTCGAGGAAGTTTTTGCCGCCCAGGTGATACAGTTTTAGCTCATGGAGCAGTTGCTCCGCAGCGTCTTTTTGTTCCTCAGTCGGTTCCTGATGCAGCCAGGCGCTGTCAAAAAAACCGGTATATACGACCTCGCGTCCACTCATGTCCCACTGGTTGCTGTGGTAAGCATCCTGCAGTTCCGCAGAAAGGAGTGCTATGCGTTTTCTTATCCCCAGGGGGCTATCCTGAGTTTCGCTCTCGAATTTGTAAAGCCTTTTACCTCCGCTTCCCGCGTCCGGCCATAATTCACCCCTGACAAGCCTTAAAAGAGTGGATTTGCCCGCACCGTTGCCGCCCAGGACTGCCCAATTTTCGCCGCTCTTGATCTGCCAATTGATGCATGACAATAGCGTGCGTCCCTGGATCTTCACGCTGACATTGTTCAGGTATATGATGAAACTTCTATTCAACATGATGGTCTCTTTCCGTACCGCGCATCTTAAGTATACACAATATTGCATATGACCGGGCAAAGTGCAAGTAATGTTCGCAACCCATTACGAAACCATTGGATTTTCCGTTTTTTATTATGCTAATATGCGAGTAAGTGTGAAAATGATTTTTTTGTGATTTTCGTCACCGATAGCGGCAGGGGGAGGGTAACTATTATGTACAAGCTTCTTGTCCCGTTTTTTATTTTTTTTCTGCTTTCACACACGCCGTCAAGTTTTGCCGAAAATATGATCGCAAGTGGTTGTTCAGTGAGCAGCGTGGGCTATTTGGCAGATCTTTGCCAGGAATATGAAAAGGAGACCGGCGTAAGGATATCTGTTTTAGGGGGCGGCAGCGTCAGGGGACTTGTGGATTTGCTCAATAACAGGGTGGATTTTGCGGCATCGTGCAAAGCAAAGGAAGCTGACGACCCTGCAGACCTCGACTTTATTCCTGTTGCTTGGGATGCGCTGGTTTTCATAGTAAATAAATCGAATCCGGTAAATAATATAACACCTAAAAACGTCAGGGACATATATGAAGGAAAAATAAAGAACTGGAAACAGCTGCGTGGCCATGATATGGTCATTACGTCGTTTATCTCCACTACAAAAGGGATGGGCGGCATAGGGCAGTCATTAAGCAAAATGATATTAAACGGCAGGCCTGTATCGAAGCAGCCAAACTCTGTAGTCTTGGCATCTTCTGTCGCCATATGGGAGCAGATGGTCGAAAAAACTCCTGAAGGCTTCGCCAGCACAGGTTTTGCAAGCGCAAGAAAGCGCGAAGTGAAAATGCTCAGACTAAACGGCATCGAGCCTAGCAAGAAAAACATATTGTCCGGCAGGTATCCACTCAGAAGGCCCCTTTACCTCGTCGTTAAAAAGGACCCCAAACCTGAAGTCAGGAAATTCATCGACTATGTTTTAAGCAGTAAAGGCCAGGGGTTCATTGCCTCTTACGGGATACCGGCGCTAAGTGAATTAAAATGAAAGTTTCGTTGAAAACAAAGGTTATGGCTGTAGTCACCGCTGCCGCCATTTCGATAAGTCTTGTCGGAGCAACTTTATTCATACATGTTTACAAGGGCGGAATAGAAAAGGAGATTATCGCGCGCGGTGACGCGATGGTCGAATCGCTTGCGCGTGGCGTTGCCGATGGTCTCGCCGCAGAGAACCTTGAATTTATCAGAAAAGTTTCCGACATAGTTCATGCCGAAGACGTAGATCTTGCCCAGGTATACACGTCATTGTGGCAGACGGTGGATGCCTATCCTTTTGACAGGCTCAATGAACTGCCCGACCCGGCTGCTATAAGCCATTTTAAGACAAACGAGGCTTATTTTCACAGCAATAAAGGTTTGCTGATGGATTTCTATGCGCCTATTTTCTATAAAACAACTGACCAGGGACCGGACAATAAAAATATTTTGATCGGATATGCCAGGTTGAGGCTTTCGACCGAACAGTCCCGCCGCTCAATGCAGAGTGCTTTTAACCAGAGCATATTAGTCTCAGTCCTGATAACGCTTGTCGTAGCTGTTGCCCTTGATCTGTTCTTCGGCAGATATGTGCTGAGGCCCATAATGCAGCTCCATGAGTCTGTGTTGAAACATATAGAGGGAGAGTTCCCTGAAAGTGTTCCGGTTTACTCGGGCGATGAAATAGGGGAGCTTTCCTCTGAGTTCAACCGCATGAGCCTGGCCCTCAAGGAAAGAGAAGAGAGGCTGGCCGACGAGAAGGAACGCCTTGCGGTGACGCTAAGAAGCATCGGAGACGCAGTTATAGTTACTGATATCGACGGCAAGATCACACTGATCAACAGGGTTGCCGAACGGCATACGGGATGGACATTTCAGGAAGCAGTCGGCAAACATCTTCCGGAGGTATTTAACATTATTAATGAAAAGACCCGTGAGCGCTGTATGAATCCTATTGATGAGGTGCTTAGAACAGGAATAATAACAGGTCTTGCCAACCATACCGCCCTGATAAGGAGGGACGGCACTGAAATAATAATTGAAGACAGTGCGGCCCCCATAAAGGACAGGAACAGTGTAACGATAGGCGTAGTCCTCGTATTCCGAGATGTTACTGAGAAGCAGTGGATGGAAAAGGAGATTGCGAGGGCCGAAAAGCTTAAATCCGTCGGCCTGCTTGCCGGAGGGATAGCACATGACTTCAATAATATCCTGACATCTATTGTGGGCAATATAAGTATTGCAAAGATGCAGATCGATTCCCAAAATAAGGCGCATGCAAGATTGGACAAGGCTGAACAGGCATCTCAGAGGGCATCGGAACTCGCTTATCGGCTGCTGACTTTTGCCAGAGGCGGAGAACCGGTCAGAAGGACGGAATCCATAGTCGATATTCTCAAAGAATCGGCGAGCCTTGTGCTCTCCGGGAGCAGCATAGCAGCGGAGTTTGTTGTTTCCGGGGACATCTGTAATATTGATATCGATGCCGGTCAGATGAGCCAGGTATTTAATAATCTGATCATCAATGCGGCGCAGGCGATGCCGGGCGGAGGCAAGATAGTATTTTCAGTCGATCAAGTAATGCTTCGCCGGAATATGATACCAGGTCTGGAAGAGGGGACATACGTAAAGATTTCGGTAAGCGATACCGGGACCGGCATAGAGCGTGAAGATATTCCTCGGATTTTTGATCCTTACTTTACAACAAAGGAGAAGGGAAGCGGCTTGGGTCTTGCATCGGTTTACTCCATTATACAGAAACATGGCGGGCACATTACTGTAGAATCAACACCCGGAGTCGGCACGACATTCCACATTTACTTGCTGGCTTTGGGAAGCGAGGATGTTTGCGGTATGCCCGAAGAGAAGTACATTGCCGCCGGCGAGGGGAAAGTACTGCTTATGGACGATGAGAGCATGGTCCGGGACATTGCCGGAGACATGTTGAGTACGCTGGGATATGAAGTTGACCTGGCGGCTGACGGCGAGGAAGCTATTAAGAAATATCGAGAGGCCCTTGAAGCAAATAAGCGCTACGATATTGTTATAATGGACCTCACAATACCCGGAGGCACTGGGGGGAAAGAGACCATGAAAAAACTGCTCGCCATTGATCCGGACGTCAAGGCGGTTGTATCAAGCGGTTACTCCAATGACCCTGTTATGTCCCAATATCAAGAATACGGTTTCAGCGCCGTCATCACAAAGCCATATACGGTTGAAAGTTTCAGCAGGACCATTCATAACGTCTTAAACGAATCATAGCGCGGTCTGACTGCACAACATCAGGCATTTAATCAGGACGCCTCTTTAAATAACCATGTAGAAAGATAGCGTTCGCCTGTGTCCGGAAGCACGACAACAATAAGCTTGCCTTTATTCTCTTCCCTGGTCGCAAGTTGCAGTGCGGCCCACAAGGCGGCACCGCTCGAGATGCCTGCGAGGATTCCTTCTTCTCTTGCAAGTCTTCTTGCACAGGTGCCTGCATCAGTGTCTGAAACCTTTATAATTTCGTCTATCAAATCCCTTTTCAGCACTTCAGGGATAAAGCCTGCTCCTATCCCCTGTATTTTGTGCGGTCCGGCCGGACCTCCGGAAAGGACGGGTGATGTTTCCGGTTCTACCGCTACTGCCTTGAGTCCTTTCTTTCTTTCCTTTAATGCACCGGCAACGCCGGTTAAAGTCCCCCCGGTGCCGACGCCCGATACCAGGATATCGATAGCTCCGTCGGTGTCATTCCATATTTCTTCAGCCGTTGTGAGCCGGTGAACTTCCGGATTGGCAGGGTTGTTAAACTGCTGGGGCATAAAGGCCCCCGGCGTGACGGCCAGGAGTTCTTCCGCTTTTTTGACTGCGCCTTTCATTCCCTCGGCACCTGGAGTGAGGTGCAGTTCAGCGCCGAAGACCTGCAGCAACTGTCTTCGTTCCAGACTCATGGTGTCGGGCATGGTGAGTATCAACTTATACCCTTTCGCGGCTGACGCAAACGCAAGCGCAATGCCGGTATTACCGCTCGTCGGCTCGATAATGACAGAACCTTTTTTTATGAGGCCTTTTAGCTCTGCGTCCTCTATCATGGCAACCCCGATGCGGTCTTTTACACTTGAAAGCGGGTTGAACGATTCCAGCTTGACCACTATGGTCGCGTGCATACCGGATGCAACGCTGTTAAGCCGCACCAGCGGCGTGTTCCCAGTTGTTTTAGTTATGTCATCAAAAATCCTGGCCATAAAAACCTCCGTTTATCATTTTTAAAAACATTGTCACTGTTTATTATATTACATATTCTTGCATGTTATACTTTTATTGATGGCGAATAACAATATATTGAGATACATAGGAAACACCCCGCTGGTAAGAATTATGCGGATGGCGGGGGACGGGGGTGCTGAAAACTGGGCAAAACTTGAGGGACTCAATCCCGGCGGTTCCGTTAAAGACAGGATTGCGCTGTCAATGGTCGAGGCCGCTGAACAGGAAGGGACCCTAAAGCCGGGCGGTACCATTGTTGAGCCGACGAGCGGCAATACCGGCATAGGCCTGGCACTGGTTGCGGCTGTCAAAGGATACCGTCTTAAACTTACGATGCCGGACACAATGAGCCTGGAAAGAAGACAGTTGCTGCAGGCGTACGGCGCAGAACTGGTACTGACGCCCGGGGAGGAAGGCATGATGGGTGCGTGGGACAGGGCAGCGGATATGCTCAAAGAAAACCCCGGCTTTTTTATGCCGTTGCAGTTTGAAAACAGCGCCAACCCCGAGGCCCACAGGAAGACCACCGCGCTGGAGATAATGCGCGACCTCGGCGGTGCTCCTGATGCCTTTGTTGCCGGAGTCGGAACGGGTGGTACAATAACTGGCAACGGAGAGGTATTCAGAGACAAAAAGCCTGATGTTCTGATAGTCGCTGTTGAGCCTGCCGGTTCTCCAGTACTTTCAGGCGGCAATCCTGGTAAGCACAGGATCCCTGGCATCGGCGCCGGTTTTTTAACCGGAATCCTTAATACGGCAATATACGATGAGGTCATCCAGGTAACAGACCAGGATGCGGAAGGAACGGCACGGGAGCTGGCCCTCAAAGAAGGCATACTTGCCGGAACGTCATCCGGCGCAGCAATGTGGGCTGCAGTCGAGATTGCCGTCAGGCTCGGGCGGGGCAAGAAGGTCGTTGTCATATTCCCCGACAGGGGGGACAGATACCTGAGCACCGGCCTTTTTAATTGCGGGATTTGAATTCCGATGATCTGGTCGCGTCCGCACTGTTTATTAATTCGCAACGGTTGCATCCAGCAGCAGGAAAAGGCCTAAATGTCCTTCTTCACTAAAGTCGAATTGCAAAGGTTCCCTCGTAAGCACTGAAGCGGAATATGCAAGTTCGGACAGAGTTTCCTTTACTCCCTGAAGTGTCCGGTCCTTCGCATGATAGATTTCAAGTATATCTACTATCTCATCCGGGTCTGCCGTGTTGTAGCATTCAAGCATAATCCTTCCGCATCCTGAGTTACTTCCGCTGTCCATTGCTCTCTTTTTTGCATTTTTTATCTGGTACTTCAAGCGTTCGAGGCAAAGTCCGCATATACTTTGTGTTTCCATGTCCTTTTAATCTCCTTTGATTTTATTCTGTCTAGGCGTTATCTTCAATTTAGCAAAAGCAATGCCATTATGGAACTTATTGAAATATAAAGATACAGATACTCTAAAAGATAATAATTGATTATAAATAAAACATAATGTATATTATTTATACATGAATAATGCGGTTGAAATTGTATTGATTACGGGGGACGCTTCATTGAGTGAAGAGCTGTCTGGTCTGCTGCCAAAGGACTGTTCTATAGTCAAACGTCAGACCGGTCACCATAATTCTTTTATCTTCTTTGATATCGATACTATGAAGGCAGGGCTTATAAAGGATTTGAGCCAGGATAATATTGTTGTAGCGGTCACAAAACTGAAACTTACGGAGCCTGTGATGGAAGCGGTGACCTTCGGCGTATACGAAATAGTCCACCGCCCGCTGCAGAGGGAAATAGTGCTTCAGTTGCTGCAGGACCTTAGTGATCTGCGGGAAGAGCTTAAGCAGCCTATTGCAATCAGGAAGTCGTCACTGGCGCCCACTTGTGCGATTGTGGGAAACTCAGCGGGCATTATGGAAGTTTGCAAAAAATTGGCGCGGTTGTCCCAGGCCGAGGTCCCGGTGCTGATCACAGGTGAAACGGGGACAGGAAAGGAGCTTATTGCCGAATCCATCGCGCAGCTTTCCTCCCGCTTCGGGAAACCCTTCGTTGTCGTCAACTGCGCTGCTGTGCCGGAGGCCCTGCTGGAATCAGAGCTGTTCGGTTTTGAAAAGGGTGCTTTCACCGGCGCCCTATCCGGAAAAGCGGGAATGTTGAAAATCGCGGATGAAGGCACGGTGTTTTTTGACGAGATCGCCGAATTGCCTCTGCCATTGCAGGGTAAATTGCTGCGCTTTTTACAGACGCAGACCTTTTATCCCATAGGAAGCACCAGCGAAGTCCAGGTTAATGTCCGAGTGATTTCCGCTACCAACAGGGACCTTGCGGCCATGGTGAGAGAGGGCTCCTTCAGAGAGGACCTGCTGCACCGGCTGCGCGTCGCAAAGATACATACCCCTCCGCTGCGCGAACGCAGGGAAGACATTTTGCCCCTTGTCAATTTTTTTGCAGACCGATACAGTAATACCGGGCCGCGGCCCATAAGGGGGATTACAGGGGCTTTTCTGAAGAAAATGCTTGCCTATGATTGGCCCGGCAATATAAGGGAACTAGAAAATACCATACGTTCCGCAATCGCCCTGAGCAAGACGTATTACATTACTACGCAGGAGATAAAAGAACTCGGTGACAGCCGGCAGGCCTCACACAAGAAGGGTGCTGCTGAATCACTCGGTTCGGTCATACTGCCGATGCTGAAGCAGGCTATTGAACAAAAGGACAAGAATATTTACGAAAAGATACATAGAGAGGTGGACAAGCCGATCCTTGATTATGTGTTGTCGCATACGAGGGAAAATCAATCAGAGGCTGCGCGCATCCTCGGAATAAACCGTTTAACTCTCAGAAAAAAGCTCAAGTAATCGTGGCTAATCCAATTTCATTTGTTCGAAAGCGATGAAGATGCTGATGCGGCGGTTGCGTCTGTCTGCCGGGTTATTCTTAATAATAGGCCTGGTATCGGCGTAGCCTACAATCCGGTCGATCCTGAACGGCGGTATGTTGTTCTTCTCAAGCTCCAACCTTGCTGCGGAGGCTCGCATCGTAGAAAGTTCCCAGTTGCTTAATGCACCTTTGGCATAAGGAACGGAATCGGTGTGTCCTTCAATGGTAATTTTGTTCGGCACGTTCCAGATGCCGTCGGCGACAACTTTAAACAGTGCCTCAGCGGCTGGTGTCGGCCTGGCGCTGCCTGACTCGAAAATGTTCTTCTCCTGACTGTCCATCATCTGGATCCTTATGCCATTGTCAAGTTCTTCGACCATCAGATTGTCGGACATGTGGGCGATTTTTTCCTCTATCCTGCTCTTGAGCAACTCCTTGCGCTGTTTCATTTCCCGCTCGAACATGAACTGCATTCTCAGTACAGAGGCCCCGCCGTCCTCAAGGCGTCCGGCTTTTTTGAAATATTCGGAAAAAACGGACTTGCCGGTGTTGCTCACGAGGGACAACAGCCACATGCTGAGAAAGAAAATCATCATAGATGTAATGAAGTCCGCGTAGGCGATTTTCCATACTCCGCCTTCCCGATGGAGGAAAATCCTGCGGGACCTCTTGATGATCTTAATGTACTGAGGATTTTTTGACTGCATCGAACGCCACTTCCAGTTCTTCAAAAGTAGGACGCAGGTCCTCCGGGATGACCCGCCTGCCGAATTCTATAGAAACCTGCGGCAGCATCCCGGACACAAATGCGGTAATCGCTATTTTTACTGTGTTAAGAAATTCCCTTTCGTCGTCCGCTATGTGCTCAAGATGACGCGACAGAGGCCCCACAAAACCATAGCTGAGAAGCACGCCGAGCAAAGTACCTATGAGCGCCACGGCAATACTGCGTCCGATAACATCCGGGGTCTCGTTCATCTTGCCCATGGTCACTATAACGCCGAGGACCGCAGCCACGATTCCCAAACCCGGAAGCGAGTCGGCCACACTGCCCACGCTTCTGGCAGGCACGACTCCGCATTCATGCCGCATTTCGAGTTCAGTGTCGAGAAGTTGTTCGATATCGAATGGCGAGATGCTGCTGCCTTGCAGGGTCTTAAAAGTGTCAATAATGAAAAGCATGACGTATTTCTTCTTTATCATTCGGGGGTATTTGCTGAAAAGGCTGCTCTCGTCGGGTGAGAGAAGGTCCTGTTCAAGGGCCATCAGGCCTTTCCTCTTGGCAATGTGGAAGATTTCTCCAAGCATGCCCAGGCATTCCAGGTAATCGGCTTTAGAGTATTGGTTGCCGGCAAATATTTTTTTTAGTCCCGTACAGACTGATTTGATGACGCGCATCGGGGCCGCCACAATAAACCCGCCGAACGCAGCCCCGACTATTACGACAATTTCGGGAAGCTGCAGGAGAAGACGTAAATTGCCATGCTCCATACTGTAGCCGAGAAGAACGGCAATGGAAACTATTAATAATCCCAGAATAGGTATCATGATGTCATTTGAGTATGGGTCAGCATGTCACAATTATATCATATGGCACTCTAAATGGAAGTCATCACGAAGTCATATTTATGGTACTCTATATTCTAATGGGCAGCGATGCGTTCATAAAACTTGCAACCGATAATATTGAATCCGCCGTCTCCGAGGCAGTCCGCGTGCTCAATCAGGGCGGCATAATTGCGTATCCGACTGAAACATTTTATGGACTCGGGGCAAAGTATGACATCAGGGATGCCTTGCAGCGACTGTATCATATAAAGCAACGGCAGACGGACATGGCCTTGCCCCTGATCATAGGCGATATGGCGCAACTGCACCTGCTGGCAGAAACAATCGGCGAGCAGGCCTATGCGCTCATCGGGAAGTTCTGGCCTGGTCCGCTCACGCTGCTGTTCGAAGCCCGTCCGGGCCTCCCTGATCTAATCGTGGCCGCAAATAAGGTTGCTGTGAGGATGCCCGGCGAATCGTTTGCTCTGAGACTCGCAAGGGCTGCCGGCTTTCCGGTTACGGCGACGAGCGCGAATATTTCCGGTTTGCCCCCCGCAAGAAATGTAGCTGCTATTATGAATTATTTTGACGATGCTGTTGACCTGGTTATCGACGGCGGAGAGCTGGATAGCACCGCGCCGTCTACTATTGTGGATGCCACCACTCCTGAACTGACGGTCTTACGTCAGGGCGCAGTCTATATTCCGGAACAGAGTATCTAAATCCGAATACAATCGTTCTACAAAAGTGAATGTTCTACAAAAAACAACTATCGTATTAAAATGTAATTTTCTTGTTGACAAAAAATAAATCATCGTTTATAATTAATTCCAATGAGGGATAAAGATGCTTAAAAGCTTATTCTCATCATCCATAAGGGCCGATGTCCTGGCGCTTTTGTTAAATAGCCCTGACGAAAAGTTCTATGTCCGGGAAATCGCAAAACTGCTGAGAAAAAACCCATCCGGAGTGAAACGAGAGCTGGACAAACTGGAAGAGATGGGAATCGTATTCAGCGAGAAAGTTGCGAACCTGAAATACTTCCAGGCCAATAACAAGTCACCCCTTTATTCAGAGCTGAAAAATCTTATCGCAAAATCTCTTGGACTCCCCGGCGCACTGAAAAGCCTTCTAAGGGCCAACGATGTGACATTGGCTTTCATCTACGGTGCCTATGCCGAGGGAGAAGATGCCCCGACAGTGGATTTAATTGTTATCGGTCCGTCCACGCCTTCGCTTTGGTTTGGATTAAAGGACATTGAGAAGAAGTTCGGCAAACAAATAAATTGTTCTGTTATCGAGGAATCGGACTACAAGGCGAGGAAGAAGAAAGATATCAGCTTAAAGCGTATCCTTTCCGAGAAGAGGATTACGCTTTTTGGAAGGGCTTAAATATCAAAAAAGACCCGGGAAAATGCTTGCGACAGGTTCCCGGGACTGAAAGGGGGTGAAAAACATGGCCGCTACAAAAAAGGCTCCTGCAAAAAAGGCAGCTTCAAAGTCAACTGCGAAGAAGACTGCAAAGAAGAAATAACAATATTTTTAACGGTAGTTAAAAATTAGGGAATACCCGGATGATTTTCTTAAATGGTTGAGCAACTGAAAATCGGGTATTCCCTCTTTTTTTATTTAGCTGTAGTTTAATACTTGTTGGCTCGAAAGGTCAACTTCGGAGATCAGGTTGAAACAATCTATCGAAGAAAGAAGCTTTTTCATGAATCTGAGATTGGCTGTATGACCCGCCTTTTCCAAAAGCAGATGCCCTCTGATCGGAAACCCCAGAAGTGAAATATCTCCAATAGTATCAAGTATTTTATGGCGAACAAACTCATCGCAGAACCGCAGTCCTGAAGAGTTCAGTATCCCATCGTCTCCTACCACTACGGCATTGTCGAGCGACCCGCCTTTTGCAAGCCCATTTGCCTTGAGCATTTCGACGTCCCTAAGAAAGCCGAACGTCCTGGCAGGGGCTATCTCTTTGACAAAACTCTCTTCATTAAGGTCTATGGTCATTTCCTGCCGGCCCACAATATGGTGATCGAAGTTTATGGAGTACGATATGCGAGTGCCGTCAAAAGGAAATGCCATTATACTCGAATGAGTGTCCCTGTACATAATGGGTTTCGTAATTACCAGGTGGGGCATTTTTCTGCCCTGCTTTGCTATGCCGGCATCAAGTATAAGGCATGTGAGTTCGGTCGAGCTGCCGTCAAGAATTGGAATCTCAGGTCCATCCACCTCGATAAGAAGGTTATCAATCCCGAGTCCGGTAATTGCTGCCAGCAGGTGTTCGACTGTTTTTATCTTTGCGCCTTCGTAACCTATTGTTGTTGCAAAGGAAGTGTCCAAAACTGAGGAAGTATTGGCCCTTATCAACGCCCTCTTGTCTGTCCTGTAAAATACAAGGCCCGTATCCCGGGAAGCCGGCTTTAGACGCACTGTTGCATGTCTGCCGGTGTGCAGACCGATTCCGCAAAAAGAGGCTTCTTTCTTTATTGTCCGCTGTAATCTCATAGTAATATTGGATAAAAGCAAATGGCGTGCCACGAATAAAAGTCTTATAAAACAATATTATGACTTAATAAAAATGTTGAAAAAAATCGATGTTGTGTTGTGTTTGACACACTAGGCGACCTCTCCGCCTACTACCATTTCAGGGATTCTCAATGTCGGCATGGCATCTGATACCGGTACCCCCTGACCGTCTTTGCCGCAGGTACCGATGGAGAACCCCAGGTCAGAGCCGACCATGTCTATGGACATTAATACCGCCGGTCCATTTCCGACAAGCGTAGCTCCTCGGACCGGATCAGCCGGTTTGCCGTTTTCGATGAGATATCCTTCCTGAACTTCAAATACAAAATCTCCTGTTACTGTATTAACCTGTCCCCCACCCATTTTCTTTACGAGCAGGCCCTTAGGGACCGAACTCAGAACATCCTGCGGATAGAGAGTCCCAGGAGCGATGATCGTATTGCTCATACGGGGTATAGGCTTGTGCTCGTATGATTCTCTTCTTCCATTTCCGGTGGAAGCGGATTTATCGATGAAGGCATTGTATTTGTCGTACAGATAGCTTACAAGAACTCCTTCGTTGACCAATATGTTTTTTTGCGACGCGACTCCCTCGTCGTCAACTGAGAATGACCCCCTTTTCCCCTGAATCGTTGCATCGTCGATAACGGTAATGTGTTTGGAGGCGACTTGAGAACCGAGCTTCCCGGAATAAACCGACAATCCCTGCCGCGCCAGGTCTGCCTCAAGACCGTGTCCTATCGCCTCGTGAATCATGGTCCCACCCGCGGACGCTGATATAATGACGGGCATTCTGCCTCCCACGGCTTTTCTGGCACCGAGCAGCATCAGTGCTCTTCGCGCCGCGGTTTCAGCTATCGCTTCAATCGGATCAGTCTCGAAGATTTCGTGGCCGGCAAGCCCCCCGGCTGTCTCGTGGCCTGTCTGCAAGGATACCCCGTCCGATGCTATTACCTGGGCCATTCCCATCGTGTATGTGCGGTCATCCTCTGCAAGCATGCCGTCGGAAGACGCGATTTTTACCCTTTGAAGAGATTCCCCATATACTATCTTGGCCTGCCTTATCCTGCTGTCGACAGACCGTGCGGCTTTGTTCCCAAGCTGGACCATGGCAATTTTCTTATCGAGTGGAACCGAAGAGGGCGGTATTTTGACAAGAGAAACCATCCGCGGACGCTGCTGCTTCATATCGATAGTTATGTCGCGTTCAGCGCCTGCGGCGGCATTGCTGACTGTCATGGCCAGATCCAAAAGTATGTTTTTGGAAAAATCATTGCTGTAGGCATATGCGGTCTTCTCCTTATATATAAGGCGTATGCCTATGCCCGAGAAGGAACCGGTAACTACTTTTTCGATCCTGTTGTCTTCAAGCTGTATCGAAGTGGATTCTCTGTGCTCCACATAAATGTCGGCGTATTCTCCTCCTCGCGACAGGGTTTTTTTCAGTAGTTCATAAAGCAGATTTTCGTCTATCAAGTTGCACTTTCCTCTCTTTTTTAGTATCTTATTAAAGTAACATATTTTTTTTGTTCTTGTTCTTGATCATATATTATACGATATACGCCGGAGTGGCGGAATTGGCAGACGCAAGGGACTTAAAATCCCTCGAAGCCTAGCTTTGTACGGGTTCAAGTCCCGTCTCCGGCACTACGACCACAAGCATTACGGCTGCTTTTTGACTTTGGGGAGAGTGATTCGATGAAACGAAGCATTACAAAGGCCATATTGCCTGCCGCAGGGCTCGGCACGCGTTTTTTACCGGCCACAAAGGCCTCGCCTAAAGAAATGATGCCGATAATCGACAAGCCTTTGATCCAGTATGCTGTTGAAGAGGCAATTTCCTGCGGCATAGAAGAGTTCGTTGTCATTACGGGTAAATATAAACGCGCAATTGAGGACCATTTCGACTCCGCTTATGAACTTGAAGAGAAACTCCGGAGTTCGGGCAAGAAAAAACTGCTGGAGGAGATCAACAAGCTCAGCCACATAAATTTTGCTTATATTCGTCAGCGTGTGGCTCTGGGCCTGGGGCATGCCATTCTTTGCGCCAAACCCTTTGTCAAAGACGAGCCTTTTGTTGTTATACTAAGCGATGACGTTATAGATCCGGATTATCCCGTGCTCCGGGACATGATACGGGTTTATGATGAGCTGAAATGCCCGATAGTGGCGCTTGAAGAGGTGCCCAAAACTGAGGTATCCAGATACGGCATTGTTGACGGGACCCTTGACGGTGAAGTGTTCAGGATCAAGGACCTTGTAGAGAAACCTAAGCCGGGAAGCGCCCCGTCCAATCTGGCGATAATCGGCAGATACATACTTACGCCGGATATTTTTGATGTTCTTGAAAAACAAAAACCTGGCGCCGGCGGAGAGATACAGCTTACGGATGCGCTGAGAGAGCTTCTGAACAGACGCGTAATTTACGGTTATCTGACAAAAGGCAACAGGTATGACGCAGGCGACAAGCTGGGATATTTGAAGGCAACAGTCGATTTTGCGCTTAGAAACGAGGAATTTGGCGGGCTTTTTAAGGACTATCTGGTCCAAAAATTGAAGTCTTAGCATGAAAAGTGTGCATAAAGGGATATGCTTATATCACACGGAATCGTCCGTGTTGCCGCTTATAGATCTTTATGAAACAGTCGGCGAACTTGTATTTGAAATTGATCTGCCTGGCATTGAGCCTGATGATGTATCCATAATAGTATGGGGAGATATGCTGGTAATTGAAGGCGTAAGAAAGGATGCCGGCGGCGAAGCCGGCCTGCGATACATATGCATGGAACGTGGCCTGAGAAGGTTCAGGCGCATGATTAAGTTTCCACATCCTGTGAATGTTGATGAGGGAGAAGCATCCTATGCACGCGGCGTGATAAGCGTCAGGTTCCCAAAGCGGGAGATAAAGTCCATAGCGATTGCCGTTAAAAGGGTTGCAGAATAAAAAATCAGCAGGTCGGTAAACGAATTAATGGATTTGCGGCGGCATATGCTTGTTCAACCATTTTCTCACATACTTAGAACCTGGGGGTGCTGAAAAGGCATGGAGGAACCGAATATGGCTGAAGTTAACAATAAAGAAGAGACAAAGGAAGTCGAAATACCCGATACGCTGCCGGTGCTTCCGGTGAGAGACATAGTGATTTTCCCGTATATGATTCTACCCCTGTTTGTCGGCAGGGACATATCCATAAAAGCTATCGATCACGCGCTCAATACCAACAGGATGGTGCTTCTTCTGGCCCAGAGGGACCTGAACGTGGAAAACCCCACAACGGATGACCTGTATTTGATGGGCACTGTTTGCATGATAATGAGGATGCTCAAACTTCCTGATGGCCGCGTCAAAGTCCTTGTCCAGGGATTAAGCAAGGCGAGGGTGAGCGGATTTATTCAGCAGGACCCGTTTTTTGTGGCCGGCATACTGAAGGTCACGGAAGAAAAGCCTGCTGAGGCGACTATTGAGAACGAGGCGCTTATTCGCAGCGTCAAGGAACAGATGGATAAGGTCGTAGGACTAGGCAAAACGGTTTTGCCTGATGTTATGGTCGTCATCGAAAATATAGAAGACCCTGGAAGGTTGGCGGACCTTATTACCGCGAACCTGGGGCTGAAGACCGATCAGGCGCAGGAGATACTCGAAATGGCGGACCCGGTCGGGCGTCTGACGAGGGTAGGTGAAATACTCGGCAGGGAGATCCAGCTCCTTACCATTCAGCAGAAGATCCAGACAGAAGCCCGCGGCGAAATAGACAAGACACAGAGGGAGTATTTTCTCAGGGAACAGTTGAAGGCAATACAGCGCGAACTCGGCGACATCGATGAGCGCGCCGAAGAGGTAAGGGAATTCAGAAAAAAAATAGATGAAGCCAAAATGCCCGAAAAGGTCATGAAGGAAGCCGATAAACAACTCAGGCGCATCGAAAAAATGCATCCCGACAGCGCCGAGGCAGGCACTATCAGGACCTACCTTGAATGGCTTACCGAAATCCCGTGGTCAAAGAGCACAAAAGACCAACTGGACATTCGCAAGGCTGAAAAAGTCCTGAATGATGACCATTATGATCTTGAGAAGGTCAAAGAAAGGATCCTCGAATACCTGAGCGTGCGGAAACTGAAAGAGAAAATGAAGGGACCGATACTATGTTTTATCGGCCCCCCCGGCGTCGGCAAAACATCGCTTGGGCGCTCGATTTCCCGTGCACTCGGAAGGGAGTTTGTCAGGGTCTCTCTCGGCGGGGTCCGTGACGAAGCTGAAATAAGAGGGCACAGACGGACCTATGTCGGAGCGCTTCCGGGCCGTATAATTCAGGGCATAAAACAGGCCGGCACAAACAACCCTGTATTCATGCTTGATGAAATTGATAAAATCGGTTCTGACTTCAGGGGCGACCCGTCGTCAGCACTCCTTGAAGTGCTGGATCCGGAGCAGAACAATTCTTTTGCCGACCATTATCTGGCGGTCCCGTTTGACCTGTCCAATGTTATGTTTATTACTACCGGCAATCTTACAGACACTATACCGGGGCCCCTCAGAGACAGGATGGAAATACTGTATCTGTCGGGATACACCGAGGAAGAAAAACTGCAGATAGCAAAGAAATATCTGATCCCCAAGCAGCTTGACGAGCATGGGATCAACACAAAGATACTGCAGATAAAAGAGTCTGCCGTCCGGCAGATAATATCGCACTATACGCGTGAAGCAGGCGTCAGGAATCTTGAGCGTGAAATTGCCAATTTATGCCGGAAGGTGGCCAAGCGGGTTGCCGAGGGCAAAGAGGATAACTTTGATGTTTCGGCCAAGAACATTCATAAATATCTCGGAGTGCCGAAATATCTTCCTGAAGAAGAGATGAAGGTGAGTGAAGTTGGTGTCGCAACCGGGCTGGCCTGGACAGAGGCCGGCGGCGACGTTATATATGTCGAGGCGACAATGATGAAGGGCAAGGGCAATCTTACTCTCACCGGTCAACTCGGAGATGTCATGAAGGAATCGGCCCAGGCCGCTCTAAGCTATATCAAGTCTCGCGCCGTCGTCCTGGGGCTGAATGAGGATTCATTCTCAGGTATAGATATGCACATTCATGTGCCGGCGGGTGCCATTCCTAAGGATGGGCCGTCTGCCGGCATTACCATGGCAACCTCCATTGCTTCTGCATTGACCGGAAGGCCTGTGCGCAAGGATGTCGCCATGACCGGTGAAGTGACTCTGAGGGGCAGGGTCCTTCCTATTGGCGGACTCAAGGAAAAGGCCCTGGCAGCAAAGAGGATGGGCATAAAGACTGTAATAATTCCACATAGAAACAAGAAGGACCTCGATGATCTTCCAAAATATGTTAAAGAGGGCATGACCTTTGAGATTGCGGAAACTATGGACGATGTTTTAAAGATAGCCCTGGGCAGCAAGGCAGGCACGAAGGGGGCCGCGCAGAAAAGCAGGACCTCGGCCGGCCATGCCGCTAAAAAAATAAAAAAGGTAAAGACGCTTCCTGTCGCGAAGCGTTCGAAGGTTACTAATGCAACTCGGCATGATAGGAGAGTTAAGGCTTCTCGAGGAAATAAGAAGAAGGTTTAGCGATCCGTCTCAGAAGAGGGACCGCGGCATCATCGTAGGCATCGGAGATGATGCCGCGGCATTCACACCGCCCCTCGAAACAATGCTAGTTACCACGGATATGATGCATGAGGGCGTTGATTTTGATTTAAGCTATACCTCCCCTTTTCATCTGGGTTTCAAGCTTGTCTCGGTCAATGTCAGCGACATAGCGGCAATGGGGGGCAGGTCCTCCTTTCTTTTTCTTACCATGTCTATGAAGGGCGACACAGACGAGATTTTCTTCACGAAATTTTGCGATGGAGTTGCGCGCGCTTTGCAGCAATACGGCATGGCCCTTATCGGAGGTGATTTGTCCTCAGCCAGGAATGATATGGTTTTTTCAGCAACGGTAATCGGCAATACCGGCAAGCCTGTTTTGCGGAGCGGCGCTTCTGCCGGTGACGGAGTCTACGTGACATACGTAACGGGTGATGCGGCTTGCGGTCTTGAGTTGCTTAAACGGATGGCCCCGGAATCAAGAGAGGCCGTGAAAAAATGGCTGGATTATGAGGTACCCTTGCCGGACCTGATACTGACTGACGGGAGCGGATTTTCCAAAATCGACGGCAACAGAGTAAAGCCCCTGCTCGCAAGGCACTTGATGCCTGCGGCCCGGGATGTGCGAGATTTGCTGCCTCATATAACTTCAATGATAGATGTAAGTGACGGCTTGTTCATGGATTTGTGCAGAATATGTGACGAAAGCGGCACCGGGGCAAAGGTGTATCTCGACAAGGTCCCTATGTCCGACAGTATGAAATTTGCTTCTGACCGCATCGGTCTGTCTTCTCTTGAATTGGCCGTGTCCGGCGGCGAAGACTATGAGCTTTTGTTTACGATGCCTCCGGACGTTGCTGAGAGACTTGATGTCGGTCATGCGTGTATCGGGGAGATAACCGAAAAAGAGAGGATTACCATTGACAAATCGGGCAGAAAAGCTGCCTTGAAAGCAGAAGGATACCAGCATTTTGGCCCTGCGTGACAAGCTCAGAGAAGTCATAAGCACCAAGGATTCTCCAAGGAAGATAGCGCTGTCTTTTGCACTGGGTGTTTTCATCGGCATGTCTCCGCTGCTGGGGTTTCATACCGTTCTGGGCATCGGCGCGGCGTCGCTGTTCAGGATGAACAGGTTTGTTACTGTTGTAGGCGTGTTCGTTACAAACCCCTGGACCATGGTGCCCATCTATACCTTTTCGACGTGGTTCGGCACAAAGCTGCTGGGAGTAGAAGATATTATTCCTCCGCTGCAATGGCATCACATTAGTATTTCATATCTGTTGAATGAATTGAGTTTTCTTCTGTGGCCCTTTGTCTGCGGCTCGACGGTCGTGGGGGTCATATCGGCTGTTATAGGATATATAGTCGTTTATTATGCGGTCGTGCACCAGAGAAATGAGGCGGAGAAGCGGACATCTTGACTTTATCTTCCGCAATGATTATTTTACGCAGCGAGAAAAAAATTCTGCAAAAGGAGTGTCGACTATGAAAAAACTTGCCGGTTCTATTCTTGTTTTCACTATTGGGGTGTTTTGGTTTGCCGTTGCGTCTGCCGCACCGAATTTTCAGGACGGGCTTTGGGAGTTTACAACAACGGTCGAAATGGAGGGGCTGCCGGAGGGCATGATGAAGCCTATGAAGCATACGTCTTGTCTTAATCAGAAGAATGCCGTGCCGGACCAGCAGCAGAACAAAACAGATTGCAAAATGTCGGACATGAAAACCAATGGCAATACGGTGACGTGGACTGTCACCTGCCCTGAAGCTGTCAGCAAAGGTACCATAACGTATTCAGGTGCGACTTTCAGCGGCGTCACCGAGACGACCGTGAACGGAAAAGGGGATAAGATGCGCACCATGAAGAGCAAGATGCAGGGCAAGAGAATAGGGCCGTGTCAATAATTATTTCTGATACCAACTGATATGCTGAGAGGACATCACAGTTTTCTCAGCAATCAGTTCATAATGTTTGCTGTAATATCATGCCTGTTTTTTCTGAGCGTGACAAACGGCTTTGCAGGTATTACCCTTGACGGCAGTTTTGGCACAAAAGGTGCGCTGACAGGGCCGAATTATTCAATTCCAGCCTCAGTTGGACAACAAACCGGGAACAATTTATTTCACAGCTTTGGGACATTCAGCATAACATCTGCGGAAAGCGCATCTTTTTCGGGTCCTCCGAGTATACAGAATATCATATCGAGGGTTACTGGGGGTCAGTCATCAAGCATAGACGGCACAATAAGCTCTGCGATAAACGGAGCAAATTTATATTTTATCAATCCTGCAGGCATTGTGTTTGGGGCCAATGCGAAGCTTGATGTCAGCGGATCGTTTCATGCAACTACTGCGGATTACATTAAGTTATCAGATGGCGGCAGATTTGATGCAACAACACCTTCCAACAGTCTGCTTACAACGGCAGCGCCATCGGCATTCGGGTTCATAAGCAATACCCCTAATGGAATTACTGTAAATGGGGTGTCATTGCAGGTCGGCAGTGGCAGTGCATTATCGTTTGTCGGCGGCAATCTGATTTTTAATTGGGCAGGTGCTTCTGCCCCATCAGGGAAAATCACGTTGATATCTGCGGCATCGCCTGGTGAGGCAACATTATCAAATTCAGGATGGGATGTTGCATCATTTAGTAAATTCGGGAATATAAGCGTAACAAACAATTCCTTGATTGATACGAGCGGTGGTGGTGCGATATATATCATAGGCGGCAAGTTTTTGCTCGATAATTCTAGCGTTAATTCAGAAGTAACCGGCAAAAGCGGCGGGGGACGGATAGACATTAATGTAAATAGTGAGATTGATATCTCCAATTTTGCCGGCATATCCGGGTCAACATATGCAGACGGCAATGCATCCGATATTGTCATGAGTACGGACACGCTTAATTTAGTAAACGGAGGATACATAAGCCCTTCAACTTTTGGCGCCGGAAAGGGCGGCAGTCTGAGATTAAATCTTGGAAGGCTTAAAATAGCCCAAGGGGGCTATATCAACAACTCAGTATACGGCTCGGGAGCAGGAGGGAATACAACAATCAATGCAACAGATTCCATATCAATATCGGATTTTTTAAGCGGGATATATGCAGACTCGTTGGGAAGTGGCAATGCAGGAGCAATTTCGATAGTAGCCCCGTCACTTACTACAGCCAATAGCGGAATGATAGGCGTTGCATCGTATAGCTCTGGGAAGGGCGGTGATCTGAGCCTAAACATCGGACAACTTGAAATGTCAGGTGGGGGAAATATAAATAGTATCGTATACAGTTCAGGACAGGGACGCGATGGCGGCTCTATTTCAATTGATGCAGACAAACTGATTATTAAAGATGGTTCGGTCATAACCAGCATAACGTATGGAGAAGGAAAGGGTGGAAACATCAGCATCAACGCAAGTGATTCAATATCTATCTCAGGATATAATGAAAGCGGGGGAAATATTTTTGCAAGTGGTGTCATCAGCGTAAATTCAGGCAAGGGCAACGGTGGGAGCATCATCATCGACACTGCCAGACTGTCTATTTCTGATGCCGGATGGATCAGTTCAAGTGCATTAGCCGGCAGCGAAGGGAATGCCGGAAACATCGGCATCAAAGCGAGTGATTCAATATCCGTAGCCGGGCATTATGACAACAGGGGGACCCTTTATAGAAGCAGTGTTTTCAGTGAAACAAATGGCATGGGCGATACCGGGAGCATCAGTATCGAGACTGTCAAACTATCTATTTCCGACCTTGCAACAATCAGCACAATCGCATGGACGGGAAGCGCAGGGAATGTTGGAAACATCGGCATCAAAGCGAGTGATTCAATATCTATCGCAGGCCATTACGATAGCGGTGGGACCGTTTATACAAGTGGTATATTCAGCAATACGTTTGGCAAAGGCAATTCCGGGGATATCAATATTGATACCGCCAGGCTGTCTATTTCTGATGTTGGCTGGATCAGTACAAGCGCAGTAGCGGGAAGCGGAGGAAATGCTGGAAACATCAGCATCAAGGCCAGTGATTCAATATCTATCGGAGGGTATTATGCTGGTGTGGGAACTGTTTATCACAGTGGCATTTTCAGCTATGCATTCGACAAGGGTAATGCCGGTGATATCAGTATTGAGGCCGCCAGACTGTCTATTTCTGATGTTGGCTGGATCAGTACGAGCGCATGGACGGGAAGCGGAGGGAATGCCGGAAGTATCAGCATCAAGGCCAGTGATTCAATATTTATAACGGGATATTATGATAGCAGTGGAAATCTTTCTACAAGTGGTATATTCAGCAATACATTTGGCAAAGGCAATGCCGGGGACATCAATATTGATGCTGCCAGACTGTCTATTTCCGGTCTTGGACAAATCAGCACAAGCGCAGCAGAGGGTAGCGGAGGCAGGGGCGGCAGTATCAGTATCACAGCCGGCGATTCAATATCTATAACAGGATATTATGATAGCGGTGGAACAATTTATCACAGTGGGATATTTAGTGAAACGTGGAGTGGAGGAAACGCCGGATCGATTACGGCAGCTTCCAACAGTATTTTATTTTCTGACGGCGGCAGGATAAGCACCTCCACATCAGGTAGCGGAGCAGGAGGTAACATAGAAGTTAATGCTGCGGAGATGAATCTTTACAGCTATTCCTCAATAGCATCGGAAAGCACAGGCACAGGGGTAGCCGGCAGCATAGCAATAAAAGTTGGGAATACTATAAAGATGACAGACAGCTCAATAACTACGGCAACGGCAAATGCGGATGGTGGGAATATAAACATAGATCCACAGTTGATGGACATAAGAAATAGCAGCATCACAGCCACAGTGCATGGAGGCACCGGCAATGGAGGCAATATAGATATAAATTCTGAGCAGGTTGTGCTTGAGGGCAGCAAAGTCATAGCCAACGCTAATATCGGCAACGGGGGCAACATAGATTTAAAAAGCAATGTATTCATACGCTCGTCAGACAGTGTAGTGAGTGCCTCATCGCAGTTTGGACTACAAGGCATAGTGACGATCAGCGCGCCATTGGTAGACCTGAGCGGAAATCTTGCCGTATTGCCTGCAACATATATTGACACGGGAGCGCTTTTTCCCAAACCGTGTGCCGGGAGGGAAGATGAGATGAGCAGTTTTGTGGTCAAAGGAAGAGACGGGGTGCCGTCTCAGCCTGATGCCCCACTGGGTAGTAGATATTGTCCTGGGGATGAGCATAGGTGAAAAATAGCATGTTTAATTGCAGGGCTGCGCATTGCCGGACGAAGTTAAAAACATTATTACGAAACATGGCATTATTAAGAATATCCTATTAAGAAGGAGGTTTTATGTTGGGTAATACAATTTCAATAATGCATACTGTTATAAGACATTCATATAAAAGCAAAATGCAATTATTAATAATATTTTGTTGTTCTTTTGTTTTTATTTTATCTCCATCAAATAGCAGAGCGTTAACTGGCGCTGACGTTGCCGTTTATAATGATACCGGTTATCAAGGCGGTGGGACCTGGATGGATGGGCTGTTAGCTATTGAGTCCATGCTTTCGTATTATGGCTATACATATGAACAAATAACTCCTGATGAACTAAACGCTACACCTAATTTAAATTCACTTTATAAGATGATAATAGTGGGCGGCGGATGGGCCGGGGGGTACAATTATTTAATAAATTATAATGGTTTTGAAAATATTAGAAACTTTGTCAGCAATGGCGGAGGGTATTTTGGTATATGCGCAGGGGCTTATTTAGCTTCCAGTATAGTAATGTGGACTGTGGATTTCCAAAGTCCTGTAAATGCATATTATTATCCATTAAACTTATTTAGTGGCATTAGTGCAGGGGTCATCCCCCATATTAAGGGGTGGTATTCCCTGACAAATTGCTCGACGTCAATAACCGAAGGGGCTGCTATGACTACAATTAATATTAACACTACTGCATTGCCCGACATTAATCCCACATTAAACGTGTTATATTATGGCGGACCTTTTTTTATCCCTTTATACGGTTCTGGTCAAAACGTTACAGTTCTGGGAACATATCCATCGGTAGGTGCCCCAAGTGACGGCTACGGTGCAATGGTAATGTTTAATTACGGCAGCGGGAAAGTGTTTCTGACAGGGCCTCATCTCGAGGTTTCTTTTAGCAATTGCTCTCTCTGGTATGATCCCAATACATGGAAATTCATGAAAACCGTAATAGCGAAGCTCATAGGCAAGTAGCGTCAGGGAAAAGCCTGAACCAATAGGCTGCTGAGGTGCTTGATAAGGCTGCTCACACACGTTAACACCGTGTGATGCGGAGTAAAGGGGCAAATTCGGACGAACGTTTGATATAATATAAATAAGCAAATATTTTAAGGGAGATGGATACCTCCAAGATTGTTCCAATAAAACCGGTAAAGCATATAGTTCATGTCTAAAATAATTCCTGCACCTGCAAAAATACACATTACAACACTCGGCTGTCCCAAAAACACTGTCGACTCAGGGCATTTGGCAGGGGCCTTTACAGCTGAAGGTTTTGTCGCGGTGGAAAATGCGGATGATGCCGATATTATGCTCGTGAATACGTGCGGATTTATAAAAGATGCGAAGGAAGAGTCAATAGAGGAAGTTCTCAGGCTTGCACAGATGAAAGAAAGCGGCAGAAAGCTGGTAGTGTTCGGATGTCTTGCCGCCAGATATAGAGATGAACTGTTGAAAGAGATCCCTGAAATTGACGGCATCTGGGGGGTTGGTGAGGAAGCTCGGATCATTGAATATTGCAAGAAGCAGATGCCGGAGTTCAGGAGTCAGAGTTCAGAGGGAAAATCGGGTCCAACTAAATCCTGCAGCACGTCCCCTGTTGCTTCTCTTTCCCACGCTTACCTTAAAATCGCTGAAGGATGCGATAAAAAATGCACGTTTTGTGTGATACCTTCCATACGCGGTGCATTCAGGAGTATCCGGCCTGAATTAATAATTGCTGAGGCACGCGAATACATAAATGCGGGAGTAAGGGAACTAATTCTCGTGGCCCAGGACATTACGAATTACGGTAAGGAGTTTGACGGGTACGGTCTCGTCTCTCTGTTGCGGGACCTCGCAGCTCTGCCGGGTGATTTTTACATTCGTCTTTTGTACCTCTACCCAACTGCAATAAGTAAGGACCTTATCGAATGCATTGCGGCCGAGGACAAGATACAGAAATACCTCGATATCCCGCTGCAACATTCAGAGGACAAAATATTAAGGCTCATGGGACGCAGGGGCACGCGCAATGAATATCGCAAACTTATAAGAACACTGCGCCGTCATATACCGGGTGTCGCCCTCAGGACTACTTTTATCACAGGTTTTCCAGGGGAGACAGAAGAGGACTTTAAGGGGCTTATTGATTTTATCGAAGAGATGCGTTTTGACAGGCTTGGGGCCTTTATCTTCTCAAAGGAAGAGGGTACCCCATCTGCCGGGCTTAAAGGACAGGTGCCTGAAAATGTGAAACGCAGAAGGTTTGAAGAGATCATGAAGCACCAGTCGCTGATATCTCTTGAGTTAAACAGGGAGTTGGTCGGCAGGCGGTTCAGGGCCATTATTGACGAAGGCGCGGAAGACGTTACGCTGGCACGTCTGTATTCACACACTCCAGAGATTGATGGAGTTGTCATTATTGAAAAAGCAAAAGTCAGCGCCGGTCAGAAAGATAAAGGAAGACGACCCGCTGTAAAAGTCGGCGATGTGGTTACAGTTGAAATCACCGATGCTTACGATTATGACCTGAAGGCAGAAATTGTATGAAGAAAATACCGTATCTTCACATAATTCTGTTTTTCCTTACCTGTCTTTCGACGTTGTCTGCCGGCGCTCTTCAGCAGGGAATCAATATTATTAAACATCCCGGCAGAATTATTGAGGGGTTGCCCTTTGCAGGGACGCTGATGACCATACTTCTATGCCATGAACTGTCTCATTATTTTGCGTCAAAGAAGAACCACACTGTAGCAACCCTGCCATATTTCATCCCTGCGCCTTCGATCTTCGGGACTTTTGGCGCGTTTATAAAAATGAAGTCTCCTATTATTACGCGGAAGGCGCTGATCGACATAGGCGCGTCAGGACCCATAGCAGGTTTTGTCGTATCTGTTGCGGCGTGCATTATAGGACTCAGCTTGTCAAAGGTAATACCGTTGCCTCCCGCCGCGGCGGGTGATGGCGCGCTGTCCTTGGGCGACTCTCTTCTGTTTTCTTTTCTTTCCCGTATTGTGCTGGGTCCGACTCCTGAGCACTATGACATTCTGCTCCATCCCATCGCTTTTGCGGGCTGGATAGGGCTTTTTGTGACATCGCTCAACCTTATACCAATCGGCCAGCTCGACGGAGGGCACATCGCCTACGCCATGCTGGGAGAGCGGCACCGCCATGTTTCGCGAATTCTGGTAGTGGTGCTGGCTGTGCTGGGGCTGTCGTCATTGCTCGGTTTTTCAGGCTGGGAAGGCTGGCTCGTTTGGGCAATTCTTATGCTTGTACTTGGAATCAAGCACCCTCCGGTGCTCTACTGGGAAACGCCTCTAGACCCCCGAAGGACTGTTATAGGATTAGTGTCACTGGCTATATTTATTATCACGTTCATCCCTTCTCCATTTAAAATATCATTATGAGTCACCCGCTGATAACAAGCACCGCAAATCCATTGATCAAGGAAGTTTTGCGAACAAAAGAAAAGAGGGGTGTCGGGTCTTCTTTTGTCATAGAGGGCGTTCATCTTGTCGATATGGCGCTTTCTTGCCCTGCCGCTGTTGTGGAGCGTGTTTTTTTTGCAGAACATTTAATTAACTCGGAACAGGGCCGGAGGCTGATGGATCGGCTTAAAGAAACGACTGTTCAGACGATCAGGGCATCGAAAAAGGTGATCGATAAGCTCTCAGATACTGAAACTCCGCAGGGCATAGTCGCCGTGATTTCCCTTAATGTGCCGTCCCTTGATGCCATTCCCCTCAAAGCGGTCCCAATGCTGATTGTGTGTGACGGGATAAGCGACCCCGGCAATATCGGAACAATAGTGCGTGTAGCAGATGCCTCTGGTGCGGACGCGGTACTGCTGACTCCGGGCACATGCGATCCTTTTATGCCCAAGGCCGTGAGGGCGTCAGCCGGAAGTATTTTTGCCTTGCCTGTGCTGCCTGAGACAGGCGTGGAAGAAATAGTCGGCTTCTTGGCGGAGCGGCATATCAGGTTGTATGCAGCGGATGTCCGCGCCTCAAAGTCTTTATACGAAACAGACTTCCGGGGGCCTGCAGCGATTATATTCGGCAATGAAGCTCATGGCATTGGGGCCAATTTGCTGAATAAGGCTGAGCTGCTTCTTAAAATTCCGGTAATCGGCAGGGCTGAAAGCCTCAATGTGGCTATGGCTGCATCCATTAGCCTATACGAAGCGGTACGTCAGCGGGGATTGCGATGATATGTTTAGGGGTCAATCAAATATCTTTATTATCACATCTTCATTATCGTAACAAACCGGGCACTTAGCGGACGTGGCTGTATCCTCCGGGGACTCCTTTTTTTGAGAGCACAATCTGCCAGACTTGAAGACAGCGGGCGCGGAAGGTGCCCGCGCAGCTCAAAAGATAGTATTTCCACATGCGATAAAACCGGTCATTGTAATGCTCTTTCAGTACGTCCCAGTTCCTGTTGAAGTTATTGAACCACGAGACAAGGGTGGGATAGTAATGAAAGCCAAAATTGTGCAGGTCTTCTATTACAAATATTTTTTCTATGGCGGCGCTTATCTGCCTCACTGATGGTATAAGCGAGTTGGGGAAGATATATTTATCGACCCACGGCTCAAAAGCGACCTTAGAGCAGCTTTCCCCGATGGTATGCAGCAGGAAAAGCCCCCCGTCCTCCAGGCACTTGCCGGCAGTTTCCATATAAGTCCGGTAATTCTTGTATCCGACGTGTTCGAACATCCCGACAGAAACGATGTGATCAAACTTTTCATCGAGTTCACGGTAGTCCTGCAACCTGATTTCGACCGGTAGCCCTGCGCACATCTCTTTCGCAAAAACTGCCTGGTTTCTTGAGACAGTTATGCCGACTGCCTTGACACCGTATTTTTCTGACGCATATTTTACGAAACTTCCCCATCCGCAGCCGATGTCGAGAATCCTGTCACCCGGTTGGAGCGAGAGTTTTCTGCATATCAAATCCATTTTGGCTTCCTGGGCCTCATCGAGATTCTTTGCCGTTTCCCAGTACCCGCAGCTATAGGTCATCCTTTTGTCGAGCATATTCTGATAGAGTTCGTTCCCCATATCATAATGCCGTTCCCCGATCTGAAAGGCCCTCGATCTGTTGTTCACATTACAGATTACAGACCTGATGATCAATCCCCAATTCTTTTTAACCTTGTCTTCGGCATCAGAGGCCATCAGCCGGTAGAAAAAACCATCAAGACTTTCGCAGTCCCAGCATCCCTCTATATATGATTCTCCGAGGCCCAGGCTGCCGTCCCTGGTCACCTGTTTATAAAACCGCGCGTCATTGATGCGGATGTCGAAAGGATTTGTTCCGTTTATATTGATTCCTGCTGCAGAAAATATATCTTTAATGGAACATTTTAACGAACAGACGCCCATATGTTCTTCTCAATCAACCCATCGTCCGGCACTTGTTTCAAACTGCTTAAACGCGGCTGCTAAGCCATACTCAAGCCCTTATACTTAATATTTTAGCAGTCTTGTTGCTGAAGTCAAATCGTGTAGCAGAGGGAGACAGCCATAGCCGGTGAGGATAAAACTAATAGAACCACACGGGGATGGATTTTTCGTTGGACCCTCAAGGTCGCTTACCGTTGTGGTAACGGATATCCCTTTCCCACGTATGGCTCCAGTGTATTTATCGCGTATCAATCCTTTTCTTAATTATATTCTAGCTCCGTATCGTCTGTTCGTCAAGAGCTCTTTGCTGCATCAAGTGCCTCCATGATCTCCCGTAAATGGTCAATATGAGAGACGACATGGCGCTCCCCCAGCGCTTTAATCCACGTTGCCAAGGTGGGATATTCGCCCAGTGGAGTTTCTTTCAGGAAAGGGATATGGGCCTTCCTGCTAAGCTGCTCTACTGATAAACCTGAGACTAGATCGGCCATGTTGCTGTATTCATTCTCAAATTCCGACACAAGATCTGTTACAGTCATGTGAGAACGCTTTTCAGAGAAGAAAGGATTGCCGGCATCGAGATCCAGACGAGGGGTATCCTGCTCAAGGAAAGCCCTAATGAGCGGCATATAGCCGACTCCTTCAGGGCCGCAAAGGTGTGAGAGTATCTGTTTTGGGGACCACCGGCCCGCAGGTGCGGCAGAGGCCGTTTTTTCATCAATGCCTTCATAGAGTCTCTTGATCTCTTCTGCTGTGAAACGAATTGCTTCGGCTAATTGAGCGGCTTCGGGTGATGGCATAGCGGAAATCTCCTTTTATTCAGATAATGAATGCGTCAATAGACTTTTGACTACTGAAATGATTATACCATCGGGAAGACACAATGTCAGGTGCGTTTACCTGTTCCAGTAGGGCCACGTCTAACAGACTGTACCACTAGCAATAATTATGATGACAACAATTAATTATTTGTGTTATCTTAATATCGAGAAAGCGGAGGTAATTCATCCTGATTAATATTGATGACAATCATAAACGGCATCAGCAGGAGGCAAAATGAAAACAATTATTAAGAGGCAGTTTGATACAACAGAAGAGGGCCGTGATGAGTATGACATGGATTATGTCATTACCGGAACTGACAGCGGTCAAAGTGATGAAAACGCCTCAGTGGCGGATGCTGAAGCTGCTGCAGTACATATGGATCAGGAGTATAATCCTCTGAAGACATACCTGAAAGGCATAGGTGCCGGAGTGCTGCTCAGCAAAGACGGGGAAGTAGCGCTTGCCAAGCGTATAGAAGCGTATAAATTCAAGATATTCAGCATTGTTTTTACCATTCCTTTTGTTCTCGAAAAACTTGTGACCCTGATACGGCTGATTAAAAAAGAAGAGGTGGCGCTCGCAGATTTAATTCAGGACACTGAAAACCTGACGGAAGAAGAAATCAAGCGAGAGAGAAAAAGGGTCTTGAGGATTATCGGGTCTATCGATAATAGCGTGAAAGCAAGAAGACAAAAAGCCGGAGATTCAAAGCTTCTACAGGTCGAAGCCCGGCGTATTATTAAAAAAGTGCTTGAACTTAAACTGAAAGACGGAGTGATAGATAGTTTTTCGGGGGAATTTAAAAAGCTGTCGGAGAGTTTTGAGCGCCAGGGTTCCGGCAGTAAAAGGCAGCGGAGGAATGAAATCAGCATATTGGAAAGAGCTGTTGGAATGCGTTGTGCCGATATAAAGGAGTCTGTCGAAGAACTTAAAGAAGCCGAAGCCGGACTCGGCAATGCAAAGGGACAGCTTGTCGAATCCAACCTCAGGCTCGTGGTCAGTGTCGCTAAACATTATATGGGGAGAGGATTGGACCTTGGAGACCTTATCCAGGAAGGGAATATCGGCCTGATGAGAGCGGTGGACAAGTTTGAATACCGTCGTGGCTATAGATTCAGCACCTACGCTACCTGGTGGATACGGCAGGCCGTCATCAGGGCTATCGCAGATCAGTCGAGGACAATCAGAATACCTGTGCACATGATTGACAGTATAAACAGGGTGAACAATGCGACCTGGGGGTTTGTACGAGAATTTGGAGTGGAACCCACGCCGGAAGAGATAGCAGAACGGACCGGCATGACCACTGATAAAGTCAATTACGTCCTGAAAATAGCGAGAGAACCGGTCTCGATCGACACGCCCGTGAGAGGTGAAGAAGACACCTTGCTGAAAGACTTTATTGAGGACGTGTCAAGTCAGTCGCCACTTGAACTGGCCATGCAGAAAGAACTCGAAACAGTCATTGACAGCGCCCTTTGTAAACTGCCGCCGAGGGCCGAACTGGTCCTTAGAAAACGTTTTGGCATAGGTGAAACCACCCCCCTGACGCTTCTGGATGTGGGCGAGGAATTTGAAGTTACGAGGGAGCGCGTCAGGCAAATACAGGTCAGGGCCATGAAGAAATTGAAAGAGTCCCTGAATTATGAATCGTTGGCTGACTGACTATCCAGAGTAAAATTGGTCTTAGGTCACATTACGGTCTCGTTGCCGGCCTGAAACATAACCATTTCCCATTTTTAGTCATAATCGTTTATACTATTGAACTAAAGCAAATTGTCATCGAAAGGAGACGTTTTTTATGAAGGTTATTCTCAGAGAGGATGTTAAAGACTTGGGCCACATAGGGGAAATGCTGTCTGTTAAGGATGGCTACGCACGCAATTTTCTGCTGCCGCGGGGATTGGCCCTGGAGGCGAACCCAAAGAATGTAAAGGCCCTGGAGCATGAAAAGAAGAAGATACAGGAAATTGTCAAGAAGGCCAAATCCGGAGCTGAAGATCTTGCTGCTAAGATAACCGCCACCACTATCACCATTAAAGCCAAGTCCGGAGAGGAAGATAAACTTTTCGGTTCTGTGACAGCCATGGATCTCGCCGAAGCCCTTAAGAAAGAGGGTCTGGATATCGACAGGAAGAGGATTGTCCTGGAAGAGCCGATCAAGAGGCTTGGTAATTACTCGGTGAATGTTAAAATCCATCCTGAGGTCTCGGCACAGTTTACGGTCCAGGTGGTAAGTGAAGCGGACGCACAATAATGACATCGACGCGGAGACGCCGGGACTGATCACCGGGTCTCCGTGTCACTGAATTAAAAAGTTGGTGTAACAATGCGGGATGCCGGAGTCAGCATAGACAAATTGCCTCCACAGAATATAGAGGCAGAACAGTCGGTACTAGGCGCCATTATTTTCGACAATGAGGCCCTGCCCAGGGCCCTTGAAATGCTGTCTGCCGATGATTTCTACAGAGAATCACACAGACGCCTGTATAATTCGATGCTCGAACTCTTTAACAGAAATGAGCCCATCGATATCATAACAATCACCGATTACCTGAGAAAAACAAATGAACTGGATGCAGTTGGGGGCATAGCTTATCTTTCGACGCTTGCCAACAGTATCCCGACCTCCGCCAATATACGGCACCACGCGAAGATAGTCCGCGAAAAAGCCCTTTTGAGGGCGCTTATTCAGACCGCGACCCATATTAATACAAAAGTCTATGAGGATGATCTCGATGCGGATGATATGGTTGATTATGCTGAAAAGGTGATCTTCGATATTGCGGATAAGAGGACCAGGGTGTCATTTTCCGCAATGAAGGATGTGGTCAAAGACACCTTCAAAATGATTGAACACCTCTATAGCAAGAAAGAGACTATCACCGGAGTGCCGAGCGGATTTAAGGACCTTGATGAACTGACTGCGGGCTTTCAGCCTGGCGAACTCATTATTATCGGGGGCCGGCCAGGTATGGGTAAAACCGCGTTCGCGCTGAATGTGGCCCAGCATGTCGGTATAGAAATGAGAGAGCCGGTGGCCATATTCAGCTTGGAAATGTCCAAGGAACAGCTGGCCATGAGAATGCTTTGCGCCGAAAGTATGGTGGATTCCGCGCAAGTCAGGAAGGGTTTTATCAATAAGAACGATTGGCCCAAGCTGACCAGCGCTGCGGGACGTCTGTCGGAAGCTCCTATATTCATTGATGATTCTTCCGCTTTGACAGTGCTCGAAATAAGGGCGAAGGCGAGGAGGCTCAAGTTGGAGCACCGTGGTCTGAGCCTCATAGTGGTAGACTACCTTCAGCTCATGAGGAGCCGGGGCAACTTCGAGCGCCGGGAGCAGGAGATCTCTGAAATTTCCCGCTCGCTGAAGGCGCTGGCAAAGGAATTGAAAATACCTGTGATCGCCTTAAGCCAGCTTAACAGGGCGGTGGAGCAGCGCACAGGCAACAAACCGACGTTAGCCGATATCAGGGAATCGGGCGCAATTGAACAAGATGCGGATGTCATTATATTTATTTATAGAGACAGCGAACAGGTCAAGAATAACCCTGCTGTCACGAATGCCATTAAAATTGATATCGCCAAACAAAGAAACGGGCCCACCGGCACCATTGTTCTGACTTTCTTAAAGAACAGTACCAAGTTCGTCGATTACTCCGGCGTATCGTATGAAGCCGAAGAAGAGGGGTATTGATGAGAAGGCCTCCGGCTGTAGCAGGGCAGTTTTATTATGGATCGCCGGCGCAGTTGAAGGGCCAGGTTGAACAATATGTGAGCAGTGATGCCGTAAAGGAAACAGTAATCGGTGCCATTTCGCCCCATGCAGGATTGATTTATTCCGGCCATGTGGCGGGTGCCGTATACTCGTCAATCAGTTTTCCCGAAACCTTCATACTTCTCGGTCCCAACCATACAGGTCTCGGTGCGCGCCTGTCGCTGATGACTTCTGGAGAGTGGGAGATACCGACAGGAGTGCTTACCGTAGATGATGTACTGGCAGGCGCCATTGCCGCGGAAGTTCCCTTGCTGTCCAGTGATACCGGAGCACATCAGTTTGAACATTCTCTTGAGGTGCAGTTGCCTTTTATTGCGTATTATTCCGTCAGTGCAAAGATAATCCCTATTGCTGTCATGAATGCTTCCTTAGAGGAATGCAGGCAAGTCGGTGAAGGCATAGCCAGGGCGGTTAAGCATTCCGGCCGCCGGGTCGTCGTTGTTGCCAGTTCGGACATGAGCCATTATATCTCTGACACTTCTGCCAGGGAACTCGATAAACTCGCCCTGAGTGAAGTGCTGAGTATGGACCCCGAGGGGCTCTATAGTACCGTATTAAGAAAGAACATCTCAATGTGCGGTTTTATTCCGGCGACAATAATGCTTTACGCGGCAAAGTCATTGGGGGCCCATGAAGCCAGGCTGGTCAAATATGCTACATCCGGAGAGGTCAGCGGTGATTATGAGCACGTTGTAGGGTATGCCGGTGTAGTTGTAAAGTGAGCGGGTGCGGAGAAATCACTGCTGCGGTCATCCTTGCAGGCGGCGTGAACCGGAGATTCGGGGCGCCCAAAAGCTTTATAGACATTGAAGGAACTCCTATCATCAAGAGGAGTCTCTCGCTGCTGAAGGAACTGTTTGATGAAGTTTTTATAAGCACTAATGACCCCGAGCAATATTTTCATCTTGCGGATTGCGCTGGGGTGCCGCTCATCGGCGACGTGTTTTCTTCTCTGGGGCCTATGTCGGGAATATACTCGGCGCTGATCAACTCAAGAGGCCCGGGGATATTTGCAGTTGCCTGCGATATGCCTTTTCTTCGGCAAGATGTGATCAGATTTATCTGTAAAGAGCACTTGCGATACAGCCGGGAATGCGGACCCTGCGACGCGACTGTCCCTGTTTTTAATAATGAGCCTCAACCGTTGTCTGCAGTATATTCACGGACCCTGCTGCCCCATCTTGAGAATGCTCTTATTAATTGCAAGACGGCGATGACCCCTTTTTTGCGGGGGGTAAAAACTTTTTTTATCGATGAAGCAGATTTGCGGGTAATAGATCCGGAAGGCAGGTCGTTCACGAATATCAATACCGCAGGAGATTATGAGGCAATCAGGAAGCAAGTGAATAGTGAGAGGTGAATGGAAAGAGGTCTTATAGTTGAAATAGACTTGCAGGCGGTATCCAGTAATTTCCGGGTCATCAGGCAAATGACAGCCGGGAGGCCGGTCATTGCCGTGGTAAAAGCTGATGCATACGGACACGGGGCCGTCCGGGTTTCAAAAAAGCTGGCTGATGACGGCGTCGAATATCTGGCTGTTGCATTTATGGATGAGGCCAGGCAATTAAGGCAGGCCGGCATAGTTCTGCCGATTATCGTGCTTTTTGATACAGATGTCAGCCAGGCCTTTGAATACGAGGTCACGCCTGTTGCAGCCACTATGAAGACGGCAGTCGACCTTTCGAGGGAAGCAGAGAGACGGGGTCGACAAATTAAAATTCATATTAAAGTTGATACGGGCATGGGCAGGTTCGGTTTTAAAGCGCCTGTGCTGAAAGATATCAGCGAGATTTCCCGGCTGAAAGGAATCACTATTGAAGGGGTCATGAGTCATTTCTCAGAGGCGGACCTTTCTGACCGCTCTTTTGCTCATTCGCAAATTCATGCTTTCACTAAACTCAGAGACGAGCTTGCCGCAAGCGGATTAATAATACCGTTATACCATCTCGCCAATAGCGCCGGCGTAATGGCGCTGCCGGAATCTCACTTTGATGCGGTGAGGCCCGGAATAATGCTTTATGGGTCTTTGCCGTTTGCTTCCGTCAGTAATCATTTGCCCGAACTGAAACCTGTCATGAGCGTTAAGGCCCGCATGCTGTCGGTGCGAAGACTTCCTGCAGGTACCCCCATCAGCTATGGGAGGACATTCGTCACGTCGAGGGAGAGTCTGATAGGTGTTATGGCAGCCGGTTATGCTGACGGGTTCAACAGGCTTTTTTCCAATAACGCGGAGGTGCTGGTAAGGGGCCGAAGGGCCCCGGTTGTGGGGCGTGTATGCATGGATGTCACAATGATAGATGTTACGGACATAGAAGGCGTGTCTGAGAGCGATGACGTAATTGTTATCGGCAGCCAGGGAGACGAGAGCATAAGCGCGGCGGAACTCGCGCAGCAGTCCGGCACAATACCGTATGAAGTAATGCTGTCAATCGGAAACAGGGCCAGGCGCTTATATACGGGTACTGAAATAGGCAAATAAGTTATAATTCTATAAGTTATATATTTTTTAGGAGGATTTTTTTTATGCTTTCCGAGAGAACGCAAAGAATCAAACCTTCGGCGACATTGGCTATAGATGCCAAGGCAAAGTCCATGAAGGCACAGGGGATCGATGTCCTGAATTTCGGACTCGGTGAACCCGATTTCGATACGCCCGAACATGTCAAAGAAGCCGCTATCAAAGCGATAAAGGACGGTTTTACAAAATATACCGCTGTCGGCGGTATTGATGAACTAAAAGACGCGATCATAAGAAAACTCAGTGTCGATAACAATATCGCCTATGCAAAAGAAGAGGTCATCGTTTCGTGCGGGGCCAAACACAGTTTGTATAATATTGCACAGGCCTTGTTTAACCCGGGCGATGAGATCATCATTCCTGCCCCTTACTGGGTCTCGTATCCGGATCAGGCGCTCCTGAATGATGCCGTGCCGGTCTTTATCCCCACAGATGAGGCGGAAAATTTCATGCTTCGGCCTGATGAATTCGAATCGAAGATAACAGGCCGGACAAAGGCGCTGATTTTGAATTCTCCTTCAAACCCCACTGGGTCTTCTTATGATGAAAAGGCGCTCGTCGCAATTGCCGAAATTGCGGTCAGGCGGAACATATTTGTTATTTCCGACGAGATTTACGAAAAACTCGTATATGACGGTACAAGGCACATAAGCATCGCTTCCTTCGGGGGCGAGATCAAGAAAAGGACCATAGTTGTCAACGGCCTTTCAAAATCTCACGCAATGACCGGATGGCGCATTGGATATGCCGCAGGGCCCAAGGACATCATAAAGGCGATGACCGGCATACAGAGCCAATCGACATCTAACCCGACATCAATAGCCCAGAAGGCGGCTGTTGCAGCGCTGACAGGTCCGCAGGACTACACGTCCGTTATGAGGGCTGAATTTGACAGGCGGAGAAAGACCCTCGTTGATGGACTGAACGCCATCGAGGGTGTAAGCTGCCTCAAGCCCAGCGGCGCTTTTTATGCATTTCCGAATGTCTCAAGGTTTTACGGAAGGAGTGTTGGTGCAAGGCGTATAGATTCTTCGCTGGACATGGCGACCTACCTCCTGGAAGAGGCGCATGTGGCCCTCGTTCATGGTGAAGCGTTTGGCGATGACAGGTATATCAGGATATCGTATGCGACATCCATGGACATAATAGAACAGGGACTCGATCGCATAAAGGAAGCGTTATCAAAGCTGAAATAGTAAAAAAGTTCCGTTCCGGATACGTCTCTCTGACCGGTAGGCCCAATGTCGGCAAATCCACGCTGCTCAACACTATTTTGGGAGAAAAGATTTCCATTGTGACCCCAAAACCTCAGACAACGCGGAACCGGCTGACAGGCATAAAGACGCTCCCCGAGGCCCAGATAGTCTTTGTTGATACCCCCGGCATTCACAAGCCGAAGCACAAACTTGGAGAGGTCATCGTCAGGGAGGCCCGCGAGGCAGCCGCGCAGGTAGACATCATTCTATTGGTGGTAGAACCTGAACAGCCGGGCCCCGGCGATAAGTTTATCATAAAGATGTTGCAGGACCTGCATAAGCCGGCCTTCCTGATTGTCAATAAGATAGATACGAAGAAGAAGCTGCAGATACTGCCTGTGATTGATACCTACAGTAAGCTTTATCCCTTTAAGGAAATAATCCCTGTTTCTGCGCTCAAAGGTGAAGGCATGGATCTCCTTGTCGACAGTATCGTGCAGTATCTCCCGGAAGGGCCGAAATATTATCCCGATGACCTGGTGACAGACCAGATCGAACGGTTTATGGTTGCCGAGACAGTCAGGGAAAAGGTCATGCAGCAGACTGAAGAAGAGATACCGCATGCAGTGGCTACCGAAGTCCTCCAATGGACCGAGCGTAAAGACGGAGTGGTATTCATTACTATAAATATTTATGTTGAAAGAAAAGGGCAAAAGGGTATAATAATAGGGAAGGATGGAGCAAGATTGAAGGCCATAGGAACGGCATCCCGCATTGAAATCGAGCAATTATTGGGCACTAAAGTCTTTCTGGAATTATGGGTCAAGGTGCGGAAAGACTGGAGAAGTAATAACCGGATTTTAAGTGAATTGGGGTTTAAATAATGTTTATTCAGATGAAGGTCGAAGGCCTGCTTTTTGATCCCAGGAGCGGCATGTACATTTTGCTTCTGCAGCAGGTTGACGGCAACGAAACACTGCCGATATGGATCGGAAAGCCTGAAGCTGACGCAATAGCCCTTGCCCTCGGTAAAGTTATTACCCCCAGACCGCTCACGCATGATTTGATAAAAAATGTTTTTGACGGGCTGAATGCCAGGGTCACAAGAATTGTCATAACTGAAATTGTCGATAACACCTATTATGCCCTGATTTATGCGGATAACGGCAAAAAGGAAGTTGCCGTGGATTCGCGGCCTTCTGATGCGGTTGCCGTAGCATTAAGAGTGCAGGCCCCTATTTTTGTCGAGGAGCGGGTGCTTGAGGTGCGAAGGGCTGATGAGCTGGAAGAGTGGCTCAAGAATCTCCGCCCCGAGGATTTTGGTAACATAATGTGAAAGATGGCGGCTTCGTAATAAGCCGTTTCTTTTTTTAAAATGTTAAAGCGAACGCATGGTATTGTTCTCAAGAGTAGCATCTTCGGAGAAGCCGATTTAATCGTCACCTATTTGACCCCGCATTTTGGATTATTAAGCGCTTTTGCGAAGAGTCCGAGAAAAATAAAGAGCAGGTTCGGAAGCAGCCTCGAACCGCTTACCTATTCGAGGATATCTTTCTTCGGCAAGGAAGAAGCCGCACTGCCGAGGCTCACCCAGTCGGACATCATCAAGCCCTTTCATTCACTGCGAAACGATTTCAACTGCCTGCTTAAAGTTTCCGAGATACTGGAGCTTTGCCTGAATTTTCTTCCTAAAAGGGAGCCTGCACCTGACATTTTCAGACTGCTCCTGCATATGATGACAACCCTGGAATCAGATGCCGATAATAAATTGTTGTACCTTTACTACAAAATGAGGTTTCTGCATACTATTGGCTATTTGCCCGGACTGTCAGTGTGCGGCAAGTGCGGTTCAGGTGCCCTGAAAAACCGGGAGAACGAATCCGTTCATTTTTATATTACCCATGGCTCAGTCATTTGTAACAGGTGTTTTATAGATGACGGCTACCCCGGTCCCACGAAGAGTCGCGAGACGTTTAGGGGTGATAGCTCAATATGCATGTCTCACGGTGCGCTCAGGTTTCATGAAAGCCTTCTCAAGTGGAATCCTTCGGCCCTCGGCAGAATTAATGCCCCCAAAAATCTTGTCGAAGAACTCACGGGTGTCATTGATGCCCACATACGCCATGTGCTCGGCCCCTCCAGATTCGCCGGAAAGTCATGCACACTGCAATACCGCACCTAACGAACGGCATGATAAGCACCGCGACTATGAATATTTTCTGAAGCAGGTCAGATAAAAGGTGGCTAATATTACTGACGACATAAAAAACACCAGGAACGGAGTCTGGTTAAAGCCTCTGATACTGCTGTTTATTGTCGTAGTCGCAGCATTTGTTTTTTACAAGACCGGATTGATGGACTTTTTTCTTAATAAGCGGGAAATGCTTCATTTCATCGATTCCCTCGGCCCGCTGGGGTTTATCGGATTCATACTGCTTCAGGTTACACAGGTGGTTGTAGCACCCATCCCAGGAGAGGTTACCGGACTTCTGGGCGGGTATTTATACGGTCCTGTACTCGGCATACTTTTGTCTACAATCGGTCTGACTATAGGTTCTTATATAGCGTTTGCGCTTTCAAGGGCTTTGGGACGGCCATTTGTGGAGAGGTTTGTTGAAAAGTCTGTCATGAGCAAGTTTGATTATCTGCTCCATCATAAGGGCGCTTTCCTTGTTTTCCTGCTCTTCCTGATACCCGGGATACCTAAGGATTATCTTTGTTACATTTTGGGACTGGGTCATCTGTCTACTATGGAATTTTTAGTAATAGGCGGTACAGGAAGGTTTTTCGGGACTGTTTTGCTGACGGTCGGAGGCCATTACATAAGACATGAGCAGTACAGAAGTTTTTTTGTCCTTGCCGGAGTTGCACTTGTCGTCGTACTCATTGCGATGGTTTTTAAAGACAAAATAGAGCGTTGGTTCAGGATCTGGCACATTTTTGAATACAAGAAAAAAAAGCAGACATCCCTGAAAAAATGATTGGGTATCAGGGCCCATAACAAAATGGACTTTAACCAATGCGGATAGCAGGAGAAAATTATTCCTGCAGTTTGAGTTTTTCTATCAATCCTTCTCCCGCTTCTTTCAATGCCTTTTTCCCTTTTATTTCTTTTATCGAGAAGGGCAGCATTGCGACCGGCAATCCATTTGCCAGGTTTATCAGATCTGCCAGATATGTTTCCTGCGCCGTCTGTAAAGTCATTAATGACTGAGAGTCAGGATTTTTGATCACCCTGTTTATAATCATGCCATGGAGAGTTATATGGTACCCCCTGAGGATTTCAACAACCCTTCGGGCCTGTTTGACAACAAGCGCTTCTGGGCTCGCGACTAGGATGAACGCTGATCTCATGTGAATATATCGGGAGATCCTCTCCGATGCCGCAATCCATTCATCCATGATCTGCGCTATAGACCTTTTGCCGATGATCTTTTTCCCGATCTTGTCGAGCCCCTTAAAAACCCTGGAGCCGGCGCTGAGATGCTTTCTTATATATTCCGGCATATTGAGGAGATTCAATGTTTCCCCCGCTGGTGCGGTGTCCCAGACAATACGATCATATTTGCCCGTCTCAGCCAGATCTAAAATGAGGTCGAGCATGGTCTCTTCCTTAAGAGAAGGCGCAGAGCCGATATAATCCAGAAGTTGGTGGCGTGACTCGCTGTCCAGTCCTTCCACATCTATGAGATGAGAAAGTATCTCGTAAAAATCTGGCCCGAATTTTTTCTTCCATTTGATCAGGATCGCCTCATTACTTATCTCAACGGCGTCAAGACGCTTTTCTATAGACCTTATGCTATCTCCTATCTCTTCCTCAAAGATGTCCGAAAGGGAAGGGGTTGTATCGGACGTCACAATCAATGTGTTAAGCCCGGCGGATGAGAGCTGTAGTGCAGTGGCCGCCGAACAAGTCGTCTTGCCTACGCCGCCTTTGCCTCCAAACATGATCATAGGTCTGGAAATCAAATCTTCGTGCATAACGGAATTTTAACTCACATGATCAGTAAAAGCGAGGGCGACTCGTCCCTTGTATGATTAGCAGTTCCAGGGACATAATACCGAATTCATGGCATCGCTCCTAGTTTAGTAAACTGTCCCAGGAATTTATCGAGGGGTTCTCTATCCGCTGCACCGACAACATCACACATTCAGGAAAACGAAACCCTGGCAAGGTTACAAGCGGAATATTATACTATCAGAAAAAACTGAGGGTGAGAAGTACAATCACAATTGCTCATTTCTGATATCAGTTCTTCTTTAGCAACATGGAGAAACAAATATACCAGATGCTTTTTATAATGCTGCGGGGTACGGTTGGGAATTGGTATGATGTCACCAGAATATGGGGAAACTAATATAGATTTACCCGGCACACATACTGCCAGACCATGAAAAAATCATCTGTTATGCCCCCTTGAAAAACGGCCTTCATATATTCCATAATTTCTTTGCTATCCGTGAATCGCCATCATGCATAATCAAAGTTGAGAGGGTGATTGCAAGATAAAATTGATGCATAGTGCTATATTTTACGATGTGTCCTTTTAAGAGTGCATATGATGTCCATCAATAAGAGGAGGATAAAAAAGTGGCACTTATTGCTTCTGATTTAAAGAAATATAATTATTTTGCAGGTCTTTCCAACAGCGCTCTTGAAGCCCTTTCAAAGAAAATTACCACCGTAAATTTCCCTGCAGGCAGTGAAATCATAAAAGAAGGCAGCATAGGGAATTCTTTTTATTTTGTGAAAGATGGGGAACTTGAAGTAACAAAAAAGACACCATCCGGACAGGAAGCGAAGCTGTCTGTCATAGGCAGCGGACAGGGATTCGGTGAGATGGCATTGCTCACCGGGGGCATTAGATCAAGCTCTGTCCGTGTAATAACAGACTCGACGCTCTATGAATTATCAAAGTCTGATTTTGAAGAAATCTTATTGCAGGAATCCTCGTTCGCAGACATGCTGGCCGACAAGACAAAAGGACTTAAGCAATACACCAAGATCAAGACTTCACAGCCGTTTGCGCTTCTCCCGGCAGACAAGATGTTCGCACTTATGGATAAGATGACGGTGAAAGAATATAAACCCGATGAAGATATTATCGTACAGGGAGAAAAAGGCGATTCATATTACATTATAAAATCAGGCAAGGTCGCGATACTGAAAAAGAAAAAAGACGAAGGGGAATTCCAGCAGGTTGATGTTATAGGAGAAGGTGAGGCTTTCGGTGAGGAAGCTCTTATCAGAGATGACCCGCGAAACGCGACCTGCAGGGCAATAGATGCAACATCGGTTTATGTATTAACCAAGAAGGATTTTAATCAGATTGTAAAGGCATCCTTCCTCGAAAATATTTTCCCTGAGGAAATTGCCCTTGATACATATCTGAGCGACTACATGATCATAGATGCCAGGGTGCCGGCTGAATATCAAGAAGAGCACATCTATGGGGCGGTTAACATACCCGTTGAGGTGCTGCGCCAAAAATGCCTTGGTTTTGACAAGACAAAAAAATATATTACATACTGTCTCAATGATTCAAGAGGCATGGTTGCTGCATTTCTTCTTAAGAATCGAGGGTTCGATGCAAAGTGTCTGCGCGGAGGAGTGAGCGGCTGGCTGGGAGAAGTTGTGACGGGCTCTGACGGTGTGCACATGCCTGGAAAATAGAAAAAGGCCGTTGGTGAATTTAGAAAGCCGTCATGGGAGTGCAAACTGAAATCCAGTTTTTTAATAAAATGAACCGCGACATGCTTTCCCGTCGTCTTCAGCGCAAGGGTTACGACATTACCATGGCTGTTGACGGAGAACAGGGCGTGAACATCGCGAGGAAGGAGAAGGCGATGGACGCCGAATGTGATGATTACGACAGCAAAGCTATAGAATTTCAGAGACTCCTGGGCAAAATCGAATATTTGCTGAACAGGAAATCCGCTGCATGAGCCAGGACGGAAGCAGCGGCTGGAAGCAGCCGGACAAGCGCTCGTTCATACGTCATGAGTTGCGCACGCCCATCAACGCCATTATCGGTTACAGCGAGATGTTGCTTGAGGAAACAATAGAGCGCGGCGATGCCGCATCACACCTCCGTTTAGACCTGGAAAACATCAATACCGCCGGGCGGGAGCTGCTCGCAATAGTCAATGACACCAAACTTGAGATTGACCTTGAGAATTTCGGTAGCAATTTCAGGCATGCCATTCGAACAATGATCACCACAGTCGTGGGCTATACCGAAATGCTTCTGGAAGATAGTCAGGACTCCAGTGGTGAAACTTTTGCCAATGACCTTATGAAAATTCAATCCGCCTCCAAACAACTTTTTGCTCTTATTGAAGACTTTGTTAAAATCGGCAATATGGATGCCAAAAAGGACGGAGTTGAGCAGCCTACTGCAGACTCATCGTCTCATTCGCTCTGCGAAATTGCGTCTACCGTTTCTTTACCGGCTGACGAGACGGGCTTGCCGGAGCAAATGCAGGGAACAATTCTTGTTGTTGACGACAACGAAATGAACAGGGATCTCCTCTCTCGCCTACTGAAAAAACAGGGCTATGATTGCGAGTCGGCCGAAAACGGGCGGCTGGCGATAGAAAAGATGCGTCTGTATAAATTCGATCTTGTGCTGCTCGATGTCATAATGCCTGAGATGGACGGCTTTGAGACGCTTGAAGAAATAAAAGGTGCCGACGAGCTCCGTTATATTCCGGTGATTATGATTTCGTCACTTGATGATATGGATAATATTGTGCGATGTATAGAAATAGGCGCAGAAGACTACCTGCCGAAACCACCCGATCCGGTGCTGTTGAGGGCAAGGGTCAGCGCCTGTCTTGAAAAGAAGCGCCTGATCGATTTGCAAATAGAGAGTCGGAAGAGACTTAAAGAGCTGAACGAAGCGCTCGACGTTCGAAACCGATTGATCCGCGATACCTTTGGACGATATCTTTCCGATGAGATTGTCGAGAATATTCTCGAAACCCCGGCAGGGTTGAAGCTGGGTGGCGAGAAACGCGAGACAACAATACTGATGAGTGACTTGCGGGGTTTCACTTCCATTGCCGAGCGGCTTTCTCCGGAAGATGTTGTCGCCATGATAAACATATACCTCGAAATTATGACGGACATTATTCTGAAATATAACGGTACCATCGATGAATTTATCGGAGACGCCATTCTCGTCATTTTCGGAGCGCCTGTGCAGCGTGATGACGACACAATACGGGCTGTGGCTTGCGCCGTTGAAATGCAGACGGCAATGGAAGAGGTCAACAGGAGAAACAGGGAATCAGGATATCCTGAAGTGGTAATGGGTATAGGCATCAATACCGGTAGTGTGGTAGTAGGAAACATCGGGTCGAGAAAAAGGACAAAATATGCCGTGGTTGGGCGAAACGTAAACCTGACTTCGCGCATAGAATCATATACTGTAGGCGGACAGATCCTTGCATCACAAAGCACGGTCGACGCATGCGGAGAGATATTGAGAATAGACAACACTATGGAGGTCATGCCGAAAGGGGTGCAAAAACCGATCACTATATACGAGGTGGGTGGAATAGGTAGCAATTACAATCTTTTTCTGCCCGAAATAAAGAGGACTGAGTTGCGCGAAATTGAGCGCCCATTGCTCGTCTATTTTAATGTTTTAGACGGTAAAAATGTCGTCAGGGAGTCATTTAAAGGCAGGATAGTTAAAATGTCAGGCACGGAGGCCGAGATTCATGCCGAAGTCATAACCGACAGATTGTCGAACATTAAGATTACATTGGCCAGCGCCGGTAGCAATAATATCGCACCCGAGATTTATGCAAAGGTGACGGAAAACATATCTGCAGTGCCGCCGGTATTCAGGGTGTGTCTGACTTCAGACGCGTTGCCGGTGAAGACATTCATGAAGGCAGCATACTTCGATGGCAAGAAGGACAGTCATGTGATGATTAAATTCTTAGGCGTAGGCTCACAATTTTCGGGCTATGCCTATTATCACTCAAACGTGCTGATCACGGCGAGGAGCGGCAAGAATCTGTTGATCGACTGTGGAGGCGATATACGTTTTTCCCTCGAAGAGGCTGATATAAAGTTGGAAAATTTAAGCAGGGAAATAGATGCTGTATATATTTCACATCTTCATTCGGACCATATCGGAGGGCTTGAGACAATTGCGCTCAGTGCATATTTCAATCCGGCAGACCGGAAGCCGAAGCTCTTTGCAGAGGAGAAACTAATCCGGAGACTTTGGCTTGACTCCCTGAAAGGAGGTCTGCAGTGCATCCAGGGCAGATGCATGGAGATCGATGATTATTTCGAATGCCACCCGGTTCAGGAGTCGGGAGCTTTCATTTGGGAAGAGATTAAATTCAGACTTATGAAGATGCCGCATATACAAAGTGGTCAGAGAGACCATGACAGTTACGGATTGATAATAGAGGAGCAGAACGAAGGGGCTAACGTTTTCTTTACCGCTGATACTCAGTTTCGGCCTGAATTGATCAAAGAAATGGCAGACAAGGTGGATATTATATTTCATGACTGCGAAACGACCCCATTCAAGACTGGAGTGCATGCCCATTACGAAGAGTTGTGCACGCTGCCGGAAGATGTGAAACGGAAAATATGGCTTTACCATTATCAGCCTGATCCCGACTATAATGCTGAGGCTGACGGCTTTATGGGATTTGTGATCAAAAGCCAGGAATTCGAAATAAAGTGCAAACCATAATGAGACTCAAAATGAAGTTGCTTTATCCTGAACGCTGCAATCGTCTATACTATTAAAAACTGATATATTATTTCATTCCTGGAGGGATGCTGCTGTCATGGCCAATGTTTTAGTTGATAATCTGAAACCTGGGATGATGCTCAATACTGATGTCACGGATAGTTCAGGCCGCCTTCTTATACGCGGCGGCACAGTTATCAGTGAAGCAAACATCAGGATGTTCAAGACGCGGGATATTGAAGCAGTCAAGATTGAGGGAGTTGAACAGGAGGCGTCTGAAACCCCTGAGAAAAGCGATGCAACGGAATCGGGTCCTTCAGGACAGAGACCGCCCGCTGTATCGGCTAATGTTCCTGTGGACAATCTGAAACCTGGCATGAAGTTGAAAAGCGACGTCGCAGACGGAACTGGCCGCCTTCTTATACGCGGCGGCACAGTTATCAGTGAAGCAAACATCAGGATGTTCAAAACACGGGATATCGAGGTGGTAGAGATTGAGGGAGTTGAACAGGATGAAGCCCCTGAGAAAAGCGATGCAACGGAATTGGGTCATGTCGTTCAGCCGGAAACGCCGGTTGCAAAAAAGCCGGCAATCGCAACTCCAGATCGCTCACAACAAAGACCGGTCACTTCAACGGCTGCCGTTGCCGTTGACAATCTGATACCAGGCATGACGCTGAAAAACGATGTCTCAGACAGCGCCGGCCGCCTTATCATGCGCAAAGGTACAGTTATGAGTGAAGTAACCATCAGAGTGCTCAAGATGCGGCATGTCGAGGCTGTCCACAGAATGGGAGACGATGAAGAAGCGGATGAAATCGATTCGAATAAAACTGTTCACGCGGTTCGGTCGGACGTTTCCGGCGCCAGTGATCCGGCAGTCGCAGCCCCGCAGGCAGAAGCCCATTACGAGGTATCGAAAGAAGACGAAAACAAGATAAGAATAATGCGTGCGACGGATTTTTTCAAGCCTTTTACTGATGACGAGCTGTTAATGATCCTCGGGAATAGCACCTGGCTCAGGTGTAGCAGCGGCGAGATTGTCTTAAAGGAAGGGGAAAGTTCGGATCTCTCTTTTTTTGTTATCCTGAAAGGGAGCATTTGTATCCAGAAAAGGATCGGAGGCACGAGTATGAAAAAAACTATAGACCGCTTAAAACGGGGGGAGTGTTTCGGCGAGATGTCTATCATAAGGAGGCAGCAAAGGAGCGCCGATGTCGTAGCCGAGGAAGAAGCTTATGTTCTCAAAATCGACGCCGATACCCTGAACAAGCAAACCGATTCGTTCGATCTGATGTCCATCCAGTTGAAGTTCTACAAGGCATTCTCCGAAATTCTGGCTGAAAGGCTTGCCCATAGCGCTGCAAGGGCCTGCAAACTTTCATAGAGGGTAAGACAAATATATTTAAAAAGAAGTTCACAAGTGAGGGGCGAGCAATTCCTGTAGTACTATGCATACAGATGAGTGAATCCTCAACCGCACATTCGAAGCAGACGTCAATAATAGGATTCTGACAGTTTTTTTCCGGAAATCATCACAATAGCTTAGATAGCAGTGGTGTAGACTTTCATGTTCTCGACCAATTATAGAAACGAGGACTTCAAGAATAATTAACGCCAGCACCGAATACTCGATTCTACGGTGTTTGAACGGAAACAAAAAGATTCAGGAAGTTGCAACTGGTGTCGATTTCAGGAAGTACCTGTCCGTTCATGTTTTGGCGTACAGCAGAGTAAAAACCAGTCCCAAATTAAATGTGAAAGATTTTCCATGCAGCCTCCATTGTTTTTGGTTTCCTTTATATTGAATCGGTTGCCATGTATATATAACAGGATTTGTTACAGCGAAAACAATTACCCGAAAGTAGTATTCCCGGCTATTCCGCTTTAGCTCTGGGCCCTCAAAAGCAGCAGACTTATTGGCGTGGAATGACAGGCATAGAACCCAAAAAATGGCTGAACTTCCGTCATGCTCGCCTTTACAATACTGTACCGCTATGGTAAACTTTCATATGAAAAGAATCGTATTTCTGCTTGTTTTTATATGTTTTTTCATCGTGATTGTATTTTTTTCAGAGAGAGAGGGGTTTTATAAACCAAAGGTGAATATGGATGGCAATTCGTACATGGATGGCGTCAGCATCATACAGAGGAAAGATGGCGTTGTCAAATGGACCCTGGGCTCTAAAAAGGCCATTTTCCTCGACGACAACAATGTGAAACTTGTTGCCCTTCAGATAACTTTCCCGGAAAAAGGGCTTACACTTAACTCGGACGGCGGCTTATATGATATTGATAAACGGAATTTGAAGATCGACGGCCATATTAATGCGTCGACCGCGGATTATGATATATTAACTCCCACCCTTTATTGGGATGCCTCGAAAAACGAACTGTTCTCTGACCAGAAGGTGCAGATAATAGGCAAGAAATTTTATGTTGAGGGTGATGACTTGAACTCTACCAATGATAAGGCAACATTGAATAAGAATGTGAAGGCGATTTTTTATTATGAAAAGAAATAGGACTGCAATCCTTATAGCGGGTATGTTGTTTGCCGCGGTCGTCAGTACGGGAGGGGTTTTTGCCGCGGAGGAAAGCAAGACTGCCAAGGAGCCGACGATTGTTACGTCTCAGAAGCTGACGACCGACAACAAGGCCAAAACAGCTCTCTTTGAAGTTAATGTTGTTGCGAAAAAAGGCGAACGGACTATGTATGCGGACAGGATGCTCGTCTATTATTCCGAGGAGAAGGGCGGCAGCAACATCAAGAAGATTGAGTCGGACGGCAATGTGAAGATGGTAAAGGGCGATAGGGTCGTAACTTCCAAGTCGGCTGTTTATTATTCCGAACCTGAAGAGTACATCGTATTTACCGGTGACCCTCGGGCCTCGGAGGGCGAAAACGTAGTTACCGGAACAAAAATAACTTATTTTATGAAAGATGACCACTCCACTGTTGAAAACAGCAAGGTTTTTATTGTCAATAAGGACAAACAGAAATGAAGCGGAGACGCCCCCCTTTCAATATTATTTTCTAAGGCTGAGTATTGAATAAACACTTATGAAACGGCATATTCTTGAAATCAAGGACCTGGCGAAGGCTTACGGGAAGAGATATGTAGTAAAGGACATCAATATTTCGCTTAATACAGGCGAAATCGTTGGACTCCTGGGTCCCAACGGCGCGGGGAAAACTACAACTTTTTATATGGTTGTTGGTATGATAAATCCCGAGCAAGGAAGCATCATGCTTGACGGCGAAGACATCCAGGGTTTGCCTATGTACAAGAGAGCGAGAAAGGGAATGGGATACCTCCCGCAGGAACCATCTATATTCAGAAAGTTGACGGTAAGAGATAATCTGAGGGCGGTCCTGGAGATCAAGGGCGCAGGAGAAAACGGAGGGTCGAAGTCTGATATGGAGGGAGAAGTCGAAAGATTGCTCGAAGAGTTCAATCTTAAAGAGTTTGCCGACAGGGACGGCTATCGGTTGTCCGGGGGAGAGAGGCGCCGCGCCGAGATTGCAAGGGCGATAGCGCTTAAACCCACATTTATGTTGTTTGACGAACCATTTGCCGGCATCGACCCGATTGCGATAATAGAACTGAAGAAGATGCTCAACTATTTAAAGTCTAAGGAACTCGGGATATTGATAACCGACCATAACGTTAGAGAGACCCTTTCCATAACAGATAGGGCCTATATAATAAACAACGGCTCGATCCTGGCTGAAGGCATGCCGGACGAGCTTATCAATAATCCTGCTGTTAAGGAAGCGTATCTCGGGGAGGAATTCAGGCTCTAATGGCTCTGGAAAACAGGCTTGACCTCAGACTTTCACAGAAGCTGATCCTCACGCCACAGTTGCAACAGGCGATCAAGCTGCTGCAGATGCCCCAGCTTGAACTCGCCCAGGTGCTGAACCAGGAGCTTGTAGATAATCCTTTTCTTGAAGAATCACTCGAAGAACCGGAAGCTGAAGCTGAAGCGTATCCTGAAGAAGAACCGCCTGTCGCGGTTTCCGACGACAACTCTGATACAGAGATATCTTTTGATAATCTTACCAGCATCGGAGTCGATGATTATTTTGATGAGCGGAGCAGCGATGGAAGAGACCTCGGCTATTTCTCGCCAGGCATTGATGAGCAGCCCTCGTATGAACTGTTTTATACAAAAAAGCCTGACCTTTACGATCATTTGTTGTGGCAACTGAGATTGTGCAATTCGGACGATGAGGTCAGGAAGACGGCTGAGGCGGTCATAGGCAATATAGATGAAGACGGCTATCTCAGGGTCCCGGATGAGGAACTGGCTTCAGCCCTGCATACGGACAGCGAGACCGTTGGAGCAGCGGTTGCGCTCGTTCAAACATTTGATCCGCAGGGCGTAGGTGCGCGGAACCTCAAGGAATGTCTGCTGCTGCAGCTTGATTATCTGGGTCTGGGCCAGACAGTCGTTGGAAAGATTGTGAGTGATCACATGGATTGTCTGGAACGGAAAAAATACAGCCTCCTTGTGAAGCTTTTCAATACGTCAATGGATGAGATAATGGCTGCGGTTAAAATAATCGAGGGGCTGGAGCCGCGGCCCGGCAGGATTTTTTCGAGCACTGATACGAATTACGTGGTACCTGACGTATTTATAAGCAAGACGGATGAGGGTTATCAGATAGTACTCAATGAAGATGGGATGCCGAAATTGGTCCTTAACAGCGGTTATCGCAAGCTGATTGCGAGAAAGGAACAGTTCACAAAGGAAGAAATGGAATTCTTGCGGGAGAAGCTTAAGAGGGCCAGCGAGCTGATCAAGAGCCTTGACCAGAGGAACAAGACTATTTATAAGGTTTCCGCAAGTATCCTCAAGTTCCAGGGCGATTTCTTTGACATGGGCATTCAGAGCCTGAAGCCTCTGAACCTGAAGGATGTGGCAGTGGATATCGGCATGCATGAGAGTACTATCAGCAGGGTCACATCCAACAAATTCCTTGCCTGCGATCACGGTGTGTACAGTTTCAGGTTTTTCTTCAGCAGCTCAATCCAGTCGGACACAGGCGATATATCCTCGACTTTGGTTAAAGACCTCATTAAGAAAACGATAACCGAGGAGGACGTGAAACATCCCCTGAGCGATCAGATGATCGTGGACAAACTTAAAGAACAGAACATAAATATAGCGCGGAGGACCGTTGCGAAATACCGGGAGGAACTGAGAATCCCGCCGCAGAATCAGAGAAAAAGATATGAATAAAAGGGAGGAAAGAGCATGAACGTTATTGTCAATGGCCGTCATATGGAGATAACACCTGCATTGAGGAGTTATGCCGAGGAGAAGATCGGGAGGTTCGATAAGTATGTGTCGAATATCTCCGAAGCTGTTGTGACCCTGAGCGTCGAGAAGTTCAGTCATAAGGCTGAGGTGCTTCTGAAAGTAAACGGAGTCATGATCCAGGCCGAAGGGAAAACCGGCGAAGTATATTCCGCTATCGATCAGGTGGTGGAGAAGCTCGAAAAGCAGGTAGTCAAATTTAAGGAGAAACAGCACGATTACCGCAAAGGTGAAAAGAAAAGCGTGGAGATGCCGGGAGCGGGCGGCAAGGAGCCTGTTTCCATAATAAAACAGAAACGCTTCGATATGAAGCCTATGAGTTCCGAAGAAGCTGTCAATCAGATGGAACTTCTGGACAAGAATTTTTTTGTTTTTACCAATGAAAGGAGCGGCGACATCAATGTCGTATATCGCCGTGATGACGGGAACTATGGGTTGATAGAACCTGCCAAATAGATGGATGCCTCTCCAATAGAGGTCATAATAGTAAGCGGGCTTTCGGGGGCGGGTAAAACCGTGGCCCTGAGGGCCCTTGAGGATGCAGGATATTTTTGTATAGACAATCTTCCGTTAACACTAATAGGCCCTTTTCTCTCCACCATAAAGACCTCGGATAACATCAGGAAAATAGGCGTCGGCATCGATATCAGGGAGCACGTCTTTCTTTCAGGCGCATACCTGGCCATTCGATCTTTGAAGAGCCAATACAATATCAGGATACTGTTTCTTGAAGCTGAAAAAGAGGTCATGCTGCGCCGATTCAAGGAGACCAGACGGCCCCATCCCATGGTGCCTATAAGCGGAGAGATGAACCTTGAAAAGGCTATAGATGAGGAACGAAGGCTCCTTGCGGTCATCAGGGACACAGCAGACTTTATAATGGACACTTCCAACTTCACTCCGCATCAGCTGCGCCACCGCATCACATCCACGTATGCAGTCGGCGCGTCTACGGGAGGCATGAATGTCACTATAATTTCTTTTGGCTTCAAGCACGGGGCGCCGCAGGACCTGGACCTCCTTTTCGATGTCAGGTTTTTGCCTAACCCGTACTTCATAGCAGAGCTGAAGCCGCTAAAGGGCACGGATAGCGCTGTTGCTGAGTTTGTGCTGAAGCATGACGAGACCGTGGAATTTTTCGCTCACGTCACCGGGCTGCTCGATTTTCTGCTGCCGCATTATATGAAAGAGGGCAGAAGTTATCTCACAATCGGGATAGGCTGCACCGGCGGCAGGCACCGTTCTCCTGCCATAGTGGAGCAATTGGCAAAGGGCCTTGACTCAAAATTCAACCTGTCTGTAAACATAGTACACAGGGACATCGACTCCTGATGATTTACCTTGACCATAATGCCACCACGCCGCTTGATGCGGAAGTAAAAGAAGCGATTATCGGGGCTTTTCCTTATTTCGGCAATCCATCGAGCAGCCATGACATCGGAATTGCTGCAAAAGCGATAATTGATAAGGCCAGGCAACAGGTCGCCTCTTCAATAGGCTCGGGTCCCTCAGAAATTGTTTTTACGTCCGGTGGGACCGAATCCAATAATCTTGCCATTATCGGGACAGCTTACCGTTATCAAAAAGGGCACATAATAACCTCTGTAATTGAGCATCCCTCGGTCCTGAATCCTGTCAGATGGCTTGAGAAAAATGGATTTCATGTGACATACATGCCTGTCGATACTGGGGGCATTGTTTCGCCTGAAACGGTCAGGGCCGCATTGCGGAAGGACACGATACTTATTACGGTCATGCATGCCAACAACGAGACCGGGGTATTACAGCCGATCGAGGAGATTGGACGCATTGCCCGTACCGCCGGCGTTCATTTCCATTCTGATGCGGCGCAGAGCATGGGTAAAGTGGAAGTAAATGTGGCTCACTTGATGGTCGATATGCTTACAATTGTTTCGCATAAGTTCTACGGGCCGAAGGGTACAGGGGCCCTTTATGTAAGGGACGGGGTCCAGCTGATGCCTGTGTTGTTCGGTGCCGGACATGAACGGGGACTCAGACCGGGCACAGAAAACACACCTCTCATTGCCGGCCTCGGAAAGGCATGCGAGGCATCGGCGCTGAAATTGGCGGACCGATATGCGCATATGCTTGAGTTGAGGGACACTCTTTATTCACTGCTCGCAGCGGGGCTGGAGCTAAAGCTGAACGGGCACCATGAACTTAGGCTTCCGAATACGTTGAATGTATCATTGAAGGGTATTATAGCTGAAGACATTATCGCACGGCTGCACGACAAGATCGCTTTATCAGCAGGCTCTGCATGTCATGCAGGCTCCCGTATACCGTCTCCGGTTTTAAAGGCGATGGGGATTCCTGATGCCGATGCATTGGGATCGTTCAGGCTGAGCACTGGCAAAGATAATACTGCAGCAGAAATACAAATTGCCGCTGAATTGATGATAAGTTGTATAAAAGGGGTCCGGGCTTGATTTTTCTTTATATTGTTATAAGAAAAAATTTAGGGAAATTCTTGACAAATATGTACAATTGTATGGTATCTTTCTTCTCAATGTCGTAAGAGATCATATTAAAAGGTGAAAACATGTTAGAGTTCAACCAATGGTTCTTTGTACTGCTCGCCAATTTTCTTGTTCTTCTTTTTATACTTAACATAATCCTTTTCCAGCCCCTCGCAAAAATAATGAAGGAGAGGCAGGGGGCGACCGCAGGCGCACTTGATGAGGCGAAAGCCATGACGGTGCGTAAGGACGATGCGATTGTAAAAATGAATGCCGAATTGTCCGCAGCTAAAAATATGGCGAAAGCGACATTTAATTCCCTGAGAGAGCAGGGCCAGGGTGTGCAGAAGGACACATTATCAAAGACTGAAGCCCAGGCCGTAGCGATGATCGAGCAGGCAAGGAAGGAATTGCAGGCCGAGGCAGACAAAGCAAGGACTGCTTTGAAAGCCGACATCGACAAGTTCTCTGAAGAGATAGTCGGAAAACTGGTGAAATCATGAAGAACATAAGATTCCGGCTACTGGCTACCGGCTGCTGGCTGTTGGCTATCTCTGTTCAGGTCTTTGCTGCGGAGGAAGGCGGTGAACACGGCGGCGGGTCCCCTATGGAATGGGTATGGCGCATACTCAATTTCGGTATCCTGGTTTTCATACTCGTCAAATTTGCGGGGAAACCGCTTAAAGACTATTTCCAGCAGAGGAAAGCGTTGATCGAGAAGAGCATTCAGGAGGCCCAGGAGGCCAAAGCGCTTGCTGCAAAGGCATTGGCTGAAGTTGAGGAACGGCTCAAGCTCAAGGACAGGGAAGTAGAGGAAATCAAAGCGGCTGCAGTGACTTCAGGTGAATCAGAGAAGGCCCGGCTTATTGAAGAAGGCGAGCGGCTTGCTGCTAAGATACTCGAACAGGCAAAGTCCAATATCGATTATGAGGTCAAAAAGGCAAAGGATATCATCAAAGCAGAAGCGGTAGAGGCCGCAATGCAGCTTGCAGAAGAGAAGATTAAATCCAGAATTACCAAAGAGGACCAGGAAAAGCTTCTGAAGGCATCACTGAAATTATTAGAGGGTAAAAATTGAAAAAGCTCAAAGGTGTCAAACGCTACGCTAAGCAATTCTTGAGTGCAGTAGATTTAAAAGAAGTGCCGCAGGGAATCGAACAGTTGAGTGCAGTTTCAATTTTAATGGACAAAGACAAGAGTTTCAGAAACCTTATGACGAGCCCGGTTTTCAGCAGGGACGAAAGCGGCAAAGTAATTTCATACATAAGCGGCAAACTCGGCATGTCTGATACCGTCTCCAAGTATCTTATTTATCTTGTAGAATCCGGAACCATCGGGGCATTGTCCGGGATCATAACGGACATACAGTCACAGTACTTTGAGATCAAGAAGAGATCAAAGGCTTTGGTGACGACTCCGGTCGAGATAGGCAAGGACTATGCGGCACAGTTGTCAGAGTCGTTGAAGCATATTACAGGCCGTGACATAGACCTTGAGTTTGTAGTGGACCCGTCGCTACTGGGCGGTGTGAGGATAAAGGTGGGCAGTACCATGTATGACAGCAGTATAAAGGGCCAGTTGGGGCTTTTAAGAGATAAGCTTATAAAGGGGTGATTGCATGGAAATCAAGGTAGATGAGATTAGCGAGTATCTGAAGAAACAGATAACCGATTTCGAGAAGCGAGTCGATGTCAGCGAAGTGGGCGTCGTTGTCGGCGTAGGCGATGGTATAGCCAGGATTTACGGGCTCGACAACTGCATGACGTCCGAGCTTCTTGAATTTCCCAATAATGTATTTGGCATGGCGCTCAACCTTGAAGAAGACATGGTTGGGTCGGTCCTTTTCGGCGAGGATACTCTGATAAAGGAAGGCGATGTCGTCAAAAGGACCGGAAAGATCATGTCGGTACCTGCCGGCGAGGAGATGATAGGCAGGGTAGTTAACGCAATAGGACAGCCTATCGATGGAAAGGGCCCTATCAATGCGAAGACGAGCCGCATTGTCGATGTCGTCGCTCCCGGTATCGTCGACAGGCAGCCTGTGCGCGAGCCGCTTCAGACCGGAATAAAGGCAATCGATGCCATGATCCCCGTAGGAAGGGGACAGAGAGAGTTGATTATCGGCGACCGCCAGACAGGAAAGACGGCAATCGCTCTTGATGCCATCATCAACCAGAAGGGCGGCGATGTCATTTGCATCTATGTTGCGATCGGCCAGAAAAGGGCGAGCGTTGCGCGCGTTGTCAAGACCCTGGAGCAGTACGGGGCCATGGAACATACCATTGTGGTTTCCGCAACTGCCAGCGAGCCCGCCCCTCTTCAGTATATCGCGCCTTATACAGGATGTGCGCTCGGAGAGTATTTCAGGGACAATAAGAAACATGCGCTGATTATATATGATGATTTGAGCAAGCAGTCCACTTCATACAGACAGCTTTCTCTCATACTGAGACGTCCACCGGGACGCGAGGCGTTTCCCGGCGATGTCTTCTATCTTCATTCGAGACTGCTGGAAAGGGCTGCTAAACTGAGCGACGAACTCGGTGGAGGCTCTCTTACCGCTCTTCCAATAATCGAGACACAGGCGGGCGACGTTTCCGCTTATATCCCGACAAATGTTATTTCGATTACGGACGGACAGATTTATCTTGAACCTGACCTCTTCTATGCAGGCGTCAGGCCTGCTGTCAACGTAGGTCTCTCTGTCAGTCGTGTCGGAAGCTCGGCGCAGACCAAGGCCATGAAGCAGGTTGCCGGAACGCTCAGGCTCGATCTGGCCCAGTTCAGAGAGCTTGCCGCATTTGCGCAGTTCGGTTCAGACCTCGACAAGTCCACGCTGGCACAGATCGAGAGAGGAAAGAGGATGGTCGAGATCCTTAAACAGGACCAGTATGTGCCATTGCCTGTCGAGGACCAGATCATGATTCTTTTTGCCGGGTCGCAGGGCCACCTCGATGATGTAGCTGTGGAAGCTTTAAAGAAGTTTGAGGCCGAATTCATCAGGTTCATCAGGGACAAGAAAAACGACCTGCGCAATGAACTCAAGGATAAGAAGGCGATTGATGATGCAATGAAAGAGAAACTGGCGAGCGCCATAACAGAATTCAAAAAAGGATTTGTCGCGTAGAGGTATAAATAATGCCCGGATTAAAAGAGATACGAAAGAGAATAGGGTCGGTAAAAAGCACCAAGCAGATTACAAAGGCCATGAAGATGGTTGCGGCAGCCAAGTTCAGGAAGGCCCAGACGAGGATACTTGAACTGAGGCCGTATGCCCACAAGATGCATTCGGTCCTTACCGGACTTGCCGGAACTGTTGAAAAAGGGCATCCTCTTCTTGAAGTCAGGCCGCGTAAGAAAGTTGAGGTCTTGGTCCTTACGAGCGACAAAGGCCTTTGCGGGGCGTTTAATACGAACATTATGAAAGCGGCAACGAGACTTATAAAGGAGATTCAATCCGAGGAGAAAGAGCTGAGCATTAGCGCTATCGGCAAGAAGGGCGCGGACCTTTTTAAGAGGAAAGACATAGCTGTCAGGAACTCATGGACCGGGATTTCCGGCAGGATTTCCTATACGAATGCAAAAGAAATCGCGACGGACATTATAGAGAATTACACGAATGAATTGTTTGATGAAGTCATTCTTGTGTTTAACGAATTCAAGTCGGCGCTTGTGCAAAAGGTCTCGGTAGTCCGTCTGCTGCCGCTGGCCGACGTGGCCGGTGCCGCTGAACATCCCATGACCCAGGACGAGCCTGTGAATTTCCTGTATGAGCCGTCACAGCAGGCCATATTCGACGCCCTGCTGCCCAAGAACCTTGAGATACAGGTTTACAGGGCGCTCCTTGAGTCGCAGGCCTCGGAAGAAGCTGCCCGCATGACCTCTATGGAAAATGCTACCAAAGCGGCTGATGACATGATAGCCAGTTTGACCTTGCAGTATAACAAGGCCCGCCAGGCAGCCATAACGAAAGAGCTTATGGATATAGTCGGCGGAGTCGAAGCGCTTAAACAGTAACGAAAAGACACGAAATACAGGAGGGAGTATATTTATGAACGAAGGTAAGGTATCGCAGGTAATCGGTGCGGTTGTCGACGTGGAGTTTGAAAAGGAACTCCCCGCCATCCTAAACGCCTTGAAAATAGAGTCACCGGGCAATGCTGAAAAAGGCATTCCAACTCTGGACATTACTCTCGAAGTGGCATCGCATCTTGGGGACAACAAGGTCCGCACAATTGCCATGCAAACAACTGACGGAGTTGTCCGTGGAATGAGGGTCACTGATACCGGGAAACCTATCACTGTCCCGGTTGGAAAGGGCACCCTGGGCAGAATCATGAATGTCGTGGGAGAGCCCTATGACAAACTCGGCCCAATAGAAACTACCGACAGGCTTCCTATCCACCGTCTCGCTCCGGATTTCATCGAGCAGGAACCGGTATCTCAGGTTTTTGAAACCGGCGTTAAAGTGTTCGATCTCCTCGTGCCTTTTGTCAGGGGCGGAAAAATGGGCATGTTCGGCGGCGCCGGCGTTGGAAAGACCGTCGTTATTATGGAGATGATTCACAACATAGCGTTGAAGCACGGCGGCGTTTCGGTTTTTGCCGGTGTTGGCGAAAGAACGAGAGAGGGTAATGACCTCTACCGTGAAATGAAAGAATCAGGGGTCGTTAAAAACGTCGCCCTTATCTATGGGCAGATGAACGAACCGCCTGGTGCGCGTCTCAGGATCGCGCTTACCGCTCTTACCGATGCAGAGTATTTCAGAGATCAAGGCCAGGACGTGCTTATCTTTATCGATAATATATTCAGATATACTCTTGCTGGTTCAGAGGTTTCGGCGCTCTTGGGAAGAATGCCGTCAGCCGTCGGTTACCAGCCGAACCTCGGTACTGACATGGGCGCTCTCCAGGAAAGGATCTGTACTACAAAGAAAGGCGCAATAACTTCGATGCAGGCGATATACGTCCCTGCCGATGACCTTACAGACCCTGCTGTCGCCACAGCATTTACGCACCTTGACGGAACAGTCGTTCTTTCCCGTCAGATATCTGAGCTTGGTATATATCCTGCTGTTGACCCGCTTGATTCAACGTCCCGTGCGCTTGATCCTCTGGTCATCGGCGAAGAGCATTACGCCGTTGCCAGGAGAGTGCAATCCATCCTGCAGCGCTATAAGGAATTGCAGGACATCATAGCGATCCTTGGTATGGAAGAGCTTTCCGAAGATGATAAAGTCGTAGTTTCGAGGGCCAGAAAGATTCAGCGTTTTCTGAGCCAGCCGTTCAGTGTCGCCGAAGTTTTCACCGGCAGGCCTGGAAAGTATGTGAAGCTCGAAGATACCATCAAGGGGTTCAAGGCAATTGCAGACGGACAGTATGATGATATGCCGGAGCAGGCCTTTTATATGGTCGGTCCGATTGAGGAAGCTGAAGAAAACGCCAGGAAGCTCGGCTGGAACAAATAAGCTGAGCTTATTAATAGGAGTTTGAGATGGATGACAAGATACGCTTGGACGTTGTTACGCCTTACGGTCTCATACTGAGCGAGGATGTTGATGAGCTTACAGCTGCCGGCAGCGAGGGCGAATTCGGCGTGCTGCCGGGTCATGTGCCGTTTATCACTACTCTGAGAACAGGAATGCTGATTATAAAGAGAGACGGCAAAACAGAATATGTTTTTGTCAGTTCCGGATACGCTGAAGTGACGTTCAACAAGGTAGTAGTGCTTGCCGACAGCGCCGAGAGGGCCGAGGACATAGACGTTGAAAGGGCCCTTGCCGCAAGGAAACGGGCGGAAGAGCGGCTGCAGCAGGCTGAGAAGGTTGACTTTGCCCGGGCCACTGCCGCTATTGAGAGGTCGACGATACGCATCCAGGTAGCGGAAAAAAGATCGGCCAAGTAGTATTCGGTTAAATTTCGCCGCGATTCAACTTTATAAAAAAGTCACATTTCATACATAACGGCAATTTCGTGGAAGACTCCTCCTGTCTTTGCCCCCCGCATAAAGTACGTGATACGCTCCAGCATGATCTGCCGGCTTCAAGAAGCACTACAGGGCATGTTTTGTCGATTTCCTGTCCGCATTTCAGGTGCTCCCAACATTTCTCTTCGTGATATTCAGGATAGATCTTCTCAAGACATTCAGGGCAGACCCCATGCCCCAACTCAGGCTCTGAGCGTCCAAGAAGATACGACTCAATCTGGTTCCAGTAGCTTTTATCGTCCCTGATTTTCTTGCACGATCTGCAAATAGGCAACATGCCGCTCAGTTGCCTGACTTTGGCGAGCGCTTCCCGCAGATCAAAATAAAGGGCCTCTCTCTCCTGTTCGTACCTCTTGAGATCGGTCACATTTCTTATAAATATAAGCGTCCCTTCCTGTTCGCCCACGTTGTCAAGAACGGGAAGCGACATGATTTCCAGGTATAATCCCGACTCCGGCTCAAATACTTCTTTTGTGCGTCCTTGTTCGGATTTTACTGATTCATCAAAAAACGGCCCGGCAATTGAAAAGGATTTTTTATCTATAGCATCCCCAGGACTTATATTAAAGGTCCGGGTATAGGCAGGGTTGGTTCTCATGACCGTATTATTCTTGTCCAGTAATAAAACGGGATCAGATAGTGCATCGAAACTGAAGTGCCAGTGACTAATGAAACCCATAACCAAAGTATAGCACCAAAAAAAAGAGAAATTAAGTCACCGCGGATTTTCGTGTCTGGACATAATGGGCAGCGGCCAATGCTGCGATGCATCCGTCGGCGGCTGCGACTACAATCTGGTTGGCGAACTTGCGCCTCAGGTCGCCGACGGCGAAGAGGCCGGGTACGTTTGTCCGGCACATGTCGTCTGTAATAACAAAGCCCTGTTCATCCGTACTGACCGCGGGAGGTATTAACTTATTGTTCGGAGAATAGCCGACAAGTACAAAGACGCCGTCTGTCTGCAATTCTCCCTTTTCTCCGCTCTCAGTATTTTCAAGGGACACAGCGTTCACTGTTCTGCCGTCTCCCCTTATATCTGTGACAATGGTGTTCCAGATCATTTCGATGCCGGGTTCGGCATTAAGGCGGCTTTGGAGTATATTGCTTGCCCGCAGCGTGTTTCTCCTGTGAATCAGGTATACTTTTTTTGCGAGTCTTGACAGATAAATTGATTCTTCTACCGCTGTATCTCCGCCTCCCACAACAACTACAGTCTTGTCCTTGAAGAAAAAACCGTCGCAGGTAGCGCAGTACGATACGCCTGCGCCCAGATATTCGGCTTCACCGGGAACGCCGAGCTTGCGCATTGTTCCTCCTGCCGCCAGAATAAGGGCCATAGCTTGCAGCACGTCACCATTGCCCAACTCTACAGAATGCGTGTCAGGGCCGGTCTTTACCGACGTGACTTCCTGACTGACGACGTTAAGACCAAAGGACTGTGTGTGATGAAGCAGTTTCTCGGCAAGATCGAACCCGGTTATGCCCTCAACGCCGGGATAATTCTCGACGTCTTTTGATATGGCGATCTGGCCGCCGGGCATCCCTTTCTCGAAAAGGACTGTCTTCAAAGCAGCCCTCTTGCAATATAGACCTGCAGTGAGGCCCGCCGGCCCCCCTCCGACTATGATTACTTCATAAAGATCGTTATTCGCCATATTGTTTCTCCTATAGCCTTCTCTTGCAGAGTGAAAAGAAAAATTCCTTGGTTTTTTCGTAAAACGGCCTTCTGCTCCATTCCCCTGCATCAATTTTTATCGAATGTCTAAGGTCCTCCTCGAACAGATCGTTCAGCTTTGATGCGAAGGTTACATCTAAAATTCCGACATTGCCCTCGTCATTATAACGCAGGGACTGGAAATCGAGATTGGTAGAGCCGATGATGCCCCAGCATTGGTCAAAAAGAGAGGTCTTGGCATGAAGCATCTCACTGGTATAGTTATAAATTTCGACTCCGGCCCTGAGCAGCCTGGTAAAAAAAGCTTTTCCGGCATAGGCTGCTGCAGGGACGTCGGTTATCCCCGGCACAAGCAGCCTGACGCGCACCCCGCGCGCCACCGCCTGTTCGAGTGTTTCGATCATTCGTCTGCTCGGCGTGAAATAAGCTGTCGTCAGGTATATACTGCTTCGCGCATGATTGATGCTGTAGTATAGAAGCCGCCGCATTTTTCTTCTTCCTTTCGATGAATTAACAAAAATAGGCATGACGGGTATGGCAGGATTATTCTTTCCGCAGCTGCATGCCGCCGGATGAAGCTTAATAGCTTCTAACGGTAACTCGATAGTTTCACGCGCCCAGGCCAGCCACTTTTTACTGAAACTCCTGAAGAGCTGATAAGCTATCGGGCCTTCCAGCATTATGCCTGTGTCCCGCCATTTCCTGCCTTTAAGCCTCAGATGAAAGCCGCTGTATTCGTTGGCGATGTTTAACCCTCCGGTAAATGCCTTTTCAGCATCAATAACGATAAGCTTGCTGTGGTTACGGTGCACATAATGGAAGGGAGATACCCATTTGAACGGGCGCGATGCCGCGATTCTGATGCCGGCTTTTTTCAGGCTGTCCCAGAAACTTCGCGGTGTCCCGAAAGACCCGAAATGGTCGTACAGTATATAAACTTGCACACCGCTCCGGCTTCTTTCTTTCAGGATTTCCGCTAGTTCATTTCCGGTTTCGTCATTTCTGAATATATAAAACTCAAGGCAGATGAGATGCCTGGCCCTTTTGGCGGCCTCGAAAATCGTGGTGAACGATTCTTTATCTCGCCAGAGGAGTTTTATGGAGTCGGCTGATGAAAACTTCTCCTTAACAATATCTTCAATTAATAGCGCGGCAAATGTGGGAGTATGTTCATAAGCCATAATCAATCATGCGTCCTGAGAATGATATTAAGGAAATGAGACTATAGCTAAGATTACAGCATTCGGTGGGCTTTTGCAATATATTGGTGTATGTATGGATTGCAATGCTTTATAATGTTCATAATACATCCGGACAGGGGGCGGCCATGATTGTTCTGGAAGACATTACAATGCAGGAATTCAAGAAATATTTACGGCAGACCAAAACTATTGTCGTCCCCTTCGGGACTATAGAGGAGCACGGCAGCCATCTCCCGCTGAATACAGACTCCTTTATCATTTATGAGGCCCTCAGGCGGGTGAAAAGAAAGAAGGACTTTTTTGTCGCGCCGGTCGTTGATTACGGGGTTTGCACAACGACGAAAGATCACCCCGGAACGATCAGCATAAGTCCGGAAACTCTCAGAGCGTTATCGAGAGATATTGTTACCGAGGCCTATAAGAAAGGACTCAGGAACTTCCTGCTGGTTTCGGGTCACGGCGGCGGTCTGCATATGGCGGCCCTCAAGGAGACAGCGGAAGACCTGGTAGAGAGACTTGAGCGGATAAACATAGCTGCTTTCACCCCCTATGATCTCTTGTGGAAGGAACTCTCGGCATTAGCGGAGACCTCTAACGACTCGCATGCCGGTGAGTTGGAAACTTCAATGGTTTTGTATCTTTCTCCCGGCAGCGTCAAGGGGAGGGCCAAAGAGGAGTATCCGAAGATTCCGAGGGCCATGAGTGTACGGAACAAGGTCGCTTACTGGCCGGGCGGCGTTTGGGGCAATCCTGGAAAAGCGTCGGCGGCAAAGGGTGAAAAGGCCATAGCACTGATGGCTGCCAAGATCGCCGAAATGATTGATTTGGTCGAAAAGGTTGGGAAATAAAGCAAAGGGCTTGGAAAGCAAAACTTAAGTTTTCACTCGTTGCCTTTTTCTCCCTGCCGGTATTTTTCTGCCGTTCTTTTTTTCCGCTTTGATTTTTGTTTTTTAATTCGCTGCAGTTTTGCGTCCTGAGTTGTCGGCTTGCCGGACAGGCGTTCTACCGCTTCGGCGAGTTCGCGCCTGGCTAGAAAGCGGTTGACCGACTGGCTGCGGTCCTGCATGCATTTGATTTCGATGCCGGTGGGTATGTGCTTTAGATAGACGCATGTGGATGTTTTGTTTACGTGCTGGCCGCCTTTCCCTGAAGACCGTATGAATTGTTCCTGTATGTCCTTCTCCGAGATGCCGAGTTCCTCCATCTTGTTTTTCAGCCATCTGTTCTTCTCTTCACTGACCGCAAAGGTAATCATGCCGTCCCCGCAAAAAAACTTTTAACTGATTATAACATGCGAAAAATCTGTGATATGATTTCATTATGCAATTCGAGACTATTGATATATCGGGGGATGCCGGAATCAGGGCCAGGGGTTCTACTGTCCCCGAGGCCTTTGCAAATGCGGGCATTGGAATGTACAGCCTCATTACAGATATCAGCTGGGTCAATGAGAGTACAAGTATCGTCTTTGAGGCGAACGGGGATTCTCTCGAAGGTTTGCTTGTATCGTATCTTAATGAGCTTGTATTTCGCTTTGACACACACGGGTTTATAGGAAGAAAAATTGAGATAGGAGACATCTCGGGCCTCAGCATGTCTGTTACAGTGTATGGCGAAGAGTTTGATCCTGGAAGACATGAGCAGCGATTGCTTATCAAAGCAGCCACATACCATAATATAAAAGTGAAACAGATTGATGGTATGTGGGAAGTTGAAGTCGTATTTGATATATAAACGCATCAGACGACATAAGGCACGGGTAAAACACGATGTTTGAGAAACTCAGGAGAATAGACGAAAACAGGCTTGAAGTGCCGCGCGATTACAAGCCTGGCATGAAGACACGCGGGATAATCTACGTAGACAGTGCCCTTGAACGAGCGCTTGAACTTGGCTCTGTTGAACAGGTTGCCAATGTTGCATCGCTGCCGGGGATTGTCGGGGCTTCTATGGCAATGCCGGATGTGCATACGGGTTATGGGTTCCCGATAGGCGGCGTTGCCGCCTTTGATCTTCAGGAGGGAGTGATTTCACCGGGCGGTGTCGGCTATGACATTAACTGCGGGGTGCGCCTGCTCAGGAGCAACCTTGTCCGTGAGCGGCTTTTGCCGCGTATGAAGGATCTAGTAGATGTGCTTTTCAGAGAAATCCCCGCCGGCGTGGGTTCCAAGGGAAAGTTAAGGCTTGGAAAGGCTGACGAGGAAAAGGTGCTGCTCAAAGGGGCCCGCTGGGCGGTTGAAAGAGGCTTCGGCGAAATGGCCGATCTTGAGCGGATTGAATCAGGCGGCTGCCTGGAGGGGGCTGACCCATCGCTGGTGAGCAACAAGGCATACGAAAGGGGCGGAGCGCAGCAGGGAACGCTGGGGTCGGGGAACCATTTTCTCGAAATCCAGTATGTTGACACGATATATGATGAAGAGGCTGCGAGGGCACTGAATCTTTTTAAAGATCAGATAACAGTAATGATTCATACCGGCTCGCGAGGATTCGGTCATCAGGTCTGCACAGACTTTCTTGAGGTAATGTCGCGGGCCGCCGCCAAGTATGGCATTGAACTGCCCGACAGGGAACTGGCCTGTGCGCCTTTCAAGAGTGCTGAAGCGCAGGACTATCTGGCTGCTATGAAGGCCGCGGCCAATTATGCATGGGCCAACAGACAGTGCCTGATGCACTGGACGCGGGAGGCCTTCATGTCCGTGCTTTCGATGGGACCGCACGAACTCGGCATGACGCTTATATATGATGTCGCGCACAACATAGCAAAGGTTGAGGAGCACACGGTCAACGGACGCAAGACGAAGCTGATAATGCACAGAAAAGGCAGCACCAGGGCATTTCCTCCAGGCCACCCCGAGCTGCCTGATGCTTACAGAAAACTCGGACAGCCGGTGCTTATCCCCGGAGATATGGGCCGGGCGTCGTTTGTTCTGCTTGGAACGGAAAAGGCCATGCAGGAGACCTTCGGCTCTACCTGCCACGGCGCAGGCCGAATGATGTCGAGGCATCATGCCATCAGGCAGGCAAAAGGACGGGCCATCTGGAGGGAATTGGCCGACAAGGGGATCATAGTCAAATCAACCGGAAGGGAGACCCTGGCGGAAGAGATGCCTGAGGCTTACAAAGACGTATCCGATGTGGTGAATGTTGTCCACAATGCCGGCATTTCGACGAAGGTTGCACGTCTTAGACCTATGGGAGTTATCAAGGGATGAGCGATAATAAACTTGTAGTCGGCAAAATACCTTACGCGAACGTGTTCCCTATTTTTTATGTCCTCGAAAATGAGTTTGATTGCTCGCAATATGTATTTGTTGAAGGCGTGCCATCCAGCCTGAACAGAATGTTGAGGGAAGGAGAGTTGGACATTAGCCCCTCTTCTTCTCTTGAGTATCTCAGGAATAAGGGCGTCTACAGTATAATCGGCAATCACTCCATAAGCTCGAAGGGAGAAGTGGGGAGCATCCTTTTTTTCAGCAGGCAGCGCATCGAAGATCTTGATGGTACGGTAGTGTTTGCTTCATCACAGTCAGAGACATCGGTCGCCCTTCTCAAGATTATTCTGAAGAAATTTTACGGCTTGTCTGTTGCAGTGGAAGTAGTGACGAAACCCGATCAACAGTCAGGCACGGCCTATTTGTTGATCGGCGATGACGCTTTAAAGCAGCAGGCAGTTTATCACCAATCGACAATTGCCGATTACTCGTTCGTTTACGATCTGGGCGAGATATGGTACAGGCAGACAGGCCTGCCTTTTGTCTTTGCGCTTTGGATTGTTCGAAATGACATTTCCGGCAAAGGCGGGCTTGTCGACAGATTTACAACGGATCTGGGCAGGGCCAAGGAGATTGCCCTGAATAAGCTTCCGCATATCGCAAAATACGCGCCGGTAAATGCGTTTATGACAGAGGAAGAGATTTTGGCGTACTGGAAAAAACTCGATTACGAGCTTTCGGACGAGCACAGGAAAGGCCTCGCTTTGTTCGACCGGTATCGGAAAGAGGTTGACTGAATTGTACAAATCCCCAAACGGATTTCTTATTGGTGTATACACAACTATGCACGTATGCGTTTTTTTATTTCCACAGCATTCTACTATCCAACATTACGACCCGCTAAATTCACCTCCTTTGATATGTACAGTCATAATAAATACCGGTATGGCCACCAAAATGGCTGCGGCCATCAGCCAGAAAGAATAAAGGTAACTGTGGCGTGCCAGGAGAAAACCCGCAAGGATTGGCCCTGTGGCGTGCCCAATGTCGAAGATCGTCCCGAACGTTCCCATGGCTGTTCCAAAATGCTTCTCTTTGCAGAGATCCGCTACAAATGCAGCGCCTGAGGATGTAACGAGCGCTTCTCCAAACCCAAAGAATGCGGCCATGAGCATAAGCAGATAAAAACCCTTGAATACCGGTATCATTCCAAAAGATACTGCGCAAATTATAAGTCCAATGGTTATCAATGCTTTTCTTCCATGTTTGTCGGAAGTTTTTCCCATTATTGGTTTTGAAAGAATTGTTGTGACAACCTGGACGCCCCAGAGGATGCCCGCCTGAAACTCATTAAGGCCTGCGACAGTTACAGCATAGATTGGAAGGAACGCTTCAAGTGCACCAACGGTCATATTTTGAAGTCCTTCCATTGCTGAAGTGATCGCAATGCGTTTGTCGCTGATCACCTCTCTTATGCCTGACATGAAGCGCAAAAATGATTCTTTAAGCCCCGTGCCATTCTCTGCAGATTTGTCGCCTCGCAATACTACTAAAGCTAAAAATAGCGAGATTATGCCTGCAATACCACTTGCGACATAGGCATACCGGAAATCAATTATGGAGGGGCTTGCAGTTCCAGGGCCTCTGTGTAGAATGAGGCCTCCAAGAGGGGCACCCAGTAGGTTCCCTATAATAGTTACCGACGAAAACCATGAAAGCATCTCACCTTTGTTTCTTCCTGCAATGTCAGCAACAACTGCCATAGCAACGGGACCATAGATTGCAGTAGCAAGGCCATGAAGGAACCTGATGAGGATAAGCAGGTTGTAATCTTTTACGAGAAGATAGGTAAAAGGCATAAAGGCAAAAAAGAGAAGACCGAGCAGCATAGTCCTATTCCTGCCGATCACGTCCGATAAAGCGCCTGCCGGCAGCTTGAAGAATATCCCTGTCACGGTTGATATGCCGACTGCAAAGCCTATCGCCTCAGGCCCAGCTCCGAGATAAAGCGCGAATAGCGGGAGCACGGGGGTCCGTGCAAGGGCATAGGACAGCCGTGCAAAGAAGCCGACAGAACAAAGTGCTGTGAAGGGAGAGAGCATGTTTGCCATTTCAATACATTGTTAAAGGAACATCTTCCAAATAAAGCCTGCCAAGGCAGAACCGATAATAACCGGAATCATCCCCCACTTAAATCGCAACATTCCGACAAAAGCGACTACCGAGGCAAGCAAAGCATACCAGTCAAATCCTTTTCCTTCAGGTAGCAGAACATGGTATGTAAATAGTACGGAGAGGTTCAGGACAACCCCTACAATAGCGGCAGTTATCGCCGAAAGAGCCGCTCCCAATTTGATATTGTTCCGCAGTCTTTCGATGTAGGGGGCCCCAAGAAATATCCACAGGAAACAGGGAGTGAACGTGACCCATGTGGTAAGCAGTCCGCCGATGGCCCCTGCAATCGCTGGTTGAAGCCCCTTCGCATGGGTATAAGCAGCGAGATACCCGATAAACTGACCTACCATGATAAGCGGACCTGGGGTGGTCTCTGCCAGGCCGAGACCGTCAATCATCTGCTCAGGCTGCAGCCATCCGTAGTGATTGACCGCTTGCTGGCCGATATAGGCGAGCACCGCATACGCGCCGCCAAACGTCACCACAGTGGCCTTGCTGTATAGGATTCCGATATCTATGAAGATATCATTCCATCCCCTCCATAATCCAAGAAGAATAATAGGAGAGAACCAGATGGCCATGCTTGCCGCTATTACTTTCAGAGAGCGCTGCCATGTCGGATTGACACGGCCAGCTTCCAACACCTCTTCGCTCAGCGCAACATCGGCATTCTTCGTCCCGTTCGCCTTGGCCTTAACAAAAATATCAGGGCTGAATCTGCTCCCCACATACCCGATAAGACCGGCGGATAAAACGATAGCCGGGAAGGGAATATTCAGGAAATATATCCCTATGAATGACAGGGCTGCAAGAATGACCAGTGTTGCATTCCTCAGTGATTTTTTACCGATCCTGATCACAGCCTCGGCAACAATCGCCACTACCGCAGGTTTCAATCCATAGAAAAACGCGCTTACAGAGGGCACATTGCCATAAGATACGTAAAGCCATGAAAGCCCCCAGAGTATGAATACAGAGGGAAGAACAAAAAATACGCCTGCAACTATGCCTCCCCGCGTCCTGTGCAGGAGCCATCCTATATAGATAGCCAACTGCTGCGCCTCAGGCCCAGGAAGGAGCATGCAGAAATTGAGGGCCTGGAGAAAATGGTCCTCGTCGATCCATCGCTTTTTTTCGACAAGGTCCTTGTGCATCATCGCTATCTGACCTGTCGGGCCGCCGAAACTTATGAATCCGAGCTTAAACCAATATTGGAATGCCTCTTTGAAAGATGGTTTCTTAACCAAAATTAATTCTCCTCTTCAACAGCTTTTTGATGCATAGAGCATCTCGAATACGGTCATTCCCTTTTCAAGGGCTTCCGCGTCATTCTTCGCTGTCTTTCGTATCCCTATTAGAATGTCTTCCAGGCCCTTTGCCTCGGCAGACTTGTATTTTTCGTCCTTCAGATCAAGGTCATGGACTATCTCGGCCATCTTCTTAAGTGTTTTGTCTTTAAACCCGAATGATTTGACGAGTACCTCAAAGGTGCATAATTCGCCTACGTGCGTGAATTCACCGCCCCTCATATCAAAGACGATAGAATTCTTACCCACAGAGTCCAAATCCCTTTCATTAATGAAATCAAAGGAAGCATCCTTATCTATGAATCTCCTGATGAGCCAGGCAGACGCCATTCTATCTATAAACGGCTTTTTACGTGTCAGCCATGTTTTGCCCCTGAATTTATCAACAGCTCTTGAGGATATTGTTGCAGGGCTTTCTTTCTTCGTCTCAGTGCCTGAAAGTTTTTTGAGATCGGGGGCAACCCGCTTTATCCTTTCGTTTAACACCTCGCCCTCCTTAGCAAAAAAGAAATCTATCTTTCTTACTTCTTCAAAGTCCTTACAGACACTGTCGAACTGTTCTGACAAGCCTTTGAGGTTTTGAGCTTTTCCGCCTTGCTTGATACTGTTCAGCCTCCCTTCAAGGTCATCCAGGGCCTTTCCTATTATCCTATAGTCACTAGCCCTCTGCTGATCGAAGAGATAGATGATTTCGGAATCGTTCATGCTATCGATATGCTCAATTCGAGTAAAAGCGCCTTCACCCTTCATTTCGGTAATCTCAGACACGAGCCACTGGAGAAGTTCATAATGGTCATCATTATAAGGCAGTATGTATACCGCTCCCTTCAGCTGTACTGCTCCAGCCTTCATGAGCTTTCTCCAGACCTTCATCCTGCTGCTTACGGGCTTTGAAGGGACGGTGTAAAAAAACAGTATCCAGCCATTACATTTTACCGAACTTTTTTGTGATGCGTGTTTCATGTCTTACCAGTTCCCTGCTTTGTATTCGATTGAATTATGTTACTTATGATAAAAATGTAACAGATGTTACATGAAATGTCAAGAAAAAAGGTTGCCAGGGGCGGCAGATTTGACGCCGTAACCATGAGTACACTCTTGAGCGGCCGTTCCCTTGTGATTTTTCTCCGGGATTGTGTTAGTATATATGTCGAAATTTCCGAAGCTTCCTTTCGTAACAGCAGCACATAAAATGTCGAATACGGAGGTGTCTGATGTCGCGTTTATTTGATCTTGTTGCCGATGCTTATGCCATGGGTCCTGCGGTGCAGGGCGGAGGGCAGGGGGGCGGTACGGCCGGGATGATCAGCAGTCTTCTCCCCCTGGTCCTTATCTTTGTTGTTTTTTATTTCCTGCTGATACGTCCGCAACAGAAGAAGGCAAAAGAGCACCAGGCCATGCTCGATTCCATCAAAAAGGGCGACAAAATTATCACCGCAGGCGGAATTTACGGCGTTGTGGAAAATGTGGGCAACACCACACTGGTACTGAAAATTGCTGAGAATGTAAAGGTGAAGGTTGGAAAAGGCTATATATCGACGGTGCGTTCGACATCGGAAGAGGATTAGAACTTGCAAATAGGATTTTTCGGGGTCCCCGAAAAGTCGCAGACTTTTTGGGGTGACTAAGAGGAGGATACACGTCGCATGAAGAAAGGTATTATTTGGAGGGTTGGTATTATTGCAGCAATGGTGGCGCTGGCGGTCGTTTTCTTTTTGCCGAACACGCCTCTGTTTCAAAGCATGCCTGACTGGTGGAAGAAGAACATGCCGAACAAAGGAATAGTCCTGGGTCTGGACTTGCAGGGCGGTCTGCACCTTGTCTTTGAGGTTGAAGGAGATAAGGCGGTCGAAATCCATATGGAGCGTGTGGCCTCGAACATGAATGGCGTATTCTCAAGGAAAAAAATCAGTGCTAGCGCAAAGAATGAGGGCTTGTTTGTAACGGTTTCACCCGCCGGTATGGACATAAGGAAAGCTGTTGAGGACACTTATCCCTCTCTGTCTCTCGCAGAAAGTTCAGGCGTCCTTAAATACAAATTATCTCAAAAGGAACAGCAGCATATTAAGGATACGGCGACTGATCAGGTCCTCGAAATTATCAGAAACAGGATCGACCAGTTCGGAGTTTCTGAACCTACAATTCACAGGCAGGGTGAAAACGAGATTGTTGTGCAGTTGCCGGGCGTGAAGGAGCCCAAACGGGCCGTGGAGATCATCGGTAAGACAGCACAGCTGGAATTCAAGCTTGCAGATGATGAAGCTCCTCTTGCCGCCGGATTACCTTCAACAATACTGCCTGGAGAGGAAACCCAGGTGATGGAGCGGATCAAAGATAAACTGCCTGAAGGTGATGAAATACTGTATCAGCGCATAGTCAACAAGGAGACAGGAGTTGTCAGCAAGAGGCCTGTTGTGCTCAAAAAACAGTCGCTTCTTACAGGCGACCTTCTGACCGAGGCAAAGGTGAATATAGACCAGAGGTTCAATGAGCCTTATGTCTCTATAACATTTAACAGCACCGGCGCAAAGATTTTCGAGGACATAACCGGTCAGAACGTAAAGAAGAGGCTCGCAATTATCCTGGACGGCAATGTATACTCGTCACCTGTCATACAGGAAAAGATCAGCGGCGGCAATGCACAGATAACCGGCAGCTTCGGCATGGAAGAGGCGAGAGACCTGGCGATCGTTCTCAGGGCCGGCGCTCTTCCGGCGCCTGTAAAGACGCTCCAGAATGTGACAGTCGGTCCATCACTGGGAAGGGACTCAATCGAGGCGGGAAAGATGGCCGGAATAATGGGCACCATCTTTGTTGTGGCCTTCATGATTTTCTATTATCGCGTGTCGGGTGTTATAGCCGATTTGGCGCTTGCGCTGAACATTCTGCTGCTGCTGGGGGCCATGGCATCTCTTAATTCGACCCTTACCATGCCGGGCATCGCAGGTATTATCCTCGCCATTGGTATGGCTGTGGATTCCAATGTCCTGATGTTCGAGAGGATAAGAGAGGAATTGCGGAGCGGAAAAAATGCCAAAGCATCGGTGGACGGCGGATACAAGAAGGCGTTTTGGACTATTTTCGACTCTCATGTGACAACACTTATAACTGCTGCGGTTTTGTTTCAGTTCGGCACGGGGCCTATCAAGGGTTTTGCCGTAACGCTGAGCATGGGTGTTGCGATTAATCTGTTTACCGCTCTCATAGGGACAAAGACTGTCTTTGACATCATGTATTCCAGAAAAGAAATGCAGGGGCTTAGCATATGATAGAGCTTATAAAGAATCCGAACCTAGATTTTATGGCAAAAAGGAAGTACGCTTTTACGTTTTCGGGAATCCTGTCGCTCATCGGCATAATCGCTGCCGTGCAGATCGGGATGGGCAACGCGAACCTTGGGGTTGACTTTGCCGGCGGCACGGCTGTTCAGGTCAAGTTCACTCAGTCGGTCCCGCTGCATCAGGTTAGGCTCGCGCTCGAAAGCGGCGGCGTCAAGGATTTTGATCTTCAGGACCTGCCGACTGAAAACAAGATACTTGTGAGGGTCAAGAAACAGGAAGAAAAGCTTGGAGGCGCGTCCGAACTTATAACACAGGTGCTCGCCAAGAACTTTGCGGACAAAAAGCCTGTTATTGATTCCACCACGGAAATAGGACCTAAAGTCGGCGCGAAACTCAGGCAGGATGCCCTCTGGGCAGTCCTTATCGCAACCGGCGGCATTCTTGTGTATATAGCCTGGCGCTTCCAGTTAAGATTTGGAATCGGCGCTACTATAGCAACATTCCATGACGTGCTCGCAGTGCTCGGTATTTTCTATATACTGCACAAGGAGATAAATCTGATTGTTGTGAGCGCCCTGCTCACTATAGCGGGTTATTCCCTGACCGATACTGTCGTTGTCTTCGACCGCATAAGGGAAAATATCAAGCGCTATCTGAAGGACTCCGTTGAAGAGATTGTCAACAAGAGCATTAATGAAGTCCTTTCAAGGACTATAGTGACGTCTTTAACCGTTTTCCTCTCGTCTCTGGCCTTATTTCTCTTCGGAGGGGAAGTTATTCATGACTTTGCGCTGGCCATGCTGCTGGGCGTAGCGGTCGGTACTTACTCTTCCGTATTTGTTGCTAGTCCGGTAGTCATTCTTCTCGGTAAGAAGGGCAGCGGCAAAGCGGCAATAGGCGGACGATAGCGGACAGGGAGGGCTGAAGCATGGCTGCCCGCGGGATGGCTTGCAGGTGGGTAATTAACAAGCCCAATCCCGAATATATTTCATATATTGCCAGGATAGCTTCGGTCTCACCCCTTCTGGCCCAGGTATTGTACAACAGGGGGATGAAGACCCCCGCGCAGCTTGAGGCCTTTCTGAACCCCGACATCAGCAAGTTTGCCGACCCTTTTGCGCTGCCTCAATTAAAAGCTGCTACCGAAAGAATACGAACAGCCAGGAAAAATGGTGAAAGGGTCCTTGTTCATGGCGACTACGATGCCGACGGCGTAACGGCAACTGCCATCATGGTGGAGGGGCTCAGGGAGTTCGGACTCGAAGTCCATTTTTTTATACCTGACAGGTTACAGGACGGCTATGGGTTTGCAGCTGCAGGCATCGAAAAGGCCGAGTCTCTCGGTGCGAAGCTCATTGTCACAGTCGATTGTGGAATATCTTCATTTGACGCCGCTGCGGCAGCTCGTGCCCGTGGCATTGACGTCATAATAACCGATCACCATGAGCCTGTGCGGAATGAAAACCCCGGACGCGATACGGCTGACAAAGAACTGCCGCCGTATCAGGCATTGGTCCTGCCCGAAGCTGCAGCAATCGTAAACCCCAAGGCTGCACCGTGTCCGCCTGAGATGGCCCATCTGTCAGGGGCCGGCGTGGCATTGAAGTTGATTCAGGGATTATTTGAGAATGACATTGACCGGGTTTACAAGTATTTCGATCTTGGTGCAATAGGCACGTCTGCTGATGTTGTTCCTGTTCAGGATGACAATAGAATAATCATCAGAGAGGGCATAAAGGTGCTGCTAACCGGTCAGCGCGTCGGATTGAGTGCGCTTTGCAAGGCAGCCGGCATTCGCAGAGATGCTTTCAAAAGCTCTTCTTTACAATATATGCTCATTCCGCGGATAAATGCAGCGGGACGCATAGCGAATGCTAATGACGTTGTGAGACTTCTTATAACCAAATCTGAAGACGAAGCGGGTCAGCTTGCAGCCTGGATGAACAGTCTGAATATCAGGCGGCAGGAGATAGAAGAGTCGGTCTATAAAGAGGCACTGAAAAAGGCGGAGTTAATGGACCCTGGCGAAGGCGCTATGGTCCTTGCCTCTGAAGGATGGCATATCGGCGTTATCGGGATAGTGGCATCCAAGATTGCCGAGAAATATTACCGGCCTGCAATTATCCTTTCCATAGAGGGCGGCATCGCAAAGGGGTCCGGCAGGAGCATCCCGTCCTTCAATCTGCATGAAGGGCTCACACTGTGCAAGGATGTCCTGGCGCGATACGGTGGACATAAACAGGCCGCAGGCCTTAGTCTTCAAGCTTCCAATCTTGAGGAGTTCAGGACCATGTTCTGCAGCAGAGTTCGCGAAAGTCTCTCCGAGGAGGATTTTACGCCTGTCCTCATGATTGACAGCGCGGTAAGAATATCGGACATGAGTGTCGGCCTTATAGACGAGCTTGCAAGGCTGGAACCTTTCGGCTATAGTAATGGAGAACCGGTTTTTGGTTGCAGGGGACTTCAAGTATTGCAGCCGAGGATAGTGGGCAATAATCACTTGAAAATGGGCCTGAAGCAGAGCGGAAGAAAGATCGACAGCATCGGTTTCGATTTCGGGTCGATGCTGGGCACTGTTGAAAAGAACGGTCTGATTGACGCGGCATTCGTGCCGATGATTAATGAATGGGACGGCGCGAGATTCATGCAGTTGAATCTCAAAGCGATAAGGCCATCTCAGAATAGTGTCAGTGATTAGTGTCGGCATCGCCGTTTTTTTGGATGGGGGAACAATATGGCTGAACGGGTGACTATCCAGGATTTGCTCAGAAAGAAACAGCAGCTGCAGAAGATATCCATGATTACCGCTTATGATTTCCCGTTTGCGCAAATGGCCGATGAGGCCGGGGTCGATGCGATCATTGTTGGGGACTCTCTCGCTATTGTCGTGCAGGGACATGACACGACTCTTCCTGTGAGTATGGACCAAATGGTATATCACACTGAGATGGTCACGAGGGCCTCAAAGAGGGCCATGATTATAGCGGACATGCCTTTCCTTTCGTATCAGGTGAGTAACGAGGATGCGATCAGCAACGCAGGACGATTTATAAAGGAGGCCGGGGCGCATGCGGTGAAGCTTGAGGGCGGCGGCGAGGTGGCCCCGACTGTTGAAATATTAACGAGAACGGGGATCCCTGTTATGGCGCACATAGGGCTTACTCCGCAGTCCATACTCTGCATGGGCGGCTATAAAGTTCAGGGCAGAACTGAAGAAGCGGCGAAGAAATTGGTTGAGGACGCAAAACGCCTTGAAAGCGCCGGGGCGTTTTCGATCATTCTTGAAGGAATCCCTGCAGACCTGGCACGGCAGATTACGGCAGCGCTGGGGATTCCCAGCATAGGCATAGGTGGTGGGCCTCACTGCGATGGCCAGGTCCTTGTTATGCATGATGTGCTGGGCCTCTTCGATCGGTTTGTGCCGAAGTTCATTAAAAAGTATGCGAATCTTAAGGCTGATGCCGTAGACGCTATTAGGAAATACAGGGAAGATGTTGAAAGCGGCAATTTCCCCGGCAGTGAACATTCGTTCTGAAATACGGCAAGACAGGGGCCGGGGATTAGGGGACTACACGTCAAGAAAATGTTATGGTATAATTATTTACAGTAACGGACAAGTGAAGTCTGGAAGAGCAGCCAGCAACGCGGGGACGTTTTGTTTGAGCTTGGTTTCTCCGGGGGGTTAAATGTCGAAGAAAACAGTTTTTGTTTGTGTACAGAGGGACCTTACGCATCCTGTCAATTTTGCGCTCAGGGAGTTTGAGGGCATGTTGAACGTGCGATATGTCGACAATACTAAACAGCTGGGAGCTGCGCTTGCCGAAGTGACCGAAGGATGCACGATTATTCTGGACTCGCTCATAGGTGATGAATCGACCATTGGTTTTGCAAAGACGCTAAAGAATGAGAAACCTGCTCTAAAAATACTTCTTATCGTATCATCCGGAACAGCAAAGGAAGATATCGTAGCGCTTATACAGTCCAAAGTTGTGAACGGTGTGCTGATGAGACCTTTTACGGCAGAACAGATGAGCGATAATATCTACAAGCTGTGCGGATTCCAGAAAAAAGAAGTCCCCTGGTACATGCAAACTGGATTCAAATGATTTCTATATTTCATTTAATGACTCTTTCAGCGCCTCATTCATAATATCGCCGTCGAAGGTATTCAGCGCGCTCCTCAGTTCCATATCCTGTTGCGTAGCTGTTTCGATGCCTTTGTTTGCGAGAGCAACCAGGTAAGGAAGTGTCGCATTAGTAAGGGCCAGGGTCGAAGTGTGCGGATAGGCCCCAGGCATATTTGCGACTGCATAATGGATGATGTCATCTACAATGTATACCGGTTTTTCGTGAGTGGTCGGTACGGTCGATTCGACACACCCGCCCTGATCAACCGATACGTCAACAATCACAGAGCCCTTTTTCAGGGTCTTGAGCATTCCCCGGGTAATAAGGTGCGGAGTTCTTCCACCAGGCATCAGCACCGCTCCTATGATTATGTCGGCACTTCTGATCTCTTCCTGAACTGATGAATGATCGAGCGGCAAGGTTTGCACCGCCCCGAGAAAGATTTCATCCAGGTGCTGCAGACGGTCTTCTCTCTTGTCCATCGCGACTGTGTCGAAGCCTAGCCCGCGGGCTATACGGGCGGCATTCGTTCCTACGACACCGGCCCCCAGAATAAGCGCTTTTGCCGGCTTTACGCCGGGGACCCCGGCAGGCAGTATGCCGCTGCCGCCGTAAATTTTCTGAAGATAATAAGCGCCCATCAGCGGCGCCATTCTTCCGGCTATTTCGCTCATTGGGGCCAGAAGGGGAAGGGAGTCGCCCTTCTGCAGAGTTTCGTATCCGAATGATGCAACTTTTTTATCGAGCAATAACATGGTGAGTTCTTTATTGGGCGCGAGGTGAAGAAACGTGAACAAAGCCTGTTTCTCCCTGATGAACCTGAATTCAGAAGGGAGAGGTTCTTTCACTTTAACTATAAGTTCCGAGTCCTTAAAGAGTGTTTTTTTGTCGGAGATACGGGCCCCGGCTGAAAGATACTCGCTGTCGGAAAAACCGCTGCCTTCACCGGCGCCGGATTCAACATATAAGCTATGGCCGTGCCTTTTCAGTTCTTGGACACCTGAAGGAGTAATGCTGACCCTGTATTCCGCAGTCTTGATTTCCTTCGGCACGCCTATGATCATCCCTGACTCCCCCGTAAGAAATGGATTTACATACATCACCCAAGCAAATATTAACACAAATTGCCTGTGCGCGCTATATGCGGCAGGTAGTGGTACAGTATATTTTTGCTCTGGACCGAATAGTGATATAATATTTCAAATGTTTGACAATAACAGCTGACAGGAAAGGACACCCACACATGAAAATTGTTACTGCTGACGAAATGAGGGGAATCGACAGAAGCACTATTGAAGACTACGGCATACCGGGTCTCGTACTGATGGAGAGGGCCGGTTTGGCTGTGGCTTTGAAAGTTCGGACGCTGTTTCCGTCAAAAAAAATATTGATACTTTGTGGGGGAGGCAATAACGGAGGCGATGGGCTGGTTGCGGCACGGAACCTTTTTAATTGGGGATTTAAGGTCTTAGTCCTGGTTACGGCAAAGAAAGATGCTCTCAGCAGCGATTGCTCGGCACAGTATCAGGCCGCAAAAAAGTTCGGCGTGCCTGTCGAGTTTCGCAAGAGCATCAGCGAAAAGGACCTCCATGGCGCGGTTGTTATTGATGCGATATTCGGCACAGGTCTTTCGCGTCCTGTGAAAGGCGACTTCGGCGAGATGTTTTCTTTTTTGAATAGTTCTGGAACTCCTGTTCTTGCTGTCGATATTCCTTCGGGAATATCGTCCGACACAGGTGAGATTCTCGGCAGCGCGATTATGGCTGATTACACGGTCACTTTCGGTTTGCCGAAAAGGGGGCACTTTCTCTATCCTGGCAGGGAACATAGCGGCACTCTATTCATAGAGGACATTGGAATGCCCGTGCAGCTGCTTGGATCAGCCTCGATACAGGCCGGGCTGATTGGCAGGGAAATGGTTTCAGGTTTGATTTCAGCAAGGCGCCGCGACTCTTTCAAGGGAGATTACGGGCATGTTCTGGTAGTGGCCGGTTCGAGGGGCAGAACAGGTGCTGCTCTTATGTGTGCCCGGGCAGCACTCAGAAGCGGTTCCGGACTCGTGACTCTCGGAATTCCTGAGTCGCTGACCGCAAGCTTTGAGGGCTTGGTCATGGAAGAGATGCTCCTGCCGCTTCCGGATGACGGCAGCGGGATGATGTCATCAAAGGCGCTGGATGTGGTCCTCGATTTCGCTGCCAGGAAGATTGATGTTATTGCCGTAGGGCCGGGGATAGGTGTTTCGCCGGACACGAAAATAATAATGTCGGAACTTGTTCGCCGGTCGGCAGTCCCCATGGTCATAGATGCCGACGGACTGAATTCATTAAGCGCTTCGGTGAAAAATGCCGAGGGTGTCAAAGAACTTCTGGCAAAGGCGAAGTCGCCGGTAATTCTTACCCCTCATCCCGGTGAAATGGCGCGTCTTATTCATAAGCCTGAGATTACAGACCGTATGGAAACGCCTCTTTCTTTTGCCGGAGATGCCTGCATTTATCTAGTTCTTAAGGGAGTTCCCAGTGTCGTGGCACTGCCTGAAGGAAATATATTCGTCAATACTACGGGGAACCCCGGCATGGCCACCGCAGGTTCAGGCGATGTCCTAACAGGCATTATCGCATCATTGCTGGGGCAGGGTTTGAATCCTGCTGATGCGTCTGTGGCAGGGGTTTTTATTCACGGGATGGCTGGTGATAAGGCGGCGGAGAAGACAGGGGAATACTCGCTGATTGCATCGGATATTATTAATGCACTGCCTGATGCTTTCATGGAATTATCTGGTAATCGTTCATAAGAGGAGTTTATCCAGAAAGTGAATGACAAAGTTGTAGTTCCACCTATTTTTGATGGACATCATGTTACGGCTTTTTTTACTACTAGGGCTTTGCATGGGTTCGTCCATGAGATTGCGAAGATTCTTGATGTCCCGTCGGGCGATGTTTACTTGCCTATTCAGAAGCATACCGACAAGGCGATAATTATCGATTATGATCGGGAGCCTAAAATAGCCGATGCCGTAATAACCGGCAACAGAGGCTTTTTTATCGGTGTTCAGACGGCGGACTGCGTACCCGTCCTTTTATATGACAAGAAACAGCAGGTGGTCGGAGCTGTCCATGCAGGGTGGCGCGGGACCTCAGAGTCTATACTGAAAAAAACCATCGAAATGATGGCGCAGCGTTTCTATACATCTCCGTCCGACATTCTCATTGCGATTGGCCCTTCCATACGGGGGTGCTGCTATGAAGTAGGATATGAAGTCATAGAGGCTGTTACTAGGGCCAGCGGTGAGGGGGACTATTTCCGGACGAAAGGTGAAAAATACTGCATTGATCTGCCGCATGCCAACAGACAGCAGGCAGTGTCTTCAGGAGTTCCTTATGAGCAGATATGGCTTTCCGACGAATGCACATACTGCCTGCCCGATAAATACTACTCCTACAGGTTTGCAAAGGGCTCCACAGGACGTCAGTGCGGCATTATCGGAATTGTTTTATAATACAGAAAAGTAAGGACTGAGAAGTTAAAAGTAAAAAGCGGAAAGCAGAAAAAAAGGAGACGCTATGCTCAAGGCAAAAGACATAATGACGAAAAATGTGATAACAGTGACGCCCGCCACCACCCTTGAAGACCTGGCGCGGATTTTGATCGACCATAATATCAGCGGCGCACCTGTTGCGGATGATAAAGGAGCGTTGCTCGGCATCGTCACGGAAAATGATTTGATAAACAAGAACAAGCGTCTGCATATCCCAACTGTAATGAGGCTTTTCGATGCTTACATCATGCTGGAGAGTCCTGCGGCCATCGAAAAAGAGATCAGGCAAATGGCAGCTGTTACAGTAAATGATATATTCATTAAAGACGTAGTTACTGTTTCCGAGGAGACTACTGTCGAGGACATAGCGACAATCATGTCCGAAAAGAAGATGTATCTTATACCTGTAGTGACCGGAGGCAAAATCGTCGGGATTATTGGCAAAATGGACCTTATCAAGGGGATTGCAAGATAGCGCGTAAAGTGCGCGCGGCGGTGCGGTGTCAATGGAAATAGAATGTTTGCCTGTGAGGATGATTTCCAAATCGTCCGCTGAAACCGAACAAATAGGTTTCAAGCTGGGGGCTTTCTTAAGATCTCCGGCGGGCGCAAAAACAGTATTGTTATACGGCGATCTCGGTACAGGCAAGACAACTCTGATAAAGGGAATCGCTTCAGCGTTCGGGATCGAAAAAAGAGATGTGGGCAGCGCGAGCTACGTTATGGTTGCCGAGTATGAGACGGAACCTCCTTTTTATCATATTGACCTCTACCGGCTCGAAAGCCATGCTGCGGTGGATGCCGCCGGCATCTGGGAATATATAGATACAGGCGGCGTTGCCGTTATAGAGTGGGCCGAAAGGCTTTCGGGTGAGACTGAAAAGGCTGTTAAAGTGCGCATCTCTCATGTTGCAGAGAATGAGAGGGAAATCGTCATAGAGGGTATTGATAATAATGGAGATGATTAACAGGTGAAACGTATAGGTGTAATATGTAAAACCGGGAGGGCAGAACCTGCCGCTATATTGAAGTCACTCCTCCCCTGGCTTGTCAAAAAAGGCTGTGAAGTGTTTATAGATGAGGAAACAGCGACGGTGATGGGGGTTGAGGGGCATTCGAGAGTTCAGATCCCCTTGCTTGCGGACATGATCATCGTGTTTGGCGGAGACGGCACCATGCTTGGCGTAACCAGGCTCATCGGTGACAGAGGAGTACCTATACTCGGCGTTAATCTGGGGGGGCTTGGATTTATTACCGAGGTGAACAAAGATGAGCTTTTTGACGTCATGGATGAGATTCTGGCAGGCAACTATTCACTTGAGGAACGTATCATGCTTGCTGCCAGAGTGATGCGCAACAATAATGCTGTTGCTGATTTTACAGTCCTCAACGATGTGGTCGTAAATAAAGGGGCTTTGGCGAGAATGATTGAACTCGATACGTTTATCGACAGCAGATATGTGACCACTTTCAGGGCCGATGGTCTTATCATATCCACACCGACAGGTTCTACGGCGTACTCACTGGCTGCCGGTGGACCGATACTCTATCCTTCGCTGAACAGCATTATGCTGTCCCCGATATGCCCTCACACTCTGACCAACCGGCCCATTGTTTTGCCCGACGGAGTTGAAATTCGCTCGACTCTTAAGGCCTCCGGCGAGGATGTATTTCTGACGCTCGACGGCCAGATTGGATTTTCACTGCAACGGGACGATACTGTGGAAGTAAAGAAAGCGGCTTTTACTACCAGGCTTCTCATACCCAAAGATAGAGACTATTTTCAGGTATTGAGGACTAAATTGAAATGGGGCGAAAGGTAACAAATGCAGAAAGAAGCGGTCAGAGAGAGTATAAGAATGCTGTTTGATTTCTATGGCGAACTCGGTCTCGAGCGGCTTCCGCTGAATTGCTGCGAAACCGGCGCATCGCGGGATTTACCGTCTCTACCGAAAGAAGCCGCGCTTGGTGAGCTGCGTGAATTCATTGGCGATTGCCGGCGGTGCAAACTTTCAGAGGGCAGAACAAACATAGTTTTCGGCGAAGGCAATGCTGACACAGGCATTATGTTTATCGGTGAAGGTCCCGGCAGGGAAGAAGATGCGCAGGGCAGGCCATTTGTCGGCGATGCCGGGAAATTGCTGGATCGGCTTATAGAAAAAATGGGTTTCAGACGTGAAGATGTCTATATAGCGAACATTGTAAAATGCAGGCCTCCGATGAACCGCGATCCGCAGGAGGATGAGGTTGCTTCGTGTTTACAGTTTCTTGTCAAACAGATTGAGATAATACAGCCTCGAGTTATCGTTTCTCTTGGAAAGGTCGCTGCGTACACCATTTTAGGCATTTCTGAGCCTATAACCAAGTTTTCCATTACACGGACCCGCGGAAAGTTCGGTGAGTACAGGGGAATACCTGTCATGCCGACCTTCCATCCGGCCTACCTTCTGAGGAATCCGCGTGATAAATGGCTGACATGGGAGGATGCCCAGGCGGTGATGAAGAAACTCGAATCATTGCGGAGCAGATCATGAAGGTACTCTGGGCCCCATGGAGAATGGAATATATTCTCGGCCCGAAAGAACGGGAGTGCGTCTTTTGCGTAAGGCAGGCTGAAGACAAGGACAGGGACAACCTTATCCTGTACAGAGGCCCGAAATCATTTGTGATCATGAATAAGTACCCATATAACAACGGACATCTTATGGTGGTCCCGAATGTCCATACTTCGTCCTTCGATAATCTAGCTGAAGAAGATATGCTGGACATAATGAAACTTACCAGGTTCTCGATAGATTGTCTCACGAAGGCATTTCATCCCGAAGGTTTTAACGTCGGAGTTAATTTAGGCGAGGTTGCAGGGGCCGGAATCGAAGAGCACCTGCATGTCCATATAGTTCCCCGATGGGCCGGGGACGCCAATTTCATGACCATTACGGGTGAGATTAGAGTGATCCCGGAACATATACTCGACACCTACGACAAACTTTCCCCGTTTTTTGCAGGCGGAAAGAAATAGGTACAGATTATCCTATTTTGCCCGTTCAAAGCTGATGATGCTCCGCGTCATGCCCTTGTCAGGCCAGTTAGGCATAACTCGCCAAGGCGTGAGGACTTGAAGATGACTCTGGTCCACTTTGAATGAGCGTTTCTGTTCTGTCCCAATCCAGTCAGGATTCCAGGCGACTTCGACCTTCGTAATCCACTTGTCTTCTTCCAGGCGGTACGTGCCGGTGTATGCAATCACAGTGCTCAACAGGTTGGCACGTTCCTCTGCGGTTTTTGCCGGTTTTCGCCCCTCTGCAGTCAGGATGAACATTACCCGACCCTCCGGCGTGAAGATCACGTAACCGGACGGGTTTTGTCCCATGGGGAATTCTTTTTGTCCTGTTGCCTGAATCTCGACTTCGTAAGAAACCAGTTTCCATACACCCTGAATCTGTGCGCGGTCTTCTGCGAAAACTGGCTGCGCTGCAGTCACAAATAAGAACAAAACAAATAACAGCTTCAGCTTAGACATGGTGTCCTCCTTTATTATGTGCTCCACTTTTTATTATAAGCGTTTCCACTTTGATTATTGAAGACAATAAAAATCAGAATACGCGTTTGTTAGTCGCGCTTTTGCGCTTGACGTGGTTTTTTTGCCAATGTAAACTAATCTGATGGAAAAAAAGATATTTAAAGCATTTGAAGATAGTATTGCGGTAAAGGAAAAATTCGTCAAGGAAAATGTGTCTCTTATAGCCGAGGTTTCGAGGCTTATTGCCGACACCTTCAATGAAGGCCACAAGGTCTTGATCTTCGGCAATGGTGGAAGCGCATGCGATGCGTCGCACATTGCTGCGGAATTCGTGAACCGTTTTAAGAGAGACCGTCCGGGTTTGCCTGCCGTTTCATTGAATACGGATATGGCAGTGCTGACATCTATTGCGAATGATTATGATTATTCTGAAATTTTTGCCAGGCAGGTCAAGACCTTGGGCGAGGAAGGCGACATTTCTATAGCCATAAGCACCAGCGGGACCTCCAAGAATATACTTAAGGCGGTCGATGCGGCAAAAAAGAAGGGCTTGCGCACCATTGCTTTTACCGGCGTCAAGGGGGAGAGATTAGCCGCAAAGAATGAGTACGCGTTCGTTGTCCCCTCTGAAGATACTCCTCGTGTACAGGAAGTGCATATAACGCTCGCACACGTTATATGCCAGATGGTCGAAGAGATACTTTTCGAAGCGCCGAGAAAAAAATAGATGGAATGAAAATTCTTGGTATAGATCCCGGCAGTATTTATTGCGGGTATGGTTTTATAAAGGCGCCTGACAGCCGAGGCCCCCGCGTCAACGTCAGCCGTAAGGACGCACGGGTCCTGTATCTCGCTTCCGGCAGAATTGTTCTTCCTGCTCGCAAACCTCTGCATATACGGCTTAAAGAGCTTTTCACCACCCTTACCGAAGTAATAGCCGAATACAAGCCTGATGAAATAGTCATAGAAAAGATGTTTTTTGCAAAGGGAATAAAGGCGGCCCTGAGCCTTGGACATACGAGGGGCGTTGTCCTCACCGCTGCCGCACTTACAGGCATTGATATTTACGAGTATTCCGCACTTGAAGTCAAGAAGTCAGTTGTCGGTTATGGCAGGGCAGACAAGAACCAGGTGCAAAACATGGTGAGGGCCATTCTGGAGATAGGGCACGACCTCTCCCCGGACAGCGCCGATGCGCTGGCCCTGGCACTGTGCCACTCGCATACAATGAATTTTGGAATTCCGGCAGGCGGCAAGTCATGCTCATGACGGCATTTGCCCTGAACGGTGAGGCTGCATAGATTATGGATGGAATTACTCTTCATGTGTGGGGAGACTTCGGGCCTTTTTCTCGTGTTGGAAAGAGCATCGGCTATCAGGTAAGGGCCGGCCGATCGAATTTTCTTGTCGATTGCGGTGCCCCGCTTTTTCAGCAGATAGGCGGTCACGGACTGAAGGGCGTCGATGCCCTGATAATATCTCACTGCCATGAAGACCACAAACGATGGTTCAGCGATCTCGCTCTCTTCAGCAGGTATGCTCCTGACATACGTAAAAAGATCAGGCTCATAACTTCTGAATCCGTTCATGACGATATCGTTGCTTCGGCCACCCCGTCGCTGGTGACAAGTCTCAGCAATGATTCAAAGACAATTGTAGATATCCCTTATGAGGATTTTGTCGATTATCAAATAATAGGTCCAAGGGCCAAATTCAGGATTGTCTCGACAGATGAGGGCAAAGGAAAGACCTGTCTGCGTATAACCGACGCGCGCGGCAATATTGTGCCGCCGGCGAAGGCGAAAATTGTCATCAGTCAAAAGAGCGGTAAACGCAGGATGCTCTTTAAAGACCCTGAGTACGGGGAATGGGTCGAGCCCGAGAGCTTTTATCCTTTTTCATCGTCTGTATTCTATGAGGAAGACAAGAACATTTACGTCGACGGGCATGGTTGTTCTATTGAGGCGATAAAAGCCCCTGTATGGCATGGCGTTACCGGCATCGGGGTAAAGATTAAAAAAGACGGCGAAGCAATGGTATTCAGCTCTGATACGGCCCACGACATCGAACTCTGGAAACAGCTTTGTTCGGAAAAAAAGCGTCAGAATTTACCTATGTCAAAACGAGACTTCAGGTCCGCTTCCGTAATTTACGGGGACATTAATGATTACATAGAGCGAATCTGGAGCAGGGAGCGTTATCAGAGCGCAATTGAGGCATTCAAGGATGCCGCTGTTCTGCACGATATTGCGGCAAGAAACAGTGTAGTCCATACCGACTACGGAAAGTTAAAGAATACTACATTGAGGAAGGACAGGACGCTATTAACGCACAGCCCGGACAGGTTCACGTCCGAATGGGCCTTGTGCAACGCCGGCAAGACCTTCAAGGTCAAAGGGCTCATGTTCAACGAAATTGTTGGAGACAAACTTTATAGCCTGAACGCTGACATTTATCATAAGGAGCAGGGGAAATACTTTGTGGGCTATAAGAGCAGGAACGGCAAACACACGGTGTATGAGCACAACGGCCTTCTTAGGTTTGCTTCTTTTGATGCTACTCCGGCCGGCAGGCCACTATACAAGGTTAATCTGTATGAAGACATTTCAGGCGGATATTTTCCTGCTATTGATGACGGCAATGCTATGTATTACGAGCGGGATGATGGGAAAGTCGAACTCCTGGAGTTCGATAAACGTGGCAGCAAAGGCAGGATAGTTAAAGATCAGAGATACAGGGTTGCAAGAAAAGAGCGCTGAAAGACACCGGTAATAATTGCCGCTTGAG
>JADFXI010000019.1 GCA_015233655.1 Nitrospirota bacterium | reverse complement strand
CCACTGCGGCAGAGGCCGCAGGATGTAATAATCATTAAGGATTAACAATGAAAAAGATTCTGGAATTGCTCGAAAGGTTGAATCTTACAACGAAGCTGTCGGTCGGCTTTGGATTTGTCCTGGCTATTGCCATGGTCGTAGGCCTGCAGAGCCGACATGACCTTGCTGTATTGAGCGAAGAGACTCAACGACTTTATGAAATGGAATTGTTGGGTATTTCGCATCTCAAGGAAGCCAATATCAATCTGGCCATGATAGGACGCAGCCTGCGCCATATGGTTCTGGCACCCGACCACGCCCAACGTCAAGAGGCCAAGAAGAGCCTTGAGGACGCCCGGACGAATCTTCAGAGAGAATTGTTAGAAGGCCGCAAGCGGATTTATCGTGAAGAGAATAAAAAACTGCTGGCCGAGTTTGATGAACTGTTCGCACGATATATGCGTAATGTGGATCATGCCGTCGCCCTGCTGGAGGCTGATAATTCATATCATAACAGCAAAGTAACGCAATACCTTTTTAGTCCGGAGTTTAATACCCCCTTTAAAAAGGCGGATGAAAAACTGGACGCTATTTCCGATTTCAAGGAGAAGGGAGCCAAAGAGGCGGCCGTGCGCACCGCATCTCTATACTTACAAAGCCGAAAACGGTCTGCTGGACTGCTGCTCGTGGGATTGACCGGCGGTATCTTGTTTGGTTTGATAATCAGCCTGTCCATTCGCCGTCCTTCAAAAGAATTGAGTGATACGGTGGAGCGGTTGGCTGAGGGCAATTTAGATATTGATGTGCCATACACCGATTATGGCAATGAAATCGGTGCCATGGCACGGTCTGTCAAAATACTTCATGCCGGGGCACAGGCCATGGAGCGGCAGTCTCTTGCAAAGGCACAGCAAGGCGATATTGGAACGGCATTGCAGACTTGTGTGTCCCTTGCCGATTTCGGCAACACTCTTACCTCAAAACTGGCGTCTGTCACGGGTCTTATCTACGGAGCTTTTTATGTAAGCGACAAAGAACATGCAAACCTGCGGAGAGTTGGCGGCTATGCCTGTGACTATAATGGCCACAACCTGATTTTTGCCTGGGGTCAAGGTCTGGTAGGACAGGCCGCACTCGATAAGCGATCCATTTCCCTGGAACTTTCGACTGATGACAATATCAGCACAACCATCGGGTTAGGCAATCTTGCCGTCCAAAGTGTTCTGATTGTGCCTGTAATAAGCAGGGATGAAGTTGAGGCTGTTTTGGAACTCGGGACCCTTGGAACCTTCAATGATGAACAGAAGGTTCTTATCGATACACTGCTCCCACTGGTAGCTATGAACCTGGAGATCCTATCTGCCAATATTGAAACCAGGGAACTTCTCGAAAAAAGTCAGGCCCAGGCCCGGGACCTTGCTGTTTCGGAAATGCAGCTTATAGCGCGCCGGGACGAGTTGGAGCAAAGCAGGGAAATCCTGGCGCAGACTGAGGAACGGAGCCGTCTGATCCTCGGTTCTATTAATGAGGGCATCCTAGGGCTCGCAGATGAAGGTGCTTCATTTATAAACCAGGCGGGCGCGGCGACGCTCGGATATACGGAAGATGAGTTGCGCGGTAAAAAGATACATGAATTGATCCATCATTCACGTCCCGACGGGACGCTCTACCCGCGTGAAGAATGCCATATGTACCTGACGACCGTTGATGGTCTTTCCCGCACTATCACCGATGAAGTGCTCTGGCGCAAGGATGGCACGTTTTTCCCGGTCGAATACACTACGACACCGATTTACAAGAACGGTGAGTTGGTCGGCACAGTGGTTGTGTTCCGTGATATTACCGAACGCAAGCTTGCCGAGGAACGAATTCGCGACAACGAACGGAGGCTGCGCTACATGCTGGAATCCAGCCCGGTGGCGGTGCGCATTATGAATAAAGAGACACGCACACTGGTATTTGCCAACCAGTCCTACGCTGAAATGTTTAATGCTTCTCTGAATCAAATGGTCGGCACAGACCCGCGCCGTTTCTATCAGAATGAAGAGGACTTTAACGAATTCTCACGACGTCTGACCGCAGGAGATACTCTCATTAATCTGCCTGTCGGGCTCAGGACTATTGACGGCAAAGATATATGGGTGATGGCCTCCTATATTCATGTGACGTACGAAAATATGCCCTGCATACTTGGCTGGTTCTTCAATGTCACGGAACTGCGGCGAGCAAAAGAACTGGCCGAGGATGCGACCAAGATGAAGTCCGACTTTCTCGCTAACATGAGTCACGAAATCCGCACTCCTATGAACGCCATCATAGGTATGTCTCATCTGGCGCTTCAGACCGAACTCACTACCAAGCAGAGAAACTACATAGAGAAAGTGGATAGTGCAGCCAAGAACCTGCTCGGCATTATCAACGACATCCTCGATTTCTCAAAGATAGAAGCAGGCAAGATGCAGTTTGAAAAAACAGACTTCTACCTCGAAGATGTTATGGAACATCTGGCTGACCTCTCGGTTATCAAGGCCCAGGACAAGGGGCTGGAATTGCTGTTCAATGTAGGCACGGATGTTCCGACAGGTCTGATAGGCGATCCTCTGAGATTAGGTCAGGTCATGATAAACCTTGTCAATAATGCCCTCAAATTCACCGAGAAGGGCGAAATTACCGTGGGCGTCCACCGTATTGTTGATGAGTCCGACGGAGTGCGTTTACGTTTCGATGTGACCGATACAGGAGTCGGACTAACCGAAGCGCAGCGGAATAAACTGTTCACCGCTTTTTCCCAGGCCGACAGCTCAACCTCCCGCAAATACGGCGGCACCGGGCTTGGACTGACCATAAGCAAGCGGTTGGTGGAGATGATGGATGGAGATATCGGCGTTGACAGCGAAGCCGGCGTCGGCAGCACTTTTTATTTTACTGCTAAGTTCGGACTACAGACCGAACAGCGCAGACTCACCACCTCAACTGAGGATGTGCTTGGAATGCGTGTTCTGGTTGTGGACGACAATTCCAGCGCCCGAGAGATCCTCCTGTCTATGCTGTTGTCGCTCAAGTTCAGTGCAGCTGCAGTAAGCAGCGGAGCTGAAGCTATTGGAGAGCTTGAGCAGGCACAGATTGAACAGAAGCCTTACAACATGGTATTGATGGATTGGAAGATGCCCGGCATGGACGGAGTAGAAACCATAAAGCGCATACGTTCTGATCCGAAGCTGTCTCATACGCCATCATTCATAATGGTGACAGCTTACAGCCGGGATGAACTGCTGCAACAGTTAGATAACACGAAAGTCGAAGGCCTGCTGGTCAAACCGGTCAGTCCTTCAACCCTTTTGGACAGCATTCTCAATGCGTTCGGCAAAGAGGTTGTCCAGCGTCCGCGCCAGCAGCAAAGACAGGCGGACTACAAGGAGGCTGAGAAGCTTGTCAAAGGCGCTTATCTGCTTCTGGTTGAGGACAATGCTGTCAACCAGGAAGTGGCCATCGAGATACTTCAGGATGCGGGCCTCCGGGTCGATGTTGCCGACAACGGCGTCGAGGCGTTACAGAAGGTCGGACTGGTGGAATACGACGGTGTGCTTATGGATTGCCAAATGCCTGTTATGGACGGCTTTGAGGCCACCCGCAGGATTCGTGAGGATAAGCGCTTTGCAGATCTTCCTATTCTTGCAATGACCGCCAACGCCATGGCCGGGGACAAGGAAAAGTGTATAGAATGCGGCATGAACGACCACATTGCCAAACCTATAGATGTGGTCCAGCTTTTTACGGCTTTAGCGAAATGGATCAAGCCGAAAACAAGAGTTGTTCAGCATGCGCCTGAAGAGCAAGCCGTAAAGGAGACCGCACTGCCGGAAATATCCGGTTTGGATACAGCGAAGGCCCTGAAGCGTGTCGGTGGCAAGGTTAAGATACTGTACAAGCTCATCTCCCGTTTTGCAGAGACGCAGGCGGATGTCATGGAACGTATTCATCATGCTATGAAAAGCAATGATGCGGAGACCGCGGCGAGGGAGGCCCACACGGTCAAGGGGCTTGCGGGCAATATAGGAGCCGACAAAATGTTTGAGCTGGCGGAAAAGGTCGAAGGCATGATAAAGAAGGGAGAATCCGACGGCCTGCAGCCCGCTATGGAAGCTATGGCGCAGGAACTCGTGGACTTGTCGATTCGGATAAAGGCCGTTATGCCTGATACCCTTGAGAGTGAGAAAAATAACACAGCAGCCGGGCCGGTGGACATGGCGGCGCTCTCCGCCGAAATGAGGAAACTTGCAGCATTGCTGGCTGATGATGATTCGCAGGCTGTCGATGTGATGGAAAGTTTGATTGACAGGCTAAAGGCGGCTGGGCATAGAGATTCGGCAAAAAAGGTGCAGGTAAGTATTGCAAATTATGATTTTGAAGACGCTTTGGGCAAACTTAAAGAAATAGGACAAGTTTTGGGGGTATCTGTTTAGTGAGGCTGAAACCTTGTTTGTATATGACCGCGGCATGCCTGCTTCTTATGCTTTTGGGCGTTTGTTTTGCTCAAACCGGGATGTCGGAGGTTACCGGTAATAATGTAAGCAAACTTGAATTGACTGCTGAGGAAAGGGCCTTTATTGCGGGTAAACAGTTGCGTTTAGGAGTAGATTCAGCGCGTCCTCCATTCGAATACATCGATGAAAAAGGAGTCTATTCCGGGATAAGCGCCGGTTTTATAGAAGCCTGCGCCGCGAAACTGGGGATTGCCGTAGTTCCGATAAAGGGTCTGACTGTTCAAGAAGCCGTTGAAAAAGTTAACGCCGGAGAAATAGATGTTGTAACGAAGATTACTCCTACACCTGCGCGCGCAAAACATCTTTTGTTCACCCGTCCATATGCCACATTCCCATCAGTCATTATTACCCGTAAAGATGCGCGCTTCATAGGAGGGCTCGATGATCTTGACGGCCTCAGGGTAGGTGTCTTAAAAGGCCTGGTGGTTGAGGAAATTCTTATACGTGACCATCCCGAAATTCCTCTAATTGCCTTGCCCAATGTTCGTACCGCCCTGCTCGATCTTTCGACCGGCAAATTCGATGTCTTCATCGATAACCTGGGCACTGTATCTTACAACATTGATAAACTTGGTCTGACCAATCTAAAGATAGCCGCTCCGACCCCTTACAATCACGATCTGGCCTTCGGCGTCAGAAAAGATTGGCCGCTCCTGGCATCCGCCTTGGACAAGGCTTTGGCCGGCATGTCCAATCAGGAGAAAACGACAATAAAGGGCCGGTGGCTTACTGTTGAATATCAACCGAGAATTAACTGGAAGGTTTTCGGGCCGATTGCTGCGGCTTTGGTTGTTGTAATCATATTTGTGGTCATCTGGAACCGGCGTCTCAGCCATGTGGTCAGTGAACGGACGGCAATTCAACAGGAACTCAAGGAATATGCCCAGGAGCTTGAGTCGCGTGCAGCAGTCAGGTCTCACATTTCCAGACTGTCTTCAGACCTCCAAAAGGCTGTGACCTTTGAAGAACTTGCTCAGGCATTCATGTCGCAAAGTATCCCCCTGCTTGGGGCGGACTACGGAGTTTTTTATGTCCTGAATAAGGACAAAGACCTACTGGTACGGGTAGCGAGCTATGGATACACAGATGGAAGCGACGTTCAGCACACGTTTGCCATTGGACAGGGCCTTGTCGGGCAGTGCGCGTATGAAAAAAAAGCGATCACGATTACCGACACAAAGGGTTCGGGCATTCGCATCAATTGGGGCATGGGAGAGGTTGCGCCTAAAGAAATTCTCATAGAGCCGGTTGTGCATAAGGACAAAACGATCGGGGTTTTAGAACTGGCGGCAGTCAGGTCTTTCGGGCAGCAGAGCCTGTCGCTGTTGGAAGAACTGCTTCCGACGCTGGCAATGAACATTGAAATACTCGACCGTAATCTGCGCACTCAATCCCTTCTCGAAGAGACACGGGAACAGGCAAAAAAACTTATGGAATCCAGAAAAGAGGCTGAGGAACGCAATGCCCAAACTCAATATCTTCTTGAAGAAACCACGCGCCAGTCTGACAAACTCAAGGCCCAGCAGGAACAGATAAAAGAGACCGAAATCTGGTACCGCGGGATTATTGAGTCAGCTCCGGACGGTATGCTGGTGGTCGACGCAGCGGGCATTATAATCATGACCAACGTAATAGTTGAAAAGATCTTCGGCTACGATCCGGGGGAATTACTGGGGAGAAATGTGGATATAATGGTGCCGGCCGACATTCGTGACAGGCATAGTTCGTTGCGCGAAGGCTTTATGCAGGCGGCGGAGTCGTCGCGACAGTTCGGACGCGGGCTGCAACTCAGGGGTGCGCGCAAGGACGGTTCCGAGTTTCCTGTTGAGATCGGGCTGTCACGGCTGCCGGCCATGGGCTCACGCGGACCTTGCGCCTGCGCCTCAATCAGGGACGTAACCGAGCGCAGGGCCATGGAGGAATCGCTTGAGGAGCAGATGGACGAACTGGAACGCTTTAACAGGTTGACTATGAACCGTGAAGAAAAAATGATCCTGCTTAAAGAAGAGATCAACAATCTTTTGGAGCAATACGGCAAGGACAAGAAATACAAGATTGTCGAGTAATGTGTTGTAATAATCTCGGAACAAGAAGGAGGACGCGATGTTCAAAGAGGAAAGAGAAGAATCGTTATTTGACTGGAGCATGATCGGTGATATCGGTAAAGGGCGTCCGAATCTCGGCTCAACCATGGATGTGGCGGTTTACCGTCTTATGCAGTTCACACTCAGGGATGTTATCATCCAGGAGTTCGATGTCAAGGCCGCTGAGAGAATATATTATAAGGCCGGCGAACTTGCTGGAAGGGAACTATTCAAAAATTTAATCACTCAAAAGAGCGATTTTAACGCGTTCGTCATGGAACTCACTGACCTTTTGACCAAACTGAAAATTGGGATACTGAGGGTCGAAAAAGCGGACTTTGATAAAATGGAGTTTACTCTGACCGTTGCGGAGGACCTTGATTGTTCAGGACTGCCTGTTTGTGAAGAAACTATCTGCACTTACGATGAAGGTTTCATCAGCGGTCTGCTTCTGGAATTCTCAGGCAAGAAATTCGATGTAAAGGAGGTCGATTGCTGGTGTTCCGGCGACAGGGTATGCCGTTTTGAAGTAAGGCCGGCAGCGTGATCAGACCATAAGAATGCTTCAGGTCAGGGAAGAAGATATAGATAAGATCACAGCGGTCTTTCATGCGATATTGAAGGGCAAGAAACCCGGCAAGATCGAACTGCCGGAGGACTACCCGGACAATGAGGTCAGGCAAGCTGTCGATTATATAAACAGGTTCATCGAGGATTACAATGATACAACAAGCATAGCGTACCAGCTTGGAGGCGGGGATATTAATTTCACCCCCCCTAAAGTAAAAACATTGATAGGGCAGTCCCTCAAGAGTCTTCATGCGAGCCTCAAGAATTTGACCTGGACGACAAAGCAGATAGAACAAGGCGATTTCGGCCATAAGGTCGATTTTATGGGGGAGTTTTCAGAGGCATTTAACAGTATGTCCAGGCAGTTGCAAACGTCTTTCCAGGAGAGGGAAAAGACAAATCAGGAACTTCAGAGTCAGGTTGCCGAACTGGCCAAGGCACGAAGGGGGACGTTAAACATCCTTGAGGACCTGGACGAAGCCAGGAAAATGGCTGAATCCGCTGCCCAGACCAAGGCTGATTTCCTGGCCAACATGAGCCATGAGATCCGCACACCCATGAATGCCATAATAGGGTTTTCGGCCCTTGCCCTGAAAACCGACCTCAACAACAAACAGGCCGACTACATCAGGAAAATCCAGCAATCGGGCAAGCATCTGCTAGGCATTATAAACGACATCCTCGACTTTTCTAAAATCGAGGCGGGCAAGCTCTCCGTTGAACATGCCGACTTTGAACTTGATAAACTTATGGAGAATGTCTCAACCCTTATCTCTGATAAGACGTCCTCAAAGGGGCTCGCACTGGTTTTCGACATCGACGGAAGGGTGCCCAAGAACCTCATAGGTGACGAACTCCGGCTGGGGCAGATCCTTATCAATTACAGCAATAACGCAGTCAAATTTACAGAACAGGGAGCAATTACCATATCCGCTAGAGTTGCTGATGAGACGGAAAAAGATGTTTTTATACGCTTTGCAGTACACGACACCGGGATAGGTCTAACTGAAGAACAGATCGGCAAGCTGTTTCAGTCTTTCCAGCAGGCCGACACCTCCACCTCACGCAAATATGGAGGCACGGGTCTGGGGCTGGCAATATCAAAGAAACTCGCCAACCTGATGGGTGGAGATGTAGGGGTCGAAAGTGAACACGGCAAGGGAAGTTCCTTTTGGTTCACGGCGAGGCTAGGCAAAGGTATAGCGCGGGACCCGGCAACTAAAGACATCGGAAAATTGTCGATAACCAAGGGCCTCTCAGCCATTAGGGGTGCTGTTATATTGCTTGCCGAGGACAATGAGTTTAACCAGCAGATAGCCTGCGAACTTCTCTCTGATGCGGGCTTTGTTGTTGATGTGGCCGAAAATGGTGAAAAGGTAATCGAGATGATTGAAAAACGGTCATATGATATCGTCCTTATGGACATGCAAATGCCGGTAATGGACGGCCTTGCGGCCACTGCCGTAATACGCAGGAATGACCGCTTTAAAGAACTGCCGGTTCTGGCCATGACGGCCAATGTGATGACCGCAGACATCGAAAAATGTATTCAAGCGGGAATGAGCGACCATATAGGAAAACCTATTGATCCGGACGAACTGTTTAATAAGTTGCTAAGGTGGATCAAGCCGTTACGGCAGGCTGCGCAGCTGCAGGAGGAAGCCCCGGAAGCAATACGGGCGTCCGCTGCAGAACCGGATAATGAAGAAGGGACTTTGCCGGATATTCCGGGTCTTGACACTGCCCTGGGATTGAAGCGGGTGATGGGCAAGAAATCCTTGTATATGGGCCTGCTTGGCAAGTTCATTCCCAACCAAAAAGATACCCCTGACCTTATTCGGCAGAGTCTTTCAGCAGGAGACAGGTCGACAGCGGAGCGGCTTGCACATTCGGCAAAAGGGGTGTGCGGCAATATAGGGGCGTCAGGGTTACAGTCAATGGCGGCTGAACTCGAAAAAATGATTAAGGAAGGTGCAAACACTGATCAAATCGAGATTAAACTGATACCTTTTTCCGGCACACTGGCGGAGCTGATTGGGCAACTTCAGAAATGCCTGCCTGCATCGGATACCTCTAAACAGACGGAGCAAATAGACACGTCAAAGGCCGCGGCTGTTTGCTTGCGGCTAACAGAATTACTGGCAAGTGATGACGGGGAGTCGGCTGACTTTTTTGAAGAAGAGTCAGCGCTTTTTAGAAGTCTTTTTGGAGACGAAGATTTTTTGCCTATTGAACACGCGATCAAAAATTTTGATTTCGAAAAAGCGCTCACACTTTTAAAGAAACAATCTGAGAAACATAGGATACCCCTTTAAGGAGGCGCACATAATGGATGCACCATCGTTTGCACAGAAATCAGTTGTACTAGTTGTGGATGATACTCCTGACAATCTGTCTCTAATGAGCGGACTTTTGAAAGACGACTATAAGGTCAAGATCGCCAACTCTGGCGAAAGGGCGTTAAAAGTGGCTTCATCCGATACCCCTCCGGATATAATCCTGCTTGACATCATGATGCCTGAAATGGACGGTTATGAGGTCCTGAAGCGTCTGCGGACCGACGAGAGGACTTCCGACATCCCGGTAATTTTTCTAACAGCCAAGGCTGAAACAGAAGATGAGCGCTACGGACTTGAATTAGGCGCCGTAGACTATATTACAAAACCTGTTAGTCCACCTATTGTAATGGCCCGCCTGAAGACACACCTCGCGTTGAAACAGGCGCGTGATTTTCTGAAAGACAAGAATGAATATCTTGAAGCTGAGGTGCAGCGGCGCACGGAAGAGATAATTGCCATACAGGATGTTACCATTCTTGCCCTTGGGTCACTTGCGGAAACCCGGGACAACGAGACAGGCAATCATATCCGTCGAACACAAATGTATATCGGCGCTCTGGCAAGGCATCTTAAGGCACATCCGCGTTTCGGCTGGCTTCTAACCGATGAAAATATAAGTTCCATTTATAAAACGGCCCCGCTCCATGATATAGGGAAAGTGGGCATCCCGGACAACATATTGATGAAGCCGGGGAAACTGACTGATGAAGAATTTGAAATCATGAAGAGTCACGCGATGCTCGGTAAAAGTGCTATCGAAGAAGCGGAAAGAAGATTGGGTCTCGAAGTTGAGTTCCTTAAGTTCGCGAAAGAGATAGCGTACTGTCACCACGAAAAATGGGATGGCAGCGGATATCCGGAAGGCTTGTCAGCTGACGATATCCCGGTTTCAGCCCGCCTAATGGCAGTTGCCGACGTCTATGACGCCTTAATCTCAAAGAGAGTATACAAGTCTGCGATGCCGCACGAGAAGGCACGGGCCATTATTGTCGAGGGAAAGAACAAACATTTCGATCCTGACGTCGTCGACGCTTTTTTGGCGGTAGAAGTAAAGTTTTTGGCCATTGCCGATCAATGCAGTGACAACAAAGAATAGAGGTCATTAATTATGATAAACACTAATGCAGATATCCTTGTTGTTGATGATATGCCACCAATGCTGACATTTATCTCGGGGAATCTTAGATCGCTGGGATTTAAGAATATAAAGGCTGTTGCCAGCGCAAGGGAAGCAATAGATGTGTTAAAGACGCAGCAGATAACACTTGTTCTGACCGACTGGAATATGCCGGTCATGTCCGGGCTGGAACTTCTGAAGTGGATAAGACAGGAAAGCCGCAATAATAAATTCACTCCCGTTATTATGGTTACCGCTGAGGTAAACCGGCAACAGGTAGCTGAGGCCATATCGTGCGGGGTAACCGATTTCGTTTTAAAACCGTTTACAGTCAACACTCTTTCAGAACGCATTCAGAAGGCACTTAGTAGCAAAGGCAAACAGACTGCTACCCCCGCCGGAACACATGTCAAGCAGGCTGAAAATTCATTGTCAAACACGGCCCAAATGCAGCCACCACAGAGAGAGGAGTCTCTATCGAATAATCAGAATGAAGAAATAAGTAAACGTCTCACTATTCTTGCTGTTGATGATACACCCGACAACCTAACGTTGATCTCAAATCTATTTCAAAAGGATTACCGCGTCAAGATCGCTTCTAACGGCGAAAAGGCCTTAAAAATATGTGAATCTGATGACCGCCCTGATATAGTACTCCTCGATATAATGATGCCAGGGATCGACGGCTATGAAGTTATACGTCGCTTAAAAGCAAACGAAGGGACCTCCGAGCTTCCTGTTATTTTTATTACGGCCTTAAACGATGCAGATAGCATTGTAAAGGGACTAGAGGCAGGAGCAGTAGATTATATTACAAAACCTATCGAACCGTCGGTGGCGATAGCTCGTGTGAAGAACTTTCTTCGCTATCACCGCGGATACGAAGAACTTAAGGCCACCCTCGATACAATGATAGAGAATGCAAGACTGCGTGAAGACGTCGAGCATATGGTAAGGCACGACATGAAGGGACCTCTCTCGGCAATAATCGGTTTGGTCTCACAGGGTGTGGCCGAAAAGAACCTTCCACTCGAGAATATCAAAATGATCGAGACGGCGGCATACACGATGCTGAACATGATAAGCCTTTCCACAGATCTTTACAAGATGGAGACAGGTCGCTTTGCTCTTGATGTTAAAGGGGTTGACATTATACGTTTGATCGCACGTGTGTCGGAAGAAATCCGTTCTGGATTTACTTCTAAAAGACTTTCCATAAATAGTAAAATGCTGAAGGGAAGCGAAAGGCCGGAGCTGAATATATCGGGAGATGAACTCCTCTGCTACTCGCTGTTACATAACCTGATTAAAAATGCGGCAGAGGCTTCCCCTGTCGGTGGCAGCATTACAATTGAGATTTTTGATGATGATATGGTTAAAATTGCTATTCACAACGATGGTGCGGTTCCAGAACCAATTCGTGAAAAGTTTTTTGAAAAATATGTGACCATGGGCAAACAAGGCGGCACAGGCCTCGGCACCTATTCCGCTCGTCTGATTACCGAGGCACAGAAAGGCACGATTAATATGCATACTTCAGATAAAGCAGGCACAACGATAGAAATCAGTTTGCCGAGATGGCGATGAACTGATTATTTCGACTGGTGCTCTGCAATAACCTGCCAATTTTAGTGGAATAGCAGGCATGTTTATGATCGGTATTTCGCACCACTGAAATGCGCTGATGTGGGTAAAATGCAGATCGATGGCAGTCAACGCGAAATTTCTTTCAGCAGTTGCTGCGCGGTCTGATTATTTGGGTTGATCTTTAATGCTTCATTTAATTCTCTGGATGCATTCTCCTTTTGTCCCATTTTGTAGTAGGTGTAGCCGAGATTGCAAAGCGCCTCCACATAAGCCGGCTTCAGCCTGACGGCGGTCAGCAATTCCTGTTCAGCCTTGTCCAGTAAATTCATATTCTGATATATGAGCCCCAGGTTGTTGTGCGCCTCGGCAAAGCCCGGCTTAAGTGCGACCGCAATCTGATACTGCTCCATCGCCTTGTCAGGACTGTTGAATGAGCTATACGCAACCCCGAGGTTGTAATGCGCCTCGGCGTATCCGGAGTTCAAATTAATGGCAATCAGAAATTGTTCCATGGCCTTGTCCGGCATGTTGAGTGCTCCGTAAACGATACCGAGATTATTATGCGCCAAGACGTATCCGGGCTTAAGCTTAATCGCTGTAAGATAGTGTTCAATGGCCTTGTTCGGCATGTTAAGAGCGCTGTAAGCAACTCCAAGGTTGTAATGCGCTTCGGCGTAGCAGGGATCGAGACGGGTGGCGGTCAGCAGCTCTTTTTCAGCCCTGCCGGGCATGTTGAGGGAAAGGTACGCATTGCCGAGGCCATTATAAGCCATAGCCGCAAAATCAGGTATCAGATCGATTGCAATCTGATACTGTTCCACAGCTTTTTCAAACATGTTATGCTCGTTATAAGCAATAGCGAGATTGCAATGAGCCCGTGCCTTGGAGGGAGATTTCCGCACTGTGTCTTCCCATAGACTTATCTTGTCGTTCCATAGCTCATTTCTAAAATAGGTTGCAACTGAAAGGGCTGTTATTGCGAGAACAAATGGTGCCAGTATAAAAACAGGTTTAATATCAATTTGTTCGTAGAGCAGGAATACCGCGGAAACCACGCTTATAATCAAGCCTACTGACGGCAGATACATGCGGTATTCATCGATCAGCATCAGTACCGGAATAATGCTCGATTCAACAGAGAGGGTGATAAAAAACCACAATATTCCGAAACCGAGAAGACGTAAAGCCGGAGAATCGGCGAAGCTGTGAGCTGGCTCACTGCAGCCATTACTGTTTTTCTTCCTAACAATAAGATAGACACCGAAGGCAAAAAGCGCTGTGAGGAACGCAAAGGACATCAATACTGGCAGGTCGAAAAAAGATTTGTATACCGGATAATCATAGTCGATGTTCTGGTTTACCGGAAAGAAGAGAAGTCTAAGATAAGTCACAAGTACCCTGAACTGGGTAAAAAAATAGTCCCAACGGGAGTACACTTTGGAGCCATAGGCCCCAGGCTCTAGATTAGAAGAACCAGTCAGGCTCATCAAGGTCGCAGGTATAATTGCTAGGGTCAATAGAATAGGGACGAGATAATAATATCGGCTTACTGGTGATGAGTCATGGGTGGAACGGCTGAAAAAACAAAACTCATACAGGGTTATCACCAATGGCAGAGTAAAGGCATTTTCTTTTGTCTTCATGTCGAGGATGGCTGACATTAAAGCGATAGTGTAAAAAAAGATGCGCCTCTTCCTGTCCTGATATAGTCTTGATTTTATATAGGCCGTGAGGGATATGAGATAAAAAAACGCGGTTAAAGAAGCCAGTCTCTGAAACACATATGTTACTGCCTCTGTCTGCAAGGGATGCACTGCGAATATAGCGGAGGAAAGGAACGCGATGTATTTGGAGTGTTCTTGTAATGAGGTGGCCGTCATATATGGAGTCCTGAATGTCAATAAAACAAGACAATAGACCAGAAGAGAGTTCATGATGTGGATAGCAATATTGACTATATGGAAGCCTGATACGGACAAGCCATGAATTTTGTAATTTAGAGCAAATGTGAGATAGCCCGCATAGCGAATTATGAAGGCGCTATAGTTGTCAAGACCACTTGCTTCTGATGGACTTGCGAAATAGTGGAGGTCTTTTACAATGGGGTTGTTGGCGATAAAATCGTTTTCATCCCACTGAAAAGGAGCATTAAGTGTATTGCCAAAAATGATGAGTATAAGAAAAACCACACATGCGATATGGACGAGGGAATTGTTGGCCAGTGTCCATTTGCCAAGGATGTCCGGCTGTTCCGCGCAGTCTGTACGTTTCATATTTTAAAATAACACATTTTAATTATAAGAATGGAAAACAGCTTTATTGCTACTGAACAGAACGGGAATGCAGTTTTTAAGTTGAAATTGGAATGAATGTATGAATTAAGTGGTTTGTTAGGAGGTTTCAGTTCTTCTTGCGACGAACCCGGTTTGTAGGGCGTTTAGATAGTGCGCTGTGGGCGCCGCTGCTCTTCCCTTTGCCGCTCTCTTTTTCCTCTTTATCTCTGAAGTGTTTAGGCTGTGCCCTTTCCGGCTGGTTCGTAGTCTTTACCCTAATCCTTTCGCCGCTGATGAGCTTACCGTTCAGGGCTTTTATCGCCTCCACGGCTTCGGAACGGCGGGGCATTTCGACGAAACCGAACCCTTTTGATTTGCCTGTTGCCGCGTCGAGCACGAGGCTGACTGACCGTATCTCTCCGAATGGCTGGAACAGATTTAGGATATCAATTTCCGTAATTTCCCTCGGCAGGTTCCTAACAAGTATATTCAATCTTGGCTCCCTTGCTGTATTAGCTTACTTTAGAGTATACACTATTCACACTTTCTCACATCATATGGGGAGAGACCGGATGGGGTTGCAAGTGGTATTATAGTGATGACAAAAAGGAGGCTGGATAATAATTGAAAACTACTTGCAGTTGGTGCGGGGCCGAAAATGAACTCAAGACGGGGCAAGCGCATGACATCCTGAAGATGCTGGAGAATATATTGGAACAGCATAACGCAGGCGTAAAAGACATTGCTGATGGGATAAGGCTATTGCTGGCGTGTGAGCTTTGCAAGCGTACTTACGGCGCAGAGATAACGACAGCCGCGCTAATGTTGCCGGAAAAATGAATGCGGCCCGATATTTATCATTTTGTCGTCGGCTCTGATATTGCTCCGACAAAAAATACTCTTGCCATGTAGTAACATATAATTTTAACAATAAGTTACAATATAAAACCTTAAGTTTTAGATGATGTCGCATAGTAATCCTTCGAGCAATCCATAATCACTTACAGTAAGGGTATCAATATTAAGCATTTCCATTAAAACAAGAAGAATAGCGATACCTGGAATTATAATGTCAGCTCTTTCAGGCTCAAGGCCTTTGACATCAGCTCGATCATACAATGACATAGAAGATAATTGTTTGTAAAGTTCATTAAGTTTAGCATAAGTAACTTTGTGTAAATGGATCTTGTCGCTATCATAGATATCAAGACCCATCTCTAACATGGCTACTGTTACGGCAGTACCTCCAGAAACGACAAAACTCTTAATTGTATCTACGCCGAGTCCTGAAATAATCCCTGTTGTCAGGAAAGATTGCTTAACTGATTCAATTATATGGTTTATCATATTCAATAGTTCGTGATGGGACGGCGGGTCGGTGAAAATATACTGTTCAAATAATCTGACAGCTCCGATCTGAATACTACTTCTGTTGCCGTCGAGATTACCACCGTGAATCGTCCATTCAGTACTGCCGCCACCTATGTCAGTAATAAAAGCCGGTGTAGGAGGGGAGTCCTGGTACCACAGTACACCCTTTACAGTTAATTCAGCCTCTTTATCGCCGCTGATGACGATTAAATCAATTCCTGTCTGCTCTTTGACGGCTTCAATAAATTCAAAGCTGTTGCCTGCATCTCGCAATGCGCTGGTGCCAACAGCAATAATGCTATCGGCATTATAATCTTCTATTAATTGTTGAAATTGCTTTAATGTTCTAATTGATTTGATTAAGCCATCTTCATTTATAATGCCCTCTTTGATCAAGCTTCTTCCAAGGCGTGTTTGCGTGCGCATTTTTAAAATTCTAGTTAGTTTTCCTTGTGTGACACGGCCTATGAGTAATTTAACTGAGTTGGTGCCGATGTCTATGGCGGCTTTAGGGAAGGGCGGGTTAGAGCACTGACTTGTCATGGACTAACTTAATGATGGTGCTGATTGAATCTTCAAGCTTAACTTTATGGGCCTCTTTTGTGCGACGTACCTTTATTTCAACCATATTGTCTTTAAGAGATTTTTCACCAATAATCAAATGGACAGGAATGCCTATAAGATCAGCGTCTTTGAACTTTACTCCAGGCCTTTCATCACGGTCGTCGAAAAGGACTTCCAGTGAACTCCCGGTAAGATTCTTGTATAGTTGGCCGGCAACTTCCATAGTCCTGGCATCACTAACATTCAGAGGTATGACCTCCACATCAAACGGAGCGATACTTTTCGGCCATATAATCCCGTCTTTGTCGTAGTTTTGCTCTACGGCAGCAGCAGCAATCCTGGCAGGGCCGATACCATAGCTACCCATGATTATGGGCCTTTCCTGTCCGTTAGCATCAAGATATACTGCATTCAGTGGCACAGAATACTTAACTCCGAGTTTAAAAATATTCCCGATTTCAATAACTCTGTCTATTTTCAACGCGTTCTGGCATTTAGGGCACATATCTCCTTCTTTGGCGACATGAAGGTCGTGCCACTCTGCTGAAAAATCCTTCCCTGAAGTAATACCTTTAATGTGATAATCAACTTTATTAGCTCCTGTAACAAAAGTACCTTCTTTAAGTGACACGTCAGCAATGATACGAATGGCGTGGGACATCGGTCCTATAAAGCCGGCCTCAACGCCAAGAATTGACTGTACTTCATCCTTAGATGCTGGTCTAAAGCTACCGATTATTTTCATTAGCTTTTTATCATGCAATTCCTGGTCTCCCCGCAGCAGAACGAGAGCAGGACCGTCACTTAATATAAAGAGTAATGATTTTATGAAGTAGGAGGGCCCAATTTTTAAAAAGCTCGAAACTTCTTTAACTGTCCTCTTATTCGGGGTATGGACCTCTTCATGTTGCCATCCCAGATCTTTCAAGCTAACAGCGAGTGAGCAGGCGACCTCAACATTTGCTGTGTAGTCGCATTTGTCGCAAATGACTATCTCGTCTTCGCCTGCAGGGCTGGGAGCCATGAACTCATGAGCTGCTGCACCACCCATCATACCTGTGTCGGATTCGGCCTGGTAAAAGACGAGTCCGCAGCGCCTGAATATGTTATGATACGCATTTGTATGTAATTTATAGCTTTTGTCAAGGCCTTCATCGTCAATATCAAAGCTATAACTATCTTTCATCAGAAATTCCCTGGTTCTCAAAATGCCGCTCTTGGGGCGAGCTTCATCTCTCAACTTAGTCTGTATCTGATACCACATCTGAGGGAGATTCCGATAGGATTTCAGCTCTCTGGCAGCCAGCCAGGTCATAATCTCCTCATGAGTCATGCCCAGACACATATCGCGGCCAGTCCTGTCCTTCAACCGGAACATCTCTTCCTTTATATCGTACCATCGACCGGTTTTCTGCCATATTTCAGCAGGATGCATCACTGGAAGGCTGATTTCTTGGGCGCCTATAGCATTCATCTCATCTCTCATTATGGCGTTAATTCGACAAATAACTCTCCAGCCGAGAGGCAAATACGCGTAAAGACCTGATGCCAACTGTCTCACATATCCTGCGCGGAGCATAAGTTTATGACTTATAGCCTCGGCCTCAGAAGGGAATTCCCGCATCGTCGGCATAATCATGTTAGAAAAAAACATAACTGTAAACTATAGCATTATTAACGTCTTAAAAACAATACCAATGTACACGAATGGGGCACTAGGATGGCAAATCTTTAATCAGAATTAACTGACCGCTAGTATGCCGGAATTAGTCCCAATACATGGTATTGTAGGTATCTCGACCAAATGTGACAACCGTGTTAAACTTTATTTACACTTCAGTAACTTTATTTGCAGGGGTTGCTAATCATTACAAGAAGAGATACGAAAGTAATTGAAATTACATGCTTTCACAGTTATGTGATTTAACATAATATATCTTATCAGACATATTAAATAAACAGAGAATGTTGGCAAGTTGTTATTAATTGTGTTAGGAATTATTCGGCTGAAGCGATTATGCTAGGTTCTAACTGTAGTGTACAAGTTCTAGGCATCGAGAAAATTATTATATGTTAGGGGGTTGTTATTAAATTAATGGGATTCCGGAGGCATGCTGATTTTCATATCCCGTAACCCTAATATTGACCAATGTTTCCTCGCTAAGGTCATAATCACCTGTCAGCAAAACCTTGATATAATTGGCACTGGTGCCAAAATAACCTTGAAAGGTCATGTTTTCAACTATTATTTGAAGCACATTGTCAATGTTACTTTCAATGTAACACCTTTTGATTGATTCAGCGATATTATTCAGTATCCTGACTCTCTCTTTTTTAACCTGTTCAGGAACATGATTCTCGAAAGCAGCAGCCCTGGTTCCGGGCCTTGACGAGTAAGGGAAAACATGGACATACGCCAGTGGCAGACTCTCGATAAAACGGCATGTATTGAGGAAGTTATGATCGCTCTCGCCAGGAAATCCGGTTATTATGTCAGTGCCAATTGCTATGCCAGGGAACTTCTGACTGATCATCTCCAGCTGATCAGCAAAGAGCCTGGTGTCATAATTTCTATTCATTCTTCTCAGTATAGAGTCATCACCGTTTTGTAGTGGGATATGCAAGTGCCTGCATATCTTTGGATCTTCCATAATATCTAAAACATCATTAGTAACATCGTTGATTTCGAGTGAGCTAAGTCTTATTCTAGGTATTGATGTACATGTCAGGATGTTACTTAATAGGAATGAAAGTGATTCCTTAGGAATACAATCAAGGCCATAAGTGCCGAGGTGAATACCGGTAAGGACTATTTCCTTATAGCCGGCTTCCTCATACTTATTAATTTTATGAAGAATTTCGCGTAGCGGTAGACTTCTTGACCGCCCCCTTGCCATTGGTATGGAGCAGTAGCTGCACGAAAAGTTACATCCATCCTGGACCTTTATAATGGGTCTCTTTCTGGCACATTGCCCCGAAATGCATATATCTGTTGAGTTATGATTAGTTAGCCTGTTGATAATATGGCATTTATCAATATTCTTAACTATTTCGATTGAATCTCCTATTTCTTTGATTATATCTGCGTGGAGGTCGGCATAACATCCAGTTACAATGACTTTTGTATTGTTTCTTAATGCCTTACGTATGAGTTGCCTTGATTGCTGATCCGCTTTGGCAGTTACGCTGCAAGTGTTTATTATGCATATATCTGGGAGTTCTGATATTGCAACTATACTGTTGCCGACATGCTTCAAAGCAGCTTCCATTTCGAGGCTCTCGGCCTGATTGGTCCTACAACCTAATGTCTCAATTGAAATTCTCATCGGAGATACGTCTGTTATTCTGGAATTACCTCACCTTCAAGGGAATGTCTGTTGGCTTTGATAATCAGTACATTAATCACATCACCCGGCTTAATAGGTTGATGCATTGCATTTAAGGTAACACTTACAATTTTATTCCCTCTTGTCCTGCCGGACATTTTCAACGGGTTTTTTTCATCAGGACCATCAATTAATATCTCTTGTACTGAATTATTAAGACTTTGGTTCTTGCCTTCGGTTATTTCATTCTGAATTTCAATGATTTCATTTAATCTGGACAGTTTTTCAGAATCAGCAATCTGCCCTCTCATAGCTGCCGCTTTAGTTCCCTCCCTCTTGGAATAGTGAAAAGCGAAAATTCCGTCGAACTCGATTTCGTGCAAAGCTTTGACAGTGAGTCCATAATCATAAACTGATTCTTCAGGAAAACCAGCTATAATGTCTGATGTTATAGCGATTCCTGGGACATTCCTGCGCAATGCGTCAACTCTTTTCAGATATTCATCAAATGTGTATTTGCGATTCATCAAAGAAAGAACCCTGGTTGATCCGGATTGGAGAGGCAGATGTATGTGCTCACAGACCTTTTCCAAATCACGAATGGCAATAATCAGCTCATCAGATAGGTCCTTTGGATGAGACGTTACGAACCTTATGCGTCTAATCCCTTCGATCTTATCCACTTCTTTAAGCAATTCCGGAAAACTTTTATCACTAGCATATGAATTGACATTTTGTCCCAACAGCGTGACTTCCCTGTAACCTTTATGAGCAAGCTCCTTGATTTCATTGAGTATTGAATGGCTCGGCCTGCTTTGCTCCCTACCCCTGGTGAAAGGAACTATACAGTAGCTGCAGAAATTATTACAGCCATACATTATATTGATCCAGGCCCTCACCTGATCTTTTCGCTCAACAGGCAGCTCGGTATCAGCGATTAACAGATTGTCTTCCACAGCAATTTTAGCGAAATTGGCCTTATTGAGATCCCTGACCATATGGATGTTTTGAGGTCCGATGACATAGTCGACGTACGGCACTCTTTTTAAAATTTTCTTACCTTGCTGTTGAGCAATGCAGCCTGCAACGGCAATTCTGAGACCGGGCTTTCTCTTTTTAAGCATTTTTAATCTACCCAGTTCACTGAAGAATTTTTGTTCGGCCTTTTGGCGAATGCTGCAAGTATTGAATATTACGAGATCGGCATCCTGGGGACAGTCTGTTTCAATATACCCCTCAGACTTAAGAATTCCGGCTATCTTTTCAGAATCATGGACATTCATCTGGCAACCGAAGGTTGATATATAATATTTTGTCATAAATTCAATTAGCTACATTAGCCCTGATATAAACGCAGCCGTTGATTCTTGTAACTTGATTATTTTACAACATTTTTATGAAAAAAAAGAATTGTAGGTGATAATCCGTTTAAACGTAACGGACTATCAGGTAGGTCACGTTTTGTCTTCGCAAAATTTAACTGCAAGACGCCTTTACTTATCAAGCAAGGCTCTAATCTTTATGAGCAGCACATCAGGGTCTACCGGTTTAGGCAGATAATTCAGCCCATCTTCGATAATTTTGTCTTTTATCAGACCATCACCAGGACAGCCGCTTATAAACAATATCTTAGATGCAGAGCTTATTTTCTTCATTTCATAATAAGCCGTTCCGCCATCTTTCTCAGGCATGATTATGTCAAGCAAGACCATCTGAATCTCGTCACTGCGTTCCGAGAACAATCTTACAGCTTCCTTACCGTTAGTTGCCTCTATCACCTTGTATCCGGAATCCTCAAGGACACTCTTTAAAATACTCCTCACGTCATCATCGTCATCTGCGAGTAGTATTGTCTCCGCGCCGTATTTTGGATATATTTTCTTGTCGATAGTTGCAGGATTAACATCTGACTCCTGTCTCGTGCGAATGGCCTTACATCCCTGTGCAATTTCAGCCGCCTTTCTTGCCGCATTCAGCAGTTCCGCTATGGTATCCTGCGCTATTCTATTCTGCACTGTCTGTATTTTCAGTAAATGGCAAAATCCTATGATTGCCGTAAGGATATCGTTGAAGTCATGCACAATTCGTTCGTCAACCTCTATTTTTTGTGACTGTCGCATATTGTCATCATCCTTATCGTCCACAACGAGTATTGTTTTTCGTCCATTATCGGTCATAGCTTTTCCTCGCCTGTTCTCAAGTATGCTCCAAAACAGCTCCAGGAAGCATTTCCAAAGCTACGATTTTGCCTGCCGCACCTAACTCTATCGCCTTCTTTGGCATTCCGAAGATGACACACGATGCTTCATCCTGGGCAATGGTAAAAGCTCCGCACTCTTTCATCTCCTTCAGTCCCCTCGCCCCGTCTTCACCCATGCCGGTAAGAATAACACCTATGGCATTCTTTCCAGCACACTGCGCAACCGATTTGAAAAGGATGTCAACCGACGGTTTGACGAAATTCACCGGGAGGCCATCAGTTAACTCAACATGATACATGGCCCCGCTACGCCTGACCGCCATATGTCTTCCCCCAGGCGCTATTAGGACGAGGCCCCTTATTACCCTGTCTCCGTCACGGGCTTCTCTGACCTCAAGCGCGGACTTGATGTTCAGCCGCTCGGCAAACGACCGTGTAAAAACAGGGGGCATGTGCTGGACAATGACTATCCCCGGCACCGTTACCGGCAAGGAGGTTATTATTTCGCTAATGGCCTGCGTGCCTCCTGTTGACGCGCCTATTGCTATTATTCGGTCGGTCGTCGCTATCCTACGGGTATCGAGCACAGGACTGCGCATGGAGACTGACGAGACTACCGGAGTTTGGCGGTCCTGTTCCACTCTCCTTACCTTGGCCTTTGCCGCAATCCTGACTTTGCTGATTATTTCGTCACCCAGCCCGGCAATCCCTGCGCTGATGTCCAATTCAGGTTTCGACACAAAATCGACAGCGCCGAGTTCAATTGCCCTTAGGGTAGTCTCGCACGATCTATGGGTCAAAGAGCTTACCATGACAACCGGGATGGGATCAGTCCTCATGAGTTCGCTGAGGAACGAAAGACCGTCCATTCGAGGCATTTCTACATCAAGCGTGATCACATCAGGCCGCAGGCTTTCGATCTTGCTTCTTGCAAAAATGGGGTCCTGGGCCGTACCGACGACCTCTAAGTCGTACGCGTCGTTGAAGATCTGGGTCAGAAGCTGCCGTATGACAGCAGAATCGTCGATTATGAATACTTTTGTTTTACCGCTTGCCATATTATTGCTTCCTGTAGACTGTGATAAATGCAGGATTGAATTTGTTTTTACCGAATATGGTTTCGGAATGACCCAGAAAAAGATACCCGCCGGGGACGAGGTGATGATGGAATTTCGATAGCACATGCTCTTTCATCTCATCATCGAAATAGATCATCACATTTCTGCAGAAGATAACATCAAAGACATTACTTAAGGGATAAACCTCCTCCTTGAGGTTCAGACGCCTGAAACGGATGATCTCCCCGAGGTAATCCCTGACCTTCACCTTGCCTGCATTCTCTCCGTTCCCCTTAAGGAAATAGCGTGCCATGTCCCCGGCTGCCATGTGGCCGGGAACTTGATCAAGTTCGTAAATTCCGAGCTCGGCATTTTCAAGCACCTTTGTCGAAATATCTGTTGCAAGCACTTTAATGTCCCAGCCGTTCCACGGCTCATGACATCGGGCACTGTTTGTGAGGGCTTCACAGAGGGTAATTACAATGGAGTACGGCTCCTCTCCTGTGGAGCATCCTGCGCTCCATATCCGAATGGTCTTGTTCTGTGCCTTTTTCACAAGCAATTCCGGCATAATGTTGTTTCTCAGAAAATCAAAATGGTGTTTTTCACGAAAAAATGTCGTAGTATTCGTTGCAATGCAGTTGAGCATTATTATGCGCTCTTCATCATCGCTTTTGACCCTTTTATAATAGTCCTCAAACCTTCTGAGTCCGAGGGCGTTGAGCCTTTTTTGGAGGCGGGAAAGCAGCAGGACCTTTTTCCTGGCATTGAGCTTTATTCCCGCAGTCTTATAAATAAGCTCGGAAAAGAGCGCAAAAAGGGTGTCGCTCAGGGCTTCAGTGTTACATTCATGCAAGATATTGTCCATCATCATAAAATCCCCGAAGCTGAAATTGGAACCCCTCTTTTAGTGTAGTAGCGCTGCTTTCGGAAAATGAGCGGCCATACATGTCCTGTTTGCGGGCATGCATCCTAGCACTGTGTGCCGGAATGCAAGCCCGCTTGCCTGTCTAATGAAATTCTGAGAAGTCTCCGTTGCCTCCCGAGGCCCCCGCTGTTGCCCAAGACGCTTTTTTGTCTGCAGGCGCATAAACTGCCGTCAACATCTTCTTCGCCGGTTGTAATGCTATGCTTTTTTGAGTCGCGGCCTTTGAGTTAGGCCCTTTGCCTATGGCGGTATGGTCACTATTATCCACCTTGAAGAACGACACAATCTCAAGCAATCCCTTGGCCTGCGCCGCAAGCTCCTCTGCAGCCGCCGACGTCTCCTCCACCAAAGAGGCGTTCTGCTGCGTGGCCTGGTCCACCTGTCCCATTGCAGTATTGACCTGGTTAATCCCCGTTGACTGCTCCTGTGCCGCTGCTGCCACTTCATCCATCAGATCAGTCACCTTTTTTATGCCTAGTCCGATCTCTTCCAACTTCTTGCCCAGTTCCTGGGCAAGAAGTACCCCTCTGCTTGTCTTCTCAGAACTATCCTCAATTAGAGTCGTGATCTCCTTTGCCGACTGTGTTGTCCTGCCTGCGAGGCTCCGTATTTCAGATGCGACAACCGCAAACCCCTTGCCGTGCTCTCCGGCCCTTGCAGCTTCAACCGCCGCGTTCAGTGCCAAAAGGTTTGTCTGGAAGGCTATCTCTCCGATCACATTGGAGATGTTCGCTATCTTGTTGGCAGATTTGTTTATATCGTCCATGGCCTTGATGGTATCCTGCATGACAGAAGAACCTCCATCAGCGAGGGACTTGGTGTTTCGTGAGAGATTGCTTGCTTCTCTGGAATTTTCAGCCGTGCTCTTGATAGTGGCCGACATCTCCTCCATGGTTGCTGATGTCTCCTCTACAGAAGCCGCCTGCTCGGTAATCTTCTGTGAGAAGCTTTGGTTGGTGTCTGCTATCTGGTCCGCCGCAACAGATACCTGGCTCGATGATTCAATAGTTTGAGCAACAACTCTCTTCAGGTTCATGACCATTCTATCCACCGAAGCGAGCAGGCTTGTTTCATTATTTCTCTTTGACTCAATTCTTATCGTAAGGTCTCCATCAGCTACCCTATGTGCTATATCTGCAACATAAGACGGCTCGCCGCCCAACTGCCTTAAAAGATTCCGTACTATGCCTATGGCAATTAGTGTGCCCAGGACTACGGCGATGCCGCCCATTAAAAAGAGGACAAAACGGGTCTTACTTACGGCCTTCATAATGGCCCCTGCATTTTCATTAGCCTCATCAACATGGCTTTTTTGAAATTTTCCGAGATGAGTCATTAACGTCTCGCGCGTTTTGTCGACTACTTCCATTACCTTATTGCCAGCAGTCATCCCATTTTTTATATAAACGTTAGCCATCTTCTGGGCATTTTCGTAATAAATGTTAAAATTGGCCTCCAGTTCCTCAGCCTCAGCGAGGGCTTTCATGTCGTTTTCGTTTTTGAACATCTCTTTAAACTTCCCGATATCAACCTTGAATTTATTAGCAGCCTCTTCAGCTTCCTTGAATCCATCGGTATGATGTGTTGCAGACACATCCGTCAGGGCATCTGAAATTGTTAGAACATCAACGTGCATGTCGTAGGCCCGGGTAAGAAACGGCAAGGTTTCACCTGCGATCTGTTTTGAACTGTTATCCACCACCCTGAGAGACAGGGTGTTCATTCCCGTTGCAATCATAAAAATCATCAACAGTGCTCCGAAGCCCATACCTAGTTGCTTTCCGATTCCCATATTTTTGAACTTGTTCATCTTTGCCTCCTTTAGTTGTTATTTGTGTCGGAACAGGTTTGCAACTGATCTTCCTGCCCGCTCAATGCTACGTTGGCGACGACCGTGGCCTCTTCCGGTGACAGTACCTTTTCCACGTCGAGCACAAGCACCAGGCCGTCGTCTACCCTTCCCATACCAGCGATGAATTCGGTATTGATCTTTGTTCCGAAGGAAGGGGTGGCTGAAATACTTTCCTGGTCAAGATTCAGGATGTCCGAGACCGCATCCACAATCAATCCCATGACTCCCCCTGAAAACTCCGTCACAATGATACAGGTGTGCTTCTTGTACTCACCTGATCCCATGGTGAATTTCTGTTTGAGATCTACAATGGGAATGATAGTACCCCTCAGGTTGATCACTCCCTTAAGGTAGTCAGGCAGATGAGGGACCTTTGTAATATCTGTCAGTTCTATGATCTCCTGCACCCGTAAAGCCTCAAATGCATAGACCTCTTCATTAAGATAAAATGTCACATATTCCTGCCCTTCAACCCGTTGTCCTGCCAGAACGCCCTTTTTTTTATTATTTGCCAAAGCCTCAGCCATAAACACCTCCTGCTGTTCTTAATTAGTCGACATTTCGACAATTCCCGCCACATCAAGCACTAATGCAACCCTGCCGTCGCCCAGGATCGTCCCGCCGGCGATGTTTTTGACCTTAGGCGTTGCCTTGCCGAGGTTTTTCAAGACCACCTGCTGCTCTCCTACAAGGTCATCCACCATAAGGCCGAATCTATTATCCCTATATTGTGTTACTACCACGATCGCCTCGCTTGGAATTTTCTTCAGAGATTCCATATTGAGGAGTTCATACAGGCGTATGAGGGGAATGTATTCTCCACGCACGTCCACTACCTCGCCTTTTCCCTCTATGGTATTCACGGCTCTTCCGGAGGGCCTGATCGATTCCACGACCGAGGTGATGGGTATGATAAAAGACTCACTCCCAACACGAACGGTCAGGCCGTCAATTATCGCCAGGGTAAGTGGAAGCCTTATGGATATTGTCACCCCGAGTCCTTTTCTGGACTTGATGCTGACAGATCCATTGAACGTCTCGATATTTTTCTTCACTACATCCATGCCCACACCTCTGCCAGACACATCAGTAACTTTTTCGGCAGTCGAAAAGCCCGGCAGGAAAATAATGCTATACACCTGCTCATCGGTGAGCCCGGCAGCATCGGAGAGTATCCCCTTCTCCAGCGCTTTTTTTACAATCCTGTCCTTGTTCAGGCCCCGGCCGTCGTCCTCCACGTCTATATATACCGCGTCGCCCTGCTGATAGGCGCGGAGGAAAACTGTTGCCCTTGCAGACTTGCCCGCAGCCTGGCGTTCATCGGGTGTTTCTATGCCGTGATCTATGGCATTGCGGATGAGGTGAACAAGCGGGTCGGCAATTCTCTCAAGCACGCCCTTGTCGAGTTCGGTTTCCTCTCCGCTGATGACCAGATCGACATTCTTCCCTTTACTGGAAGACAACTCCCTAACAAGCCGCACGAAGCGTTGGAACACATCGCCTACCGAAAGCATCCGCAGGGCCATGGTGCTCTCCTGTATGTCCCGTCCGATCCTCTGCAATTGGGAAAAAATGGCATCGCATCTTTCGGCAGCTGATGCAGAGACAACGTTGCTCTGTACTCTGCCTCCAGACAATGTCTGCTGGAACATAGAATGAATAATTACCATCTCGCCGACGAGGTTGACGAGATTATCCAGCTTCTTCAGATCGACTCTGATGCTTGAGGAAATGGATTTCTTGAATGACTCGGCTTTTTGGGCGTTCTGCTTCTCAAGAATTTTCTCTATTTCATACTCTGTTGTCTTGCCTTTCCCGACCAGTATTTGGCCCAATTTTTTTTGTTCTTTCAGGGCCTCTTCCACATCTTCCCTGCTTACCACATTGTTTTCAACAAGCAGTTGTCCAACTAAGGGGATTTCCCCTGTACAAGCCTTTATCGGGGAAATCAATATCTCGCTGCCATCTTCCACAAAGGCGAATTTCTCCCGGATAGCGCTCTCATCATGGTCAGTCTCAAGCTTCAAATCCCATCTAATATACACGCTCTCAGGGTCAATTTCGGAAAGAAACGGGATGTCATCAGTATGAGTCCTGATATCGAAAACGTCGCCCAGACTCCGGAGGTCTTCGAGTATCATTGCAGGATTGATTCCGCGTCTGAAAAGATCTGCGGCCGGGCGGAACACAATCATATAAGTCATCCGACCGCCGCCAATACAGCCTCGATCGGGGGCAGAGCGGGAGGTACTGGCACTATCACTGTAAGCTGGATCAGAAGTGCGCCGCGCTTCCAACAGCTCTTTTATCCGTTTCATGACACCGCTACAGCGGTTGAAGTCGAAAACAATTTCTTCGGAAACGGCTGCGACCATCTCTTTCAGCAGGTCCACCCCTTCAAGGAGGATGCTAATCAGCTCCTTATCGGGTACGATTTCCCCGTTCCGCATAGCGTCGAGTATTTCTTCCTTGATGTGGGTGAACCTTGAGATATCTTTGAGCCCTAGGCTTCCGCTCGATCCTTTTATGGTATGGGCGGCCCTGAATATGGAATTCAGCAGTTCTGCATCATCCGGGCTTTTTTCGAGCTGTAGGAGCCCCTCTTCAAGATTCTCAATGTGCTCCATCGCTTCTTCTACAAATACTTCAAAAAGTTTCTTAAAATCCATTGTTCATCCCTCCAGCACTGCTCGCAATAGTTTCAGCAAAATGAAACGCTTCTTAGTCTCACCAGAGGACATCAGGCCCTTTTCCACAGACAGGTTTTCTGCGTATCGAGAGAACAGCCGTCATGCCTCAAGAAGCCTGCTGTTTCCAGCGCCTCCATGAATGTTTCGGAACAAGGCCCTGCCAGTGCAACATTTTTGTTCAAATGTGTAGAAATTCGATGTGCCGAACACAGCAGCTGAAGGCCGGACAAATCCGCATCTTCGACATGTTCAAGATTGACAATAATCCTCTGCGACCTGCTCAATGCAGACATCAGCACCTCTTTCAGCGCAGCAGCATTTTCGACTGTCAGGTTACCGCTGAGATCCACTACCACACTCTCTTCTTCCATCTGGATCGTGTACTGCATTTTTCCTCCTACTTAACAAACCGTTTAACACTATCGACGAGATCCACGGGATTGAAGGGTTTGACCAGCCAGCCGCTTGCCCCTGCCTGTTTCCCTTCCAGTTTTTTTGCGTCCTGAGATTCTGTTGTCAGCATTATGATCGGGGTAAACCTGCTATTGGGACGACTGCGAAGTTCTTTGATAAGGGTTATGCCGTCCATTTCCGGCATGTTTAAGTCGGTTATTACTATGTCTATTTTTGCACTGGAAAGCTTTTCGAGAGCTTCCTTACCGTGTGCCGCTGAAATCACGTCGTAGCCGGCCTCTTTCAGCGCGAATCCTACAAGCTGCCTCATTGATGCTGAATCGTCTACTGCCAACACTGTCTTCGACATAACTGAATACCTCCTCTCTTATGCATTCGCTAAGGCGTGCTTCATCGTTTGTCTTTCAGACTCCATGGTGTAAAGATTATTAAGCTGTTCAGTCTCGCTGTCGCCTCCGGCGTGCCGGATTGATCCGCCTGCATCGCTGATCTTTTTTATCAGGTTCTCGAAATCAGCCCTGAATGTAAGAAGCGGTTCTATGACATGTTCTATCCTTTGGCGCGTTATGTCCTGGAACTGCATTGATATAACGATCGCGCATATATCATTCGCCAGATTTTCTGTCTCGGCCATTAGCCTGTCCAGATGACTCCTGATACCTTCCATAGACTGATCCGTTTCCAGCAGAGCATGTCTTATGATCGTCTCGGCTTCCGATGACTTAATCGTGGTTTCCGCAACGCTCTTGTGAGTGTTCGAGTAAACATGCTGGATGTTTGCCTCTACTTTCAATACCAGTTCCTTAATTCTCTCAGCTGCTTCATTGGACCGTTCGGCGAGTTTCCTTACCTCGTCGGCCACCACGGCGAACCCGCGGCCGTGCTCTCCTGCACGCGCTGCCTCGATGGCTGCGTTCAGGGCTAGGAGGTTTGTCTGATCGGCAATATATTCGATCTCTTCTATTGATTTTCTTATGCTCGTCGTATCCCTGGTGAGGACATCCATGTCCGTAAGGGCCTGTTTTGCAGCTCCCACAGAATCAGTCATTCCATTTATTGCGTCAGAAAGCGCATTCTTGCTCATTTCCATAAGTGCTCCACTTTTCCCATCGTCTGAACCCGCAATCATTCTCAGTGCTCCTGAAACGTTTTTTGCCTGGAGTCTTGCGCGTTCAACTATGCCCATAAACTTTTCTCCGATTTCTAATGCGGCATTTTCAGTCTGTTCGGTTACTTCCCGGAGTTGGGCAATAAGGATGGGAGCGATCCTGGACTTCTCATTCGTTTGCAGGACAATGCCGTGGACGATCGACTCATACTTGTTTGTTTCCCTTTCTTCTATCTCCCTGCACTTTTCATCTGATGCCGCCTGCAAGCGCCCTGCAAGCCGGACCATAAGAAGATATAACGCCCCATAAATTGCAGCGGCCGCAATATAGCGAAACCATTCGTCATAAATGAAGGCCGGCGCGAGCGATATAAGCAACAACAAGGCGATCTTTTTCTTCTGCATTCTTTTCCCCCAAAACAATGGTTTCAAGATTCAGTTAGTATAAGCAATGCTCGTGCCTGGTACGTGAACAACGCGAAATCAAGAGGATAGCCGGTTATTGTATCAGTGGGGGTCTACGTAAAAAATACGCGGTGCGTATTTTTTACCAGGTAAGAATTACTGAATCACTTAGAGTGAATAATTTTTGATCTTTTTCAGAAGGGTTTTAGGAGTTATATGTAGTATTTCAGCCGCTTTGGTTTTATTGCCTCCCGTATGTTCAAGTGCTTTTTTTATGGCTATTTTCTCAGCCTCGCTTAAACTCATTAGAGAACTTGCAGCCGAGATCGTTTTGACCGGCATGTCGGCCAGGCCGCGACTCTCTTCCACTGTCTGCCTGACAAGTTTCAGATCTATAACATCTCTATCGCATATAACAACGGCCTTTCTTATGACATTCTTAAGTTCCCGTACATTTCCGGGCCAAGGCCGTTCCTGGAAAAAGCGTATTGCATCGTCGTCGATAAACAATAAGGGTTTTTTCATTTCCGACGAGAAATACCTGATAAAAAGCTCTGCCAGGAATCCTATATCTTCGATTCGGTCCCGCAAGGGCGGAATAGTGATAGTAAACTGATTTAGACGATAATAAAGGTCCTCTCTGAAGCGTTTTTCCTTCACGGCCTGGCCTATGTTCATGTTGGTGGAGCATATCACACGGACGTCTATCTCTATCGGATTGCTGCTGCCGACAGGATAAAACCTCTTTTCCTCCACCACCTTCAGGAGCCTGCTCTGGAGGTTACTATTCATGTTCTGAAGTTCATCCAGGAAAATCGTCCCCTTATGCGCGAGTTCAAAATAGCCTTTCTTTTTTTGCCTGGCACCCGTAAAAGCACCCTTTTCGTAACCGAACAATTCGCTCTCAATAAGCGTCTCTGGTATCGTTCCGATATCAATAGGTATAAAAGGCTCTTTTGCGCGCCTGCTGAGACTGTGAATAATGCCTGCAAGGAAGGTCTTGCCGGTCCCC
>JADFXI010000199.1 GCA_015233655.1 Nitrospirota bacterium | reverse complement strand
GCATGGTCAATCCTCCTGTGCGTGTTCTGCTCGGAGAACTATTGGACGAGGCCCTGGGTGCTGTGGCCGGAGGCATAATGGAGCGCGGGGTTGAGGTGAAGGTGTACAATAAGACAATGCCACTGTACGGCGACCGTGCCCGTCTCGTGGAGATTTGGCAGAATATGGTGGAAAACGCGGTCAAGTATATGGGGGAGCAAAGCGAGCCGCGTATCGAGATAGGAGTTGAGACAAGAGGGGCAGACTATGTTTTCTTTGTGCGTGACAACGGTATTGGGGTCGATCAACGTTACAAGTATAAGGTCTTCGGCCTGTTTGAAAAGCTTGACCCTAAGAGCGAAGGCACCGGCATAGGCCTGGCGCTCGTTAAGAGGATAGTAGAGTTGTACAAGGGAAACATATGGCTGGAATCTGCCGGTGTTGGGCATGGGACCTGTTTCTGGTTCACCCTGCCTGAGGCGGTAAATAAACAGAAGGGAGGAGAAAATGTATGAGAGGCGAGCCTATCGTCATATTGCTTGTGGAAGACGACCCGGCACATGCCGAGATAGTACGCCGAAATTTTGAGAGTTCCCGCATAGCCAACAAGCTGTTTTGTGTGGAAGACGGTCAGGCGGCCCTGGATTATATGTATCGCCGGGGGGATTTCAGAGATCCGCTCAAATCACCCCGCCCCGGCATTATTTTGCTGGATCTGCGGCTTCCCAAGGTGGACGGACTGGAGGTGCTGAAGACTATCAAGACCGATACCGGCCTGGCCCGCATACCTGTAGTTATACTAACCACCTCTGCTGCGGAGACGGACATGGTAAAAGCCTATGACGGTCATGCCAATAGCTACCTGGTCAAGCCGGTTGATTTTTGTCAATTCGTAGAATTGATGGAGACACTCGGCTACTACTGGCTGGCGTGGAACGAGAATCCTTACTGAGATGCAAAAAGCAATAGAGAAAGACGTGAAAACAGGGCCCCTGAAAATCTTGATCGTGGAAGATGAAGCCTCCCATGCTGAAGCTATCAGACGTGCTTTCGAAATCGCTGGCGTCGATGCGGACATTCAGATGGCAAGCACTCTTAAGGAATATCGTAATATCGTGGAGACCTTTCCTTTTGATATAGCCCTGTTGGATCTGAATCTGCCGGATGGCCAGGCAGTGGATGTCCTCATTTCACCCCCTGAAAACGGCCCTTTCCCTGTTGTGGTCATGACGAGCTACGGCAATGAGCAGTTAGCGGTCCAGTCAATAAAAGCAGGAGCGCTTGACTATGTGGTTAAGTCACCTGAGGCCTTTACCGACATGCCCAGGACGGTGAGTCGCATTATCCGCGAATGGGGTCAGCTTTATGACCTCATGCGCATTGAAGAGGCACTAGCGTATAGCGAGAAGAAGTACCGGAACCTCTTTAACAACGCCCAAGTCGGCATGTTCCGGTCAAGGCTTGACGGATCGGAGACCTTGGACATGAACCAGAAGTTTCTCGATATTATCGGAAGGACGCGGGAGGAGACGCAGGGAAAGCCCTCGGTGATACTATGGGCGGACCCCAAAGAGCGCGAGGAGATGTTACGAAGGCTTGTTGCGGACGGCCGCGTGGAGGAGTTTGAATTTAAAATGCTGAACAAACGCGGCAGTGTAAGGCAATGTATTTCGTCCCTGGTGCTCTACCGTGAACAGGGGATACTGGAAGGGTCCATTGCCGACATTACCGAGCGTAAGGTGGCGGAGAGACTGCTGGCCGAGAACGAGGCCCGCTTGAAAACCCTGCTGCAAGCCATCCCGGACCTGATATGGCTTAAAGACCCTGATGGGGTCTATCTGGACTGCAATGCGATGTTCGAGCGTTTCTTTGGCGTAAGGAAAGAAGACATTATAGGCAAAACTGATTACGACTTTGTCGACAAGGAGCTCGCCGACTTTTTTAGGTACTACGACCTGAAAGCCATTGCAGCAGGCAGGCCCAGCAGCAACGAGGAATGGGTCAACTTTGCCGATGACGGTCATCGGGCAGTGCTGGATACGATAAAGACGCCGATGTTTGATGCCGAGGGCAACCTCATTGGTGTGCTTGGTATCGCCCGGGACATCACTGAAAGAAAACGTTTTGAAAAAGAGCTGAAGGAAAGCGAGGAGCGCTTCAGGAACGCTTTTGAACATGCCGCAATAGGATTCTCTATTTATTCGACGGCTGGTCACTTTCTGCAAGTCAATCAGGCCTTTTGCAACATGATAGGCTATTCGGAAGAAGAACTCATGACCAAGACATTCCAGCAAATTACTCATCTGGATGACCTTGGTTTCAACATGGATCAAATCAACCAATTATTATCAGGGAAGGTCCCTTCTGTGCACTTCCAAAAGCGATACATTCATAAGCTTGGCCACGAGATATGGACTTACCTAAGTATATCCGTAGTTCGTGATGACAAGGGAAAACCGTTACACTTAATCTCTCTCATAGAAGACCTAACTGAGAAAAGAAAGCTCGAAGATCAGTTGCGACAGTCTCAAAAAATGGAAGCTGTGGGGCAGTTGGCAGGCGGCATCGCCCATGACTTTAACAACATATTGACGGCAATAATAGGGTTTTGCCATATGCTCAAGAAGCAGACCTGGCAGAACACCGAGGCGCAGGAATACATAAATGATATACACAAAGCTGCAGGCAGGGCTGCTGAGTTGACCCATGGGCTTCTGGCTTTTAGCAGGAAGCAATTATTGAACATAAGACCTATTAATATCAATGAAACAATAAAGATGGTAGAGAATATCCTGCGAAGAGTCATCGGGGAGGACATCGAACTAATAACAGCACTTTTCAACAAAGATATTGTTATTAATGCCGATATGTCGCAGCTCGAACATGTGCTGATAAATCTGGCAACAAATGCCAGGGATGCCATGCCTTACGGGGGGACTTTAAGGATAAATACCTCTACTGAGCAGATAGGTGATGAACGCGTCAGCGAGAAGCCCGGCTCATATGCTTTAATAACCGTTTCAGACACAGGCATAGGGATAAGCAAAGACATTCAATCCAGGATATTTGACCCCTTTTTTACGACGAAAGAGGTCGGCAAGGGCACAGGGCTTGGCCTTGCTACTGTGTACGGCGTTGTAAAACAGCACGAAGGATTCATAAATCTATACAGTGAGCCCGGCTCAGGCGCCACATTCAAGATATACCTGCCTTTGCACGAGGGGTCAACGGGAGAAATGACCGGTGAATCTCTTTCGCCTCAGATAGGAGGCAATGAGACGATACTTCTTGTGGAAGATGAACCTTTTGTCAGGAAAATAATTAGTAGCATCTTATGCGAAGCAGGCTATTCAATAATTGAAGCGGCTGACGGTCATGAGGCGCTGGACTTGTTTGAAATATATCATGGTAAAATAAATACGGTGATACTTGATGTTATTATGCCTAAAATGGGTGGCAGAGACGTCTTCGAAGAGTTAAAGAGAACCAGTCCTCAAATCAAGGTCTTATTCATAAGCGGTTATTCCGGAGAAGTCCTCAGCAGGAGTGGGATATTGGATGAGAAATTAAACTTCATCTCTAAACCGGTAGAGCCTGAACAACTGCTCACAAAAATACGGGAGATACTCGATGCATGAAGAGTATGCAATGGCTTCGAAAATACTGGTAGTTGACGACGAGCCTTTGTTACGGAAAGCATTTTCCAGGGTCCTTACCGGCGCTGGTTTTTCCGTTATCGAAGCTACGGATGGAAGAAAGGTGCTTCCAATCCTTGAGCATGAAAAGCCCGATATCGTACTCCTCGATCTTAAGATGCCGGGTATGGACGGCATAGATGTGCTAA
>JADFXI010000198.1 GCA_015233655.1 Nitrospirota bacterium | reverse complement strand
CGACCAATATCCTCTTCTTCGTCTCACTTTTCTCCATATTGACCCTCCAGCATTAGTATACCAATAATTCCCGGTGGTTTCCCTTTGTTATTTAAGCTGTTATTATATTATCATGAATTAGATAGAACAACACTGTGAGAGTTATCATGGAAGACATCAGGAATATAAATTTGGCCGGTGAAATAAAGGAATTAAGAGAACGCCTCCAGGCTATGGAGCTGCTCGAAAAGAGCATGGCCCGATTCTCTGATGAGAACCCCAATCCGGTCATGAGAATTTCAGAGAACGGCGTGCTTGTCTATGCCAACGAGGCAAGTGCCCCTATTTTGAAAATACTCAGGTGTGAGACGGGGCAACCTCTGCCCGAGCCTTTGCGCGGGCAGGTACTTGATTCTCTCGGCAACGGCTCGACGAAGGCGATTGAGTTGGCGTGCGGAAATGCCATTTTTTCGCTGGACATGGAACCCATTGTCGATTCCGGCGTCGTTGATTTATTCGGAACAGACATCACTGAATGCAGGAGACTTGAGAACGAGCGTGAAAAGCTCAATGCCGAGGCCGAAGCTTCTCTGGAATGGATGCTGGGCAGAAGCGGCAAAATGAAAGAAATAATAGATCAGATCCGCCGCATAGCAAAGACGGATTTTACAGTTCTTCTTCAGGGAGAGACCGGCGTCGGCAAGTCATTTATTGCAGGCATAATTCACAATTTAAGTCCGCGTGCCCAAAATCCATTTATAAGAATTGATTTGGGAACAATACCCGAAACCCTTCTTGAAAGTGAGCTTTTCGGATATGAAAAAGGCGCTTTCACAGGCGCGGACAGGAAGCGAAAAGGGTTGTTCGAGCTTGCTTCCGCCGGCACTATATTTATTGATGAACTTCAAAATATGACCCCATACGCCCAGAGCAAGTTTCTGACAGTTATAGAGGAAAAAGAAATACACCCTCTGGGAAGCGCTGAAACAAAGAATATAGATATCCGGGTTTTGTCAGCGACTAATATGGATCTAAAGCAGGCTCTCGCTGAAAAAAATATCAGGAAGGACCTGTTTTACCGCCTCAGTGAATTTATAATAACCATTCCTCCGCTCAGGGAGAGAGTTGAGGACATCCCTTTCCTCGCACAGAAATTCCTTGCAGAAGCCGAAGCCAAACTGAAGGTCCCTGTAAAAAATTTCAGCGAAGAAATATTCGATGTCTTGAAGCGTTATCAGTGGCCCGGAAATGTCAGAGAGCTGAGAAACATTATTTTTAGAAGAGCTGTGCTGCTGTCCCAGGACCATTCCATAAAGAGCAGAGATATGGAGTTTTTGCTCGATGAGCCTGATGGAAAAAAAGAACCTTTCGAACTTTTACCTCTCAAGGAATTGACTGCCATGGCTGTCAAAGAAGTTGAAAAAAAGGCGATCATGAAGGCATTGGAATTGACAAGAGGCAATAAATCAAAAGCCGCACAGCTGCTGCAAGTAAATTATAAAACGCTGCTCATCAAGATCACTGATTACGGCATCTCGTGACAAATAAGCAATAGACATAAGTCCTCCAGACCGCTTTTCCCCCCTTTGTGGTTTTCATCCCACAAACTATGGGGCAAATCCCATAGCAAACCATTAGCTTCACTCAATAATACGCTTTGATTTCAAGAGAGCGTGGCCTGGTATCATTCTTGATATATATATTTTAACTTCGAACAATTGATGGCGGCCTTTCGAGGCTGTTGTTATTCACACTTGGATAATTTGCAGGGGGTACAATAATGAGCGCAGGTATAGGTATTGGCATAGGCGGTCTGGGGAGCATGGGTGGTAGTATTGGCGGCGGCAACATAAGCCCTACCGGTACGTCGATGGTAGCCAGGGACCATATGGACTTTGCACTTGCCGTAAAACACAAGAAACGCGGCGAAGGCGATAACTCGTTTGCAACACAGCTTAATGTCCTTAACAACAGCGTGAAGGCAAAGAAAGTCTCGGGCGTTCAGTCTGGGGTAACAGGGGAAACAGGAACGCGTATTAACAAATACGTATAGACCACATTATTCATTAAACCGTCCTTGAGCAGGCAGGGCACAGTGCTTCAGCACCGTGTCCCGCCTGCTCCCCTTATTGCCGGGGTGAACTCAAATGTCCTTAATCAGATTTCGCAAGCGTTTTGATGATCCCGGACTGATCTCTTCATCCCTGTAATAGTATCGCTCGAATTCTTTTACGAACACAAGGGCCCTTTCTCTTATACCCGCATCATCGATCCGCATAACGAATTCCTCAAGCCCTTCGGACTTAATCTTCACAAAGCCAAGCCTGCCTGTTTTTTTCAGGAAAAGGCTTATAATGCGTTCAGCAGGGGCTTTTCTCCTGCTCAGGACAACGAAATAGATACAAAGTCCGGCGGAGGTGCCGCAGATAAACAACAGATACTTTATCCAGTCATATTTACCGGGACTGAAATGGAACACTGGCTTTTTTATGCCGGCCCTCACCGCAGCCAGAATCGACAATTGCCCCTCCAGATCATAATTTATTACAGAGGCATTCCATGCATAGTTGATCGAGTCAAACAATATCCTCAACCCGAAAAACAGGTCTTTCCTGGGACCGCTCCCAAACCGCGAAATATCCATTGGCGTGGGGTCAGCACGCACCCATCCCTTGTGGTCAATATAAGCCTCGACCCAGACATGTGCATTTTTTTCGGGAATCAAATAATACTTACCCATTTCGTTGTAATAACCGCCCCGGTATCCTCCGATCAGCCTCGACGGGATACCGTTCATTCTGAGCATAACTGCCATGGCCGATGCAAAATATTCGCAATTGCCGTACCTGTACTTGAAAAGGAAGTCATCAACAGGCTGTGAGGTCTGCGGCAGGTTATTCAGACTGTATCTGTAATTGCCGTTCTTCAGAAAAGAGAGCACAGCTTTGATAGTTGCCTCAGCATTATTCCTGACAGCCAGGCGTTTAACCAGGTCCTCTATCTTTTCGGTCTTACCGGTCCTGGCATAGACTTTTTGGGGCAACTGAAGGTAAAGGGCCCGGTCAATATTTTTCTCCGGCAATATTTCCGCAAGGCTTGACCATGCATAGTATTTAATGCGCCTGGATATTCTGTCCTCCTGGAAAAAAGTCAAATCAGAACGTCTCTGCACATGCTGCAAAGAAATATTCAGCGGCAGATCGAGGGCGAAGAAATATTTGTTTTCGTACGGCTCGAGGTAAATGGTTTGTACAACACGCTTACCGGCAATCCCGCGAAATGAATAAAGGCCTTCATCTGCCCTCCTGGAACTCATCCATGATAATATAATAACAGCTTAAATAACAAAGGGAAACCACCGGGAATTATTGGTATACTAATGCTGGAGGGTCAATATGGAGAAAAGTGAGACGAAGAAGAGGATATTGGTCGTTGATGACGAGGTGAGCTTCTGCACGCTTCTCAAATTAAACCTTGAGAAGAGAGGGTGTTTTGAAGTAGTTGCGACCTCAAACCCGCATGATGTGATAAGACTTGCGAAGGAATATCATCCCGATTTGATATTGCTTGACATTTTAATGCCTGAAATGGACGGCATGACCCTGGCGGCCAGCCTCAGGAGCAATAAGGATACCGGGGACATCCCTATAGCATTTCTCACAGCTCTTGCTGATGAAGAGGATGTTCGGGATGTCAGGGGCAAGGCCTGGGAGAACTATATTTTCTCAAAGCTCGGCTCAACGGATGAACTCATTATATCGATATGCGAGATGCTGAAATAGGTACCCGAACACGAAGACTGTCGCACCTTGTGTCATAATCAAAGAAACACTGTTGGTTATAAGCAAGAATCTATTTGCGCTGCTCAGAGCTTAC
>JADFXI010000197.1 GCA_015233655.1 Nitrospirota bacterium | reverse complement strand
CCCGAAGGGCGGGGCGTCGAAGAAGGCGGAGGCCCGCAAGAAGGCTGAACAGATAATGAACAAGCTTAAGAAAGGGCAGGATTTTGCGGAACTTGCCCGTGACTATTCCGCTGGCCCTACGCGAACGACCGGCGGTGATCTGGGGTGCCTCAGGACAGGTCAGCTCGACAAACAATTTGAGAGTCTGGTCTTTGCGCTCAAGCCCGGCAAGACCACGGACGTCATCGACACGGAATACGGATTTCACATTTTCAAGGCGACTGACAAAAAGGCCGAAACAGTATTGGCATACGAAAGCGTTAAAGAGAAGTTACGTCAGCTTCTCCTCGAAGAAAAGGCTAAACAGGAAGCAGATATCCAGGCCCGTAAATTACGCGAAAAGGCTGACGTGGAAATACTTGTTCAGGACAAGGCGTCAAAGCAGGGGATTAAATAATTCGGCAATCTCCCTAAATTCCTCATTTATAAAATGTGGGCCTGACTTTCAAACTCTGATACTCTGATGCTTTGGTAACCGGCTGTAGCGTTTTTATGCTTTTTGCGGCTTTTGAGTACGTATGATCTGGAACATGAAATGTACAAACTTACGTCGTAGGCTGCATATTTGCAACTGAACGGGCGGTAGCTTGTTTGCCGGTGATGAGTATCCTGGGACTGAGGTTGGCCGTCATGGTCTAAAAAATAGCATCAAACGGTTTATATTATAATAGGACGCAGATGGAGAGTTAGCAGGTTCTTAAGTAATCCCTTGAGATTGATGCTTTCTCTGTGTTCTCTGTGGTTAATTCTTTTTTAATACAAATTGTTAAAGGAGGCGAATATGACGCTTATAGAGAAAATCAATAACAGGGAGGCGCGTATAGGCGTAATCGGCCTGGGCTATGTCGGGCTTCCCCTCGTAATAGAATTCTGCAAGGCCGGCTTCAGAGTCACGGGATTCGATATCGATCCGCAAAAAGTAGTCATGCTCAACCAAGGGCAGAGCTATATCAGGCATATTGACAGTGAGCGCATCGCCAGTTGCATCCCCGCATTCTCTGCGACCGCTGATTTTTCGATGCTCTCGCAGATGGATTGCGTGATTGTTTGTGTGCCTACGCCGCTTGACAGACACAGGGACCCGGATATGTCTTTTGTTTTTACAACGACGATGACTATTGCCAAGTATCTGCGTAAAGGGCAGCTTATTGTTCTTGAATCAACCACGTATCCAGGCACAACAGATGAGGACATGAGGGCTATTCTTGAAAAGACCGGGTTAAAGGCAGGTGTCGATTTTTATCTCGCCTTCAGCCCTGAACGGGAAGACCCGAGCAATAAGGAATTCTCTACAAATACCATACCAAAGGTGGTGGGCGGTTTTACCTCTGACTGTCTCGAAGCCGCCAAAGCTATGTATAATACGATAGTGAAGACCGTGCCTGTATCTTCCACAAAAGTGGCAGAGGCGACCAAGCTTCTCGAAAATATTTACCGCTCCGTGAATATAGCGCTGGTCAACGAGCTTAAGATACTTTTCGACAGAATGGGAATAGACATCTGGGAAGTCATAGAGGCTGCCAAAACAAAGCCGTTCGGATTTCAGGCCTTTTACCCGGGACCGGGGCTGGGCGGCCACTGCATACCCATAGATCCTTTTTATCTTACATGGAAGGCGAGAGAATACGGTTTTTCCACACGGTTCATAGAGCTGGCAGGCGAGATCAACACGGCCATGCCTGACTACGTTATCTCCACTGTAATGAATGCTCTCAACGACAACGGCAGAACGATTAGAGGAGCAGAAATCATCATATGCGGCCTGGCATACAAAGCCAATGTGGACGATGACAGGGAGTCGCCGTCATACAAGCTTATGGAACGGCTGGAGGAGCTTGGCGCTGAGGTGTCATACAACGACCCCTTCATTCCCGAGATCCGGCCATCCCGCGAATATGCAAAGTTCGCCGGCAGAAAATCACAGGATATGAGCGGAGAATTTGATCTGATGCTTATCGCGACTGCTCACGATGTGTATCACACTATTGATTTCACCTCGTTCAATATACCAGTTGTGGATACCCGCAACGTGGTCAAGAACAGGAACCATCTCTGTTATAAGTGCTGAAGGCAGGATGAGCAGTATCAACACACATGAAGTCGTAAGATGGAACCGGCAATAGGCGAAGAAAGATTTATTCATGGAAAATAATAATGTTCATAATTTAAGCTGCTTCAAAGCTTACGATATACGAGGCAGGGTGCCTTATGAGCTTAACGAGGACATCGCCTATCGCATCGGCAGGGCCTATGTCGAAGTCATTGACCCATTCAAAGTAGCTGTCGGACGTGATATCCGCCTTTCCGGCCCGTCTCTTGCCGGCGCCCTGTCGCGCGGATTGACGGATGGCGGGTGCGATGTTTTTGATATCGGCGTTTGCGGTACCGAACAGGTCTATTTTGCCACCTTTCATGAGAGAATGGATGGAGGGATAATGGTAACAGCCAGTCACAACCCTGCGGATTATAACGGGATGAAACTAGTGCGGAAAGGTTCACGACCCATAAGCGGCGATACCGGTCTGAATGATATAAAGGAACGTGTGCGGAAACAGAATTTTGTTTCTGTAAGAAAACCCGGGCAGATATTCCCTCTGGACATTGAGGTCGCCTATATTTCTTATCTGCTTGACCATGTGGACATCTCTGCCCTCCGCCCGATGAAGGTTGTAGTGAACTCCGGAAACGGCACTGCCGGCCGGATTGTTGACTTGCTCGAACAGCATTTGCCCTTTTCTTTTATCAAAGTCTTCCACGAACCGGATGGAAACTTTCCTAATGGTATCCCTAACCCACTGCTGCCTGAGAATCGAGCTGTCACAATCGCCTCAGTCCGCGAAAACAGGGCTGACATCGGCATTGCATGGGACGGGGATTTTGACCGCTGCTTTCTTTTTGATGAGCAGGGCAATTTTATAGAGGGGTACTATATTGTGGGGCTTCTGGCTTCCGCATTGCTGGCAAAACACCCGGGCGCAGGGATCATTCATGACCCGAGACTGACATGGAACACGGTGGACATTGTAAAAAACGCCGGCGGTATCCCGGTTATGAGTAAAACCGGGCATGCATTCATAAAGGAACGGATGCGTGCTGAAGACGCTGTTTACGGCGGCGAAATGAGCGCACACCACTATTTCCGTGATTTTGCTTACTGCGACAGCGGTATGCTCCCCTGGCTTATGGTCCTCGAAATCATGAGCAGGACCGGCATGGTCCTGTCGCAGCTTGTCGGTCAGAGGATGAAACTTTTTCCGGTCAGCGGCGAGATCAACCGGATAATCGCCAATCCGGAAGCTGTCATCGATCGGATAAAACAGCATTACATTTCTCTGAACCCGGATGTTGATTACACCGACGGACTCTCTATGGAATTCCCTGAATGGCGTTTCAACCTCCGTTGCTCCAATACAGAACCGGTAGTTCGTCTCAATGTCGAGACAAAGGGCGACGAGGGCCTTTTGCGGGAGAAGACGGAAGAGATACTTAGTCTGATTGATAAAAGATAATACTCATAGCAGTGGACATTAAATTTGACAGACATGCAAGAAGAAGCATGAAATTCTTATAATAAGCGTAGTGGACAAAACATAAACTTTTTAAATATAATGTATATATACATCATGATAGGGGCTGTATGAAAAGAACTCAAATATATATTGATGAAGAAACTTACGGGAGCTTGAAAATAGAGAGCAAGCTCAAAGGTATTTCAATATCGGAGATTATTCGGGACAGCGTGCATAAGCAATTGAGCGGTAGCGTGGAAAGAATGATCAGAGCCACTGAGAGCATAAGCGGCCTATGGAAGGACAGACGCTTCAATGTTGACGAGTTTGTTCGTGCCGCGCGGAAGGACAGGA
>JADFXI010000196.1 GCA_015233655.1 Nitrospirota bacterium | reverse complement strand
CATCCTTGAGTAGCATCTCCCTGTTAATTTTGTTCAAATCAGCATCTCTCTCATTTAATGCAGCGTCAAGACTCCTGATGTGCTCGTCCTTGGCATGCAATACCTCATCGAGATTCCTGATGTGCGCGTCCTTGGCATGCCATCCTTCTTCAAGACTCCTGATGTGCTCGTCCTTGGCATGCAATGCCTCATCGAGATTCCTGATGTGCTCGCCACTCAATCGCGACGTCTCCTCAAGGGTTCTGATGTGAGTATCCAGGTTCTCTATATGGGTCTCTGCACGCCGAAACGCTCCCTCAATATCCGAGATGTAAAGGAAAGTTTCTAAAAGTTTGACATCTCTTTCGGCAACGACATATTCCAGGTTCTTAATGTATAAGTCCCGGTGTTTGTTGCAGATGTATTTGATCAAATGCCTGCGGTTGTCAGGCACATTGCATGCCCCTATCATCGACCCGTTAACGACCCGGTATTCAAATAGCGGTTCCTTTATCAGATGGAATTTCCAGCCCCGCTCCATGGCGCCTATCCATAAATCCCAATCCTCGTATCCCATAATACCCATATTGGGATCGTATCCACCACAGTCTTCCCACACGGATCTCCTGAAAACTGAACAGGCCTCTACATAATTCCCCAGAAGCTGCCTCCTGGCATCGAAGGCCGGAAATTCCCAAAAACCGTCCTTCTCGCCAATATACTTGGCGTACGCATAAACGACTCCAATGTCCGGATTATTATCGAGGAGAGCGGCTGCCTTCTTCAGATAGTGAGGGCGTATTTTGTTGTCCGCATCCAGAGGCAGTATGTACTCTCCCTTAGACGCCTTTATGCCGTTATTGCGGGCCCCTGCAAGTCCTTTATTTTCCTGGCTAATGAATATAACGTTCTGCTTTTCGCTAAACCGGCTTTTCAATTCTTCTATAATGCAAAGGGTGGACTCATCAGTCGAGCCGTCGTCGACGACAATAACCTCGTAGTCATCGAAATCCGAACTCAGTGCGCTGGCGAGCGCCTCCGTGAGATAATGCCCGTGATTGTAACAAGGTATTACTATCGAAGCTTTGACACTCCCGACTGGTAACATGCTAATAATTATACCTCCTATTGAATTGCTTGTGCCATATCCATGCCGTCTCGATAATACTTTCCAGTTTTCCGTAAACAGGCGTCCACTTCAGGCATTTTTGCGCTTTTTCAGCGCTGCCTACCAGTACCGGAGGATCTCCGGCTCTCCGCGGGCATTCAGCAGCTTTTATATTCCTACCTGACACCTTCCTGGCCACGTCGATAACCTCTCTCACAGAAAAGCCGCTGCCATTGCCGAGATTAAAGGCATTGCTGTCACCGCCGGCTGAGAGGTATTCAAGGGCCAGGACATGTGCGTCGGCAAGGTCCGTAACATGGACATAGTCCCGTATGCATGTGCCGTCAGGCGTTTTGTAGTCAGTCCCGAATATGGAAATATCTTCTCGTCGGCCCATCGCAGCATCCAGCACAAGAGGGATAAGATGGGTTTCAGGCTCGTGCCACTCGCCGATCTCAGCATCAATATCGGCCCCTGCTGCATTAAAATAGCGCAACGAAATGGACTTTAAGCCGTACGCAACTCCAAAGTCGCGGAGAATCCTTTCGACCATCAGCTTGCTCTCGCCATAGGGATTTATAGGACATTGACTGTGCTCCTCTGTAATAGGTATTTGCGAAGGAACGCCGTAAGTGGAACAGGTGGATGAAAAAATAAAACGTCCCACACCCTTTTCTTTCATGACGTTGAGGAGAGTCAGAGTGTTTGACACGTTGTTCTGGTAATATTTCCCGGGGTCGGCAACAGACTCACCCACATAGGCGAAAGCTGCGAAGTGCATCACTGCATCGACATGGTAGTCATCAAAGACCCTTCTCAGAAAGGCGGCGTCACCGATGTCACCCTGCACGAACTCCCCCCACTTTACAAGCTCCCGATGGCCGCGCGACAGGTTGTCCACAACAAGGGTCTCGTAACCCTTGCCGTGCAACACCTTGTTGACATGAGAACCGATATAACCGGCCCCACCCACAATCATTATCACAATTTCACTCCTCGCAGCCCAATTTATTTCTTACTCTACTGTTTCCTCTCGTTAAACTTAACTGCCAGATCAAAAAACATCGTGGGCTGCAACGCAAAAAAGATGACCTCACAATTGTTCTCCACGATGAATTCGTTTACCGCCTTAGGCACGCCATATGGCGTTTCCGTGTAAGGATCGAATACTGTATAGTCGTTAAAAATTATTGTCCCCCCGGCCTTGATTTTATACTTTATGACATTCAGATCTTTTCTTACAGAATCATAACTGTGGTCAGCATCCAAATATATAATGTCAAAATAATTATCGGGGTATTTGCCAAGCATGTCCCATGACAGCCCCATTTGTACTTCCATTACACCTTTTTCAACATATTCCTTGAATCTTTTTAGAAACCATCCGCCATGCGACAACCCTTCAAATTTTTCAGCTGAACTCACATCGAACACTCTTTCAAATTTGTGAAGCTCGAATGTGTCTATAGCAACAAACTTGAACGGTTCCAACACTTTCAGGGTAAAGTCAGAAAAATCTCCGAATGCGACACCCACTTCAGCAACAACTGCATTTCTGGGCAACAGTTTCATTAACTCGTATCTGTTCGTCACCAACCTTGAGTTTCTTAGCAGATGTGACGGTATTTCCGGAAGTGCCGGTGATAACCGCGTCCAAATCCTCTCCGGCCTTGCCTCTGTCTTAAAAGCATCCAATTCGCTATTTAACTTTACATATTTTGATTGCTTAATGACATGATAGCCAATCGAGTTAAAACAGCGCTGCAGCAATATTTTTAAATCCATCTTCTGAAATACCTGAAAGCTTTCACAATGCTGTTATTACGATATTTCTCGAGCAGCCGCCAACCTGCCGTTTTATAAATAGCCGATAGCAATTTATCTTTATCATTAATTGTTTCCTCAAGCTCCTTTATCCTACGGTCAAAGTATTTCAGATTTTCACGGTATTTTGAGTTAGCGTTGTCTTCCGCTGTTCTGAGTTCGCTTTCCTCTTTCTTATAGCCTACGAAGAAAACACCTGCCGCCAAATTTACTATTGTATCGCTGCTTATATGGTCCTCACTGTAATTATCCTTGCATTCCTTAAGAAAATCCAGGAACTGAGTTATTGTCATATTCTCAATCCTGTGTTTTATCTCTATATCATTTACACCTGATAGATATCGAGTCAGTATCTCACTAATGGAATAACACGGTAATTGATGCCCTCCAACGCCGACCTCCTCAGGAATAAAATCCTTGCAGAGTTCCTTTATCCCGGATATTGAGGTATTAAAATAATGGTCAGGGTATGAGTGGTAAGGATAGACAAAAGGGTTATCAATTTTTATATGGCCGCCGGGTCTCAGTACCCTAACGAACTCGGCCATAACAGTAAATGGATTTCTAACATGCTCAAGGGTCGCGCTGCAGAAAATTCCTCCCACAGAGTTATCGGCAAAAGGCAATTTCTCGCCATAACAGACAACATCAGTAGTTGGATACGGGTATATCTCCAGCAGGATTACATTCTCATATTTAGCATCCCTTAATGTATTAATTCCGCTGCCTATCTCCAAAATAACTTCGTCCGCATGTTCACTTATGATCTTTTGCTCGTGCGACCCATAATCATAGTCAAAGACCTGTTTCCAAATATAATTTGCTTTCAACTCATCAGGGTCGGTAATGAATGACAGACTCTTGTTATTCAACACCGGATAGGACGCCTTACAAATAGTGCATTCGCGGGCATCTTCGACCGTCAGGAGAGGAGCGCGGCATGACGGACATATAAGAATATCACCAATTTTAGCCAATTTATTCAAGAATTAGCACCTCTCATTTAACAATAAAC
>JADFXI010000195.1 GCA_015233655.1 Nitrospirota bacterium | reverse complement strand
TTTTACGTTTCTTGCCCTGTTTCAGACGCTTTCGCAAATGCTTTGGATCTTGCAGGTTCCGTAGTCTTGCGTCCTCTTGTTCCTGTCTCTTTTTTCCTTTCGTTTTCCATGCTTTGTCTTTTTAAGATTCGAGTTGCTTAACCTTTGCCTCTGCCTCTAACGCGCGCTGCCTCATCAGCTCTTCTCTTTGTTGGGATGCTTCTGCCCGTCGCCAACCCATTTGTGCAACGAAGAATGGTTTTTCGAGGTCGGGTGTCTTTTCAAATGCAACGTCAATATTTATAGTATACGTTTCTTCGAGATTGTCAATATAACTCGTTCTTTCTTTCACGAATGATGTCTTAGCAGCATCAATGCTGGGACCGAAAAAGCGAACATAGCGGTCTTTGTCGATGAAAGAGATCCCAGCATAATAATATTCATGAAGCATGCATTGCTGGAGCAAGTCAGGGTTTGTTTGCTTGCCTGGTAAAGCGGAAAGGTATCTGTATAAAGCCTCAGGTGTCCATGTTGTCACAGATTCTGCTTTAAACACCTGATCTATGACTCGGCTTTGTGAAACGAAATAGACCTTTTCAGTGTTCTCCCATCCGTCTATTATTACTGGGAGCGATAATTATGCGACAGTTTAAAATAGCAAGACTGATGCTTTCACAGGACATACAGCTTGGGAAACTTCGCACATTTGATGCTCCCCTTAATAAGTATTTGCCTGACCTCAGATTCTTTACTAGGGTCCACACCTCACCCTCAGTTTCGACTTGAAGTTGAGAACGATAGCTTCCCCTCCGCAGGCGCTCATCTTTGATTTTGGCATTGGCTTCCTCAATCTCTCCCCAGTCATCTTGAACAAACCCTTGTAAGTCTGAAATGTTGATTACCAATATGCCACTAGTAATACTCTTATCAAACGATGATCTGTCTGTTATCCATCTTGGAAGCAGACTAAGGTAGTCTTTGAACGTACCAACTCGTCCATCCGCACTAAGCCTTATATAACCGTCAAGAAAGAGGTTTTGTTTGTAGCTACTCTTTACCAAAGCAGCCCGCAGAAATTCTAGTGATTTCGCTCCCGGTTTTTTTATGAAGCTAAAAGCCCAGTCGAAATGCTCCCACGCCTCCCTAAGTAATTTCGGAGTCGTGTAAATTCTTGCATTTGCATCGGAAAGTGTCTGAAAAAGCTCAACTGCATAGTCGTGGTTATAACACCCGTGTGCCGCTAATGGCAAGAGAACGCTTGAATCGCAAAGCCACAATGTTCTCTGAAATATGTTTTGTCTTACCCGTCCACATTTTGGGTCGAGTCCAAGAAGATGATATAAAAAATAGCCTTGCGAGACTGACTCAAGATACTCTCTTTGAGGATGAGTTGGCTCAACCAGGAACTGATGCATTGCTTCGACAAAGGCAGCCCTGATCGCCATGTTCTCAATCTCAGCAGCATTGTCAGAGACAAACCCGAATATATCCGATAGCTCTCCAGAACTTGCTGTTTGGGCAGAAAAAACTTGATTTGCTATCGTTAATCCCCGATTTGCGAAAGTGGTTACTATCACCTCCTCGGCCAAATTTTGACATTGTTCCAATTGTAAGTCTGTAAAGCCGTCGTAATTATTGTTCAGATTGAGCCGGAATTGACCATATGCTTGGTCCTTTTCTATTTCCCGAATCGCCTGGTATTCTTTGACCTTCGCACGGCCACTTTCAGTGATTGTAAGCTTTTCGGCAACATTTGACACTAAGCCTTGTTGAATAAGAGTTTCCAGCTCCTCTTTGATGGCTTTTTCAGAATTGGTTCCTCCTTTGATGAATTTCTGTAGGGCAGGCATGGAAGCAACTTTTTCTACAACTATTCCTCTATCATCCTCCAAAAGGAGACCCGCAAGAATGAGAGGAGACAGATAATCTGTAGCCTGCACTCCCTGAAGACGCCTGTAAAGGAATAAGGCAATAGCAGATTCAATTTCTTCTTTGGGTCTTGCAGCAGGTTCGCTTCTCTCTCTATGACGTTGCCGCGACACAATATATTTATCAGCGCCCTTTAGCATCCGTCGCAATTCTGAGTGTGTACCATCACTATTCGAGTATTGAACAAGCACAATGTTGTACTTTTCGAGGTATTCTTGCTCGTCGGCCTTTGTGAAATCCGCAGCAGCCATATATATGGGATGTTGAGGGCTCGCTGTATTACGCGCGATTTTTAGAACAAGTTCAATATCAGGGTCGGATAAGCTATGCCCTATTATGAAGATATCGAAAGTTTCAAAAGCTTGGCGGAGTTTATCACTAAAATACCGGCCCGAATAATCTGAATAAAAAAGTTGGTAATCGGCTGATGTAAGAACGACCTCATCCGGATAATCCAGATCGGAATGCAGCTTTTGAATTACTCTACTGGCACCATCACGCAAGTAATAGAAGTCTTCTTTACGGTTTCTTACGACAGTGAAATGCTCGTTTAAGCGTAAAAGGTAAGATCTAATCTCGTCATCGTAATTCGTGGTTAGGTAACAGGCAAAAGGCCAATTGCTGATCAGTTCGTAAAGAACACCTTGATTCTTGACAGCAGGAGTCAGCAGAGACTTGACCAAATTAACCAGGATGCTACGGCTGCCAAGATCACGCTCCGCTTGTCGAAAGAACTCTGCATATTTCTTGTCTGCGAGGTATTTTTTATACGATTGGGAGTCTGAAACAGAACCTTTACTTTCAAGTTCCGCATAGGTCAGATCAGCAAGCCTTTGCCAGGATGGATAACCTACTTCACATGACGGACCTGACCCAACAAGAGCGAAGCAGCGGCCACTGTTTATTATTCGTATGAGACGTTTATCGAACATATCATTCCTCCTCTAAGCGGGTACTCGCCTGGTCGTAACACATTAATAGTTTCGGATCTTCTTGCAACACGTTCTCGGTAATCTTGCGGGCCACGGTGATTAATGATGTAGTCGCGTTCCTGCCATGCCTTCTTGCTCCCGCTCTCACCACCTCAAGGCGGACACCTTCGGGTGCTTCTGGGCGGATGTCCAGTATTCACGAACTCCATAAGCAGCGATCTCTCTCAGTTTCTCCAGTTCGTCCGCTATGTTCGGGTCGGCGTACCAGTGCTCCTTCTCTTCGCAAAGGAGATCCTGGTTTCCTAAAAGGTCGTCCATGTTTACCATCTGTCCTTGAGTCAAACTGGTTGTGTTGCCATATTATTTTCGGCCGATAGTCGAATATGACCTCTTTCGCTCAATTCATCCACTACCTGATCGATTTCCCGACGGGTGAACCTCGGCTTGATTTGAGCAACAAAACGACAGACCGTTGTCTTGTCTGGTGATTCATTTTTTGCCCAAAGATTCCGCTCGACATAGACCGTTGTGGCCCGCAGTTCCAAATCTCTTGCCTTTAAGGCACCATAAGTAGACACCAGATTGTCGAGGGCTGATTTAGTTTTCGCATCATCAAGGAAACCGGTTGCCTTCTCTCGAACTAAATCCACCTTTTTTGTCGGGTGAATCCGGTATCCCCCAAGGAGGGCATTAACCGACTCAACGGAAACGCAACCCCAACTCTCAACCAGATCAAGGTCGCCCAGCAATTGAGAATCGAAGGGACCGTAGGAATAGAGTTCGAAATCGTAGCCGCAATCAATCTTGTAAACCTCCTGCAGCAGGAATACAAGTTTCTGCAGAGCAGTTTTTCCGAACTGCGGGCTGACGGTATCCAACCGCTTGGCCAGTTCGGCGATCAAGACATAGCGTTTCCAGGGAATATCGAACGTGATATTCATGATTTATTCTCCTTTTCTTTTCGTTTGTCCGCTACGAGTTTGAGAGCATCATTCTTCTTGTCCAAGGGCACATAGATACGAGTTCGCGCAACGGGTTTCAATCCGCTTACAACTGAAGAACAAGTTGAGAGTCCCGTCAATTGTTCGTCAT
>JADFXI010000194.1 GCA_015233655.1 Nitrospirota bacterium | reverse complement strand
GTGTATTACTTACTAAGTATATCCGCTGAAATTGTTACGATAAAAAAGAGGCAGGGGGTCTTAAGAGCGGCTCCAAAGATACATCTCTATATGGGTATGAAGTGAATACCGGCGCATTGTCTGTAAGTGATAGTATTTGAAATTCAGTACGCTGGTTGCTGATATGGATAACGAAGGTATGGTTGGCCTTAGACAAGTCTTTCATGATATCGTCACGCGAGTCCGGGACAGACGGCCGGGGGAATTCATTTAGAGGACAGTGTGGGCAGTGAGACGAAGAGGGAGAAATAAATACAGCCTTGGCCGCCCAGCCATAGGGGCAGGTATTCTGAATGACCAACGCCAATGCGATTAGAAATATGAGAAATCTCTTTTTCGGCACGTCATATAATAAACGTGCCGCGAAAAAATAAACAAGCCCCCCTCTGGTCTCTTTGTAGCGGTAACTTGCAATAGTCAAGAAATGCATTTACAGCTTCTATAAGCCACATTCAAGGTCCTCCACAGCAAATGCAGATTTGCACTGGCAAATCGCTGTCTGGGCGGACGGGATGGGCTTCGGGGCGATCTAAATAAATTTACCAGTAATCATTCTCTATTCCCCGGTGCTCTGTCCTGGAGATATGGAAACTCCTAGCACATGGAGGAATACGCTTTTTCGAGTTCCCGTCCGAGATAAGCGGCATGATCGAGCCGCGAGACGAGATTCCGCTCAATGGCCGTCGACGCTATTGATATCGGATCTTCACCATAAATGACTTCGTTGAGCGTGCCGTCTACCCTGTAATGTTCAAGGTATATCCGGCGCTCTTCCTTTTTCGGATAGATGATGAAGAAACCCGAAGGGTCAAGTACCAACCGTTTCGGTAACTGTGCTTCTATCCGGTCTATTTTCTTCAGTGTCAAAGTCCTGTCAAATCTGCCGGGACTTCTCTGCTCGCAGGCAATTACGTTTTCCTGAATCGCTGACGTATCCTCGGTATTGATAAGATTGAGGATCTCCACCTGTGCTCTGAAATGTTCTATATCGGAGAAATCAAGATTCTTGAGCACCGGCCTCTGTCCCTTTGCATTGATGATTCTCTTTTCGTGATTGACGCCGTGGGTAACGAGTGAGATGAGACTTTGCCCCGGCACATGTCCCCTGGTATCTTTTCCGCAGAGGATTATGAATCGAATGTCAGAATTTGTTACGGTATTCTTTATGATCTTCTCTATGCCGATGTTCTCCGTATGAGTCTTGCCGACAATAGAGAACCCTTCTTTTCCGAGTGCCGTCGCAAGGGCCGAAGGCAGCTCATCGCTCCCCAGGGTGCTTATAGCAACCGGTGCTGTCTTCCGTCCGACAATGTATTCGCCCTGTTCGACCGGCCACGAAGGTTTCGGCATCATAAGCTTCATTGGCGCGGGGTTACGTACAGGTGTGCATGTGCCGGCAGGTGTTCCAGTCATTTCAGACAAGACATTCGACAGCGGCACCGGATAGCATGGATCACAGCCGAGGCAGTTGTGGGTCACTTCCGATCGTTTAATGATCTCCTCAAGCCTTGCCGCAAGGTCACCGCCTGACTTCTCCTTCTTTAATACTTCCCTGAACTCCAGGAGCATGTCATGAAAGCACTGACATGTCCGGCACTTCTCTATCTGGGATATCTTCTCTGCCTCGCTGAGAAGCTCACTAATGTCATTACATATTTCCATGAAGATCTCCTAACGGCATCTGTTATCTTCACAACAAGAGGACGAGGTTTTAATTTTCCTCTCCATCCAGAAATAACCGATCACCACAGAGATTATTGTAAGCGCCAGGGTAAGATGTTTCGTGAACCCCAGGAAAGATGATCCAAAGAGATTCAGATAAACTATCAGCATAGGAGAACCGCAGCAGCCCAAAAGGAAACATCCGGCGAAATATAAAAAGCCGGTCAGGGCGCTCCCTCCTATTACTCCGGTGAGACTTCCCTTACGGCCTCGGGAAAACTGCAAAACGGCGTAAAGAGTGAATGCGCTTGCTATTGCATAAGAGAGGTCCAAAAGATAATCCTGCCGTGAGATATATGACCAGAATGGATTCACATTTTCCAGTTGAACCCATTGCTGGGACATATGGGCTGTCGACGCGATGGAGTAAACGGCATGAAGGCTGAAAACAACTACAAAGGCCAGCTTAGGATAAAATAGTTTTCTTTTCATTGCTTGCCGCCGTCAAAAGTAAGATGCCGGAGAATATCGACACGTGAGGCTTTGAGTAGATAACCATCTTGCTTAACAAGACTGCCGGTGATATTAACCTCGTCCCATATCTGAGGCAACTTGCCTTCATAATGAACGGGGAGGAAAAATTTTGCACAACCGACCGACTGGCAATGTTTAGCCTCAGCCGTCTCAATAACGGCGAATCTTTTGGGATCGGAAGGATGCATACGGGCAACGACGCCATTCAGCGTGATAATGCCCTTAAAAGCGGCGGGATCTGCCTGAATGTCTTCAACACTCAATATCCCACTTTCCTTTACAGACTTTGTCTTTCCGTTGCCAAGACAGATAAAGACAAGACCGACTGTAAGAGCGATCAGCCCAAAGGCATAGATAATTCTTTTCATAAAGATCCTCCAGAAAGAAATAGAATGCGCGGACAGATACTCTGCCGTCAGAACGATATATCCGTGTGGGGTTATGAGATTACCGGAGGATGAAAGATTGCTTTTGCAGGGGTGATAAAATAAAGTTCCGGACTGATTGAAGTAACAAAGACACTTTCCGTCTGAATCGACGGTGTAAATGGCGTAACAATGTTTATTGAAATACAGAGAAACATCGGACAGGTCGGGGTCGAACAGTGATCAGACCTGCTGTTTTCTCCTCTCCTATTGCATTCATCGCAGCATGTTTTTGCGGCCTTATCAGGGGGCGTAACAATCGCGTATGACGACAGGCCGGTGAACACGAGACAGACGGCGATCAGAACTATGAAAGAAACAATCCGCATGAATCTATTATCATTTACCACTACTGTCCGGGACATTTTAACATGACCGGCAATAAGTCATTGTAATTATATTTCAAAAGGAACATTTATGCCTGTCACCGATTTGAAATTTTATTGGAGTTTCCAGCACTCTTCTGAAGCAACTCAGGAGGTGCGGGATAATGAACTCCGGCAAACTGATTTTTTCTCAAGTCATGGACTATCTGCCTTTGCATACGTTCCGCCGATGCGTCAATCGCTATCACGGCAACTATCAGATAAAACGTTTTACTTGTCTCGACCAATACTTCTGCATGGCCTTTGCTCAACTGACCTATCGGGACAGTCTCCGCGATATCGAAGCATGCCTTCGATCCCAGCAGCACAAACTCTATCACATGGGCATGAGAAGCGCCGTATCACGGTCGACACTGGCAGAGGCCAACGAACAGCGAGACTGGCGCATATATGCCGACTTTGCATACTCCTTAATCCTGATTGCCAGAAAACTCTACAGCGACGAACCCTTCGGCGTAGATTTGAAACAAACGGTCTATGCACTGGATGCTACGACAATAGACCTCTGTCTCTCTCTGTTCCCGTGGGCGAATTTCCGCCAGAGCAAAAGTGCAATAAAGCTTCATACGCTGCTGGATTTACGCGGCAACATCCCAACGTTTATCCACATCTCCGACGGCAAGTTGCACGACGTCAACATCCTCGATATCCTGCCAATAGAACTTGGAGCTTTTTACATCATGGATCGAGGCTATCTGGATTTCGCCAGATTGCACATGCTCTCACAGTCTCCTGCATTCTTTGTGACACGCGCAAAATCAAATTTCAAATCGGTGACAGGCATAAATGTTCCTTTTGAAATATAATTACAATGACTTATTGCCGGTCATGTTAAAATGTCCCGGACAGTAGTGACATTATCTCTATAATGAAGCGCAAGGCCTTGC
>JADFXI010000193.1 GCA_015233655.1 Nitrospirota bacterium | reverse complement strand
TGGTAATGGGAAAAGATTGTAAGGTAGAAGTAGCGTTTGTCGATGAGATCCCGCCGCTATCTTCCGGAAAATATCGTTACACTATTTCCGAGGTTGCCTGCGATTGAAACATTTTCTGGATGATCCGAGGGTTGCTCTCGTTAAGGAAAATCCTAGTTATGCCGGGACTTCACCGTTTCATCCGGATGAACGATATCCTGAATGGCCGGGCATGCCGATCGGGAAGGAAGATAATCCAGCTTACAGGGCTGTGCGTCGGCTGTTCTATTTACTTAATTTGGATAAGGACAATTATGGGATGTCCCGCTGGAACCCTTTAAAAAGTATAATCAGGCCGGGTAACAGGGTTGTCCTGAAGCCAAATCTCGTCTCACACTTCAATCACGGAGCAAAGGCTTATGGCCTCACGGACACTGACAGCCTCGTGACTCACGGCTCGTTGATAAGGGCGGTCCTGGATTATTGTGCGAAAGCGCTCGAAGAGCAAGGTACGATAATAATCTGCGATTGTCCCATACAGGGAGCTGACTGGGAAAAACTGACGGAATTCGTCGGACTAAGCCAAATTCGTGATTTTTTTTGTGCAACCCATCCTGAAATTGAATTGCAGGTCAAAGACTACAGGCTTGGAACGGCAGTTATGAAGCACGGAGTAATGGTAAGGAGACTCGCTGATGAAAACGCAATGGGGAATTACCTGGAAGTGGATATAGGGCAGGACAGTTTATTATTGCCACTGATGCAGAACGGGTGTGAGTTTGGAGTATCACAATATTCTAAGCAGCGCATGAAGAAGGCACATAACCTGCAGAGCAACAAATATCTGTTTCCCAAAGACATACTCCATACTGATGTGCTTATCAACCTTCCAAAAATGAAAACTCATATGAAGGCTGGTGTTACCTGTGCGTTGAAAAATCTTGTTGGTATTAACGGCCACAAGGATTATCTGCCGCACTTCCGGTTTGGTAGTCCCAAAAACGGTGGGGACGAATACCCTGATGGAAACTGGTTGTGGGACCTCATGTGGTTTCTCACACACAAGGAATGGGAAACGCGCATGATGTGGTTGAAAAGTAGTTTGTATTTTCTCACAAAAGTCTGTTCTTTTTTTCTGCCAGCTTTTTCGGGATTGCCTAAGGGCTCGGGCTGTATCGGCGGCGGCGGGTGGCATGGCAATGACACGCTATGGCGGACGATCCTGGATATCAACAGGGTCTTTTTTTATTTTGACAGGCGTAACGAGCGTGTCGATCCAGGCATTTCTGACAGAACAAAATACCTGGCGATTTTGGATGGGCTTATCGCCGGTGAAAAAGAGAGTCCCCTGGCCCCAACGCCTGTCCGAAGCGGGATAATGATGGCCTCGTTTAATCCGTTGGCAATGGACACTGTAGCGGCTGCCATGATGGGGCTCGATATACATTCAATAAAACAAATTGTGCAAGGTTTTGATCTGAAAAAGCTGCCATTGGCGAAATTTAGCATTGAAGATATCGAGATTCTTGGCCAGGAATCGTTTCGCTGCGTAAGTGAAATTTATAGTCAGAAGGCTTACATTCCTTTCAATCCGTCAGTAGGATTCAAAGGGTTTGTGGAGTATAGATAGAGTGCCGTTTGCAGTGCTGATGCCGACAATATACCAGTTATGAAGAAGATCTTTTTTTCTATCTCGCAACTTGCCGGCATGCAGATTGTCGTAGCGCTGACAGGCATCGTGCGGAACAAAGTCCTTGCGTTACGGATGGGGCCTGCGGGTTTTGGTGAGTTTTCACAGATGGTCGCTGTTGCAAGTATTGTTTACGCATTGGTGTCTTTAGGACTCGGCCTTGGTTTGGGCCGTAACATTGCAGCATCCAGGACCCCTGAAGAACGGCAGAGACATCTTTCTACCGCCAATTTTATGGTCCTTGCTGTCAGCGTTGCGTCCTGGCTTGTAATTATTCCATTATTCTATAGGCATGATGTCCTTACGTCTCTTGGCATTAAACCGGTTCCGACAAATTACTGGGCAATCGGTTTTTTGTTCCTGCTCAAGCCATTGGATGCCCTTAAGGGTAATTATCTTGCATTTCTTGCTTGTCCACTCGGCCTAAATCGGACAGCTTCAGGCAGGAGCCTTTGAGGAATCGCAGGAACGGTAATTTCTATTCCAATTGTATGGTTTATGGGAATAGTCGGCGCTGCTATTCAAACACTGCTCCTCACGGTGCTGCTTGCAGGGCTTTTGGGCAGACGGTGTTCGCAGATCGGATATAAACCTTTGCAGGTGCGGTGGCATACACCTTCTGCCGTCGTAATGCTCACGTTAGGGTCCTCTTCTCTGGTGAGTACATTTACCCAGAATTCCAGCGACACCTTTATAAGGACCGAGCTGATTAAACAGGCCGGGGCCATACAAAATGGTTTTTATCAGGCCGCTCTGGTGTTTTCAAACCACCTGAAGAACATCGTACTGGGCAGCGTGCATAGTTATTCTGTTGCTACTTTAGCGCAGCAGCATGACCCCCAAAAAATGTCCGCTTCGGTAAATGAGCTGTTGACAGTTATCATTCCCGTCGCTGCATTGTCGCTCGGCTTTCTCGGGATAGTAAGTTATCCCATCCTCTCTCTACTCTATGCGCCCTCATTTGTTGCCGCAACGAACTACATGCCTTTCTTGCTGGGAGGAGATTTCCTGCAGGCGATCGGTGGAATATTCGGCGCCCCATTGCTTGCCCTCGGCCATGCCGGTAAATGGCTTGCCCTTGAACTTACTTATTGCGGAGTAAGGCTGCTGTTGTCGCTTGTGCTGTTGCCTATCTTTGGAGGGCCTGCTATTGCTGCTGCATACATGATTGCCACTTTTCTTTTCTTTATGGCAAACGTCTATATTTATCTTCGGCTTTACAAATTAAAACTGAGCGGCAATTACTCATATGAACTCGTTACGGGATTAAGCGTCGTTGTCATGCTTTCATGGATGGGGACCGGACATTTTCAGGACCCCTTTTTGATGTATCTCATGGCTTTTTTGACGTGGCTCGGGTACGCCACATATAAAATAAACAGGGAACTGGGCTGGTCCAGGGTGAAACAGTATGCACAAAGAGGAAGGGTTGAAATGATAAAAAAACTGCGGCGGTCCGGAACTGAGGGGTAAATGGTCCCCAGGGTGAGCATCGTCATACCGACCTATAACCGTGCGCATGTTCTGCCGCGCGCGATTGATAGCGTTTTATCACAAACCTATCCCAACCTTGAATTGCTTATCGTTGATGATGGATCGACAGATAATACACAACAAGTGTTGGAGAAATATATTGTGGACCGGCAGGTCAAGGTCTTGAAACACGAAAAGAACCGTGGCGTAACAGCGGCAAAAAACACGGGATTAGATAATCTGGGACCTGATACGAAATACTTTTCGCTTCTCGACAGCGATGACGTGCTTAGACCTGAAGCGGTTGCATTGTTGGTCGATGTATTTGAAAACCTGGGGAATACTGTTTCACAGGTCTTCGGATGGTGCGCAGATATGCATACCGGTGTTATGACCGGTCAATTTGCCGGCTCCGGGAGTTACGTCAATTTTGAGGATGCGCTGTGCTGCAGATTCAGCGGCGAATTCTGGCAAATAGTAAGTATGGATTTCCTAGAAGGGCGGAGGTTCGATGAGCGTGCGGCCGGGGGCGAGGGCACACTTTGGTATGCCTTGCTCAGGCGCGCACCCGGGTATGTTGTTCCTGAAGTGGTGCGCTATTATGACCGGTCCGGCAAAGACAGGGTCAGTCTGGACAGCTACGACTCCGAGACGAGTAAACGCAAAATGTGGGCATACCTTGCATGCTGGAACATGTATCATGAGGACCTGCTGAGGCACTGCCCTTTGCAGTTTGCGCTTATTGGTCTTGAAGCGGCCAAATGGGCATCATTAGCCGGGAATCGAAAAACGTCAATCAAGCTGCTTTATGAAACTGCCGCTCATGCGCCGATGACCAGGTGGATAAATATTTTAATGCAGACCCT
>JADFXI010000192.1:580-4080 GCA_015233655.1 Nitrospirota bacterium | reverse complement strand
GCATGAATTCATCGTATGATGCCTTCGACATGAAGCATATGGTCAGGGAGCTGAGCGAGATGAGCATGAAACTCATTAAGGGCACGGAAACTCTTGCCCGGATAGATGAGATAGACGTAGGAACAGCTCCCAAAACACTCGTGTATGAGGAGGATAAACTTAAACTCTATCACTACGAGCCTGAAGGGAAGACGACATGCCGCGTACCTGTACTGATTGTGTACGCCATGGTCAACAGGCAGTATATGCTTGACCTTCAGCCGGACAGGAGCTTTGTCAGAAATCTTCTGCAGCGTGGCCTGGACCTGTATATTATAGACTGGGGGTATCCCACAAAGTCCGATATGTATTTGACCATGGATGATTATATAAATGGATATCTCAACAACTGCGTTGATTTTATCAGACAGGCATCAAAAAGAGAAAAGATCAACATCATGGGCATCTGCCAGGGCGGGACCTTCTCCGCCATCTATGCAGCCCTGAATACTGAGAAAATAAGGAACCTCGTCACGCTGGTAGCTCCTTTTGATTTTTCGACTGATGATGGACTTCTCTTCAGGTGGTCCAAGCATATGAATGTTGATGCCCTGGTTGACGCTTACCGGATCATCCCTGGTGATTTCCTGAATTCCGGTTTTCTCATGCTTATGCCTTTTAACCTGAATGTAAGGAAATACGTTGACATGCTTGATATCCTTGGAGACAGGGAGAAACTCCTTAATTTTCTCAGGATGGAGAAATGGATCTTCGACAGTCCGGGGCAGGCAGGAGAATGTCTGAGACAGTTCATCAAGGACTGCTACCAGAGAAACAAGCTTGTAAAGGGCGAATTAGAGATCGGGAACAGAGTGGTTGACCTCAAGAACATATCCATGCCCCTTCTTAACATCTACGCCTCGGCAGACCATCTGGTGCCCCCGGCTTCAACAAGGCCGCTGAATGAGCTTGTTGGCACTGAAGACAGGACACTCTATGAGTTCAAAGGCGGGCATATTGGAGTTTTTGTAGGGGCAAAGTCCCAGAAAGAACTCTCCCCATCAATAGCTGCATGGCTGCATGAACGGGATAGTGAAGGTACGCAAAAAGCAACAGCGGAGGGCAAAGACAGGGAAAGGAAAACGCAGCGTACAAAAAAGAACACAAAGAATAAATAATGGGTATAATGAATCAGAGCAATATTAAGGAGATTTCATAATGGAACTTTCAGGCAGGAATGTTGTTATAACGGGCGGTGCAAGAGGCATGGGAAAGAGGTTCGCTATTGATTTAAAGAATCTGGGGGCCAATCCCTATGTGGTGGACGTGTCTCAGGAAAACCTTGATGCGCTTAAAAATGAGACAGGTATTTCCGGGAAGGTAGTGGACGTGAGCAACGAGAAAAGCGTAGAAACTTTTTTTGAAGGCTATACTTCGGAAAACGGCGCTCCGGATGTCTTGATCAATAACGCCGGGATCACTTCCGACGCCCTTTTCATTAAGCAAAAAGGCGATGAGATTACCAAGTTTCCCTTCGCTAACTGGGAGAAAGTGATCAATGTGAATCTCACCGGTGTATTCTTGTGCGGGAGAGAAGCTGCCTTCCACATGGTGAAGCACCGGATCAAAGGCGTGATCATCAATATCTCGTCGATCAGCCGTGCAGGGAATCTCGGGCAGACCAACTATTCAGCCGCTAAGTCTGCAGTTGATTCTATGACCGTGACCTGGGCCAAGGAACTGGCAAAATTCGGGATTAGGGTGGGCGGCATCGCGCCGGGCTATATCAACACAGAGATGGTTGCGAAGATCAGACCTGATGTCCTCGAAAAGGTAATCCAGAACATTCCGGTGGGTAGACTGGGGGAGATGGAAGAAATATCACGGGCCGTTCAGTTCATCATGGGAAACGATTTCTTTACAGGACGGATCCTCGAGGTTGATGGCGGCATGCGGATTTAATAATATGTGATGGGTCTTAAACAATGACAATTGACCTTTAACCTGTATCATAAAAGGAGTAAATATGGACGCGTATATTGTGGGCGGTGTGAGAACTGCCATCGGAAGGTTCAATGGCTCTCTGGCAGCACTGGATGCCATTGAACTCGGCTCAACGGTAATAAGGGATCTTCTCAGAAGAACTGCGGCAAGCAGAGACGAGGTTGATGAGGTAATCATGGGCAACGTACTGCAAGCCGGATTGGGACAGAATTCTGCACGACAGGCGGCGATCCGGGGCGGTCTCCCGGAGAATATCCCTGCCTTTACCGTGAACAAGGTCTGCGGCTCCGGATTAAAGTCGGTTGTGCTTGGCGGGCAGGCCATTGCCTCGGGAGAAGCAAATGTCATAGTTGCGGGTGGGATGGAACATATGACCAGCGCCCCCTATGTGGTAAAGTCAGCACGGTGGGGACAGCGTCTGGGTAACGCTGAAATGATCGATACACTCCTCAATGATGCCCTGTGGGACATGTTCTATGATTGCCACATGGGAGTGACAGCGGAAAATGTTGCTGAGAAATATCATATTACAAGAGAGGAGCAGGACAAATTTGCCGTCGCCTCCCAAATAAAAGCCGAGCAGTCGATAAAGGAAGGGAAGTTCAGGGATGAAATTGTTCCTGTTCGAATCAAGCAGTCGAAAGGCGATGACAAGATATTTGATACTGATGAGCATCCTCGCTTCGGTTCCACAGTCGAGAGCCTTGCAAAACTGCAGCCGGCATTCAAGGAGGAAGGGACTGTGACAGCCGGGAACGCCTCGGGAATTAATGATGGGGCTGCAGCCGTGCTAATCGTTTCGAAAGAAAAAATGAAGGAATCCAACCCGGAGTGGGCATTCAGGATAAAGGGAACATCATCTGCCGCACTGGATCCTGCCTACATGGGACTCGGCCCCATTGAAGCCTGCAGGCAACTCATCACAAAGGCCCATTGTGAGGTAAAGGACATCGATCTTATCGAGATCAACGAGGCCTTTGCATCCCAGTCTATTCAGGTGCACCGGGAAATGGGTTGGGACATGAATAAAGTGAACGTCGTTGGCGGCGCTATCGCGCTGGGTCATCCGGTGGGTGCCAGCGGCACCAGAATCCTCGTAACACTACTGTATGAGATGGTGAGAAGAAACGTTAATATGGGCCTCGCCTCCCTTTGCATAGGCGGAGGGCAGGGTATAGCAATGATCGTAGAAAGAGTAAGATGAATTAAATGTGATCGCACAGTACATTATTAAAAGACTCATTCTTTTAGTCCCACTGCTACTGGGGATAACACTGGTTTCGTTCGCTCTTCTCAGGGCTCTGCCCGGTGACATAGCACTTGCCCTGGCAGGCGAACGCGCGAGTCAGGAAACGATACAGAGCATAAGGAAAGAACTCGGTGTTGACAGGAATGTCCTTCATCAGTACGCCGGATATCTTAAGATGCTCACGCACGGCGACTTTGGCAGGTCCCATTTTACCAACAGGGACGTCCTGTCGGACATAGCCCTGAAATTTCCCAATACCATAAAACTG
>JADFXI010000192.1:0-555 GCA_015233655.1 Nitrospirota bacterium | reverse complement strand
AGTCCCGCTCGGCATCATTATGGGTTATATTGCAGCTTACAAAAAGGAAGGAGTTACAGGGGAAATAATAGACTCTATGTCGCTTGCCGCCTTGAGCATTCCCGTTTTCTGGAGCGCCATTATGATCATGATTATATTCAGCCTCCGGCTTAAGCTTTTGCCACCGTCAGGGACTGGTGATATAAGGTTCCTTGTATTGCCGTCATGCGCGCTCGCCATTCCGGCAGCTGCGACCCTGGCAAGGGTAACCAGAACAACAGTCGCGGACGTGCTGCAAATGCCCTTCATCGCAACTGCAAAAGCCAAAGGACTGCCTTTGCTCAGCATGCATCTGCACCATGTCCTGAAAAACGCTATAATTCCCATCTTAACTATAATCGCCCTGGATTTCGGAAGCTATCTAAACGGAGCTGTGGTCACTGAAACCATATTCGGATGGGACGGCATCGGCAGATTTACCATGGAGGGCATCATAAAGAGAGACTACCCTGTAATTATGGGCTGCGTAATTGCAGGCACGGTTGTTTTTGTACTTGTCAACCTCTTCTCAGACGT
>JADFXI010000191.1 GCA_015233655.1 Nitrospirota bacterium | reverse complement strand
GTGGGAGACTGGGAGGGCAATTTCGATGTCCTTGTAAGCAGAGATGACATGGATTATATGAGGGGGCTTGAGAAAAAGTATAATGTGTTTACGCATTTGACCCCTGGGTACGGCCTTGATTTGGGCTGTATAGCTGTCAAAAGGATGGTTTCCGTCACAAAGTACGGCGATATTATGCCATGCCCTTATATTCATACGTCTCTCGGTAATTTCTTTAAAGAGCCGTTAAAGGACATTATTGAAAGGGGCCTGAATATAAAGTATTTCGGAAAATACATGGATACCTGTCTCATCGCGGAAGACAGGAATTTTATTCAGGAGTATGACGTAAAGAGGATTTACGGCAAATCATTGCCGGTGCCTTGCTCTGAAGTGTTTGACAAAGAGGATTTCATCGACAAAGGTGAGCGACAGCTTTGCCGGTGTTCCAAGAAGCAAGGATGTTAGCCAGGGACCTCATTGCTGAAGACCTAGACCATGTCCTCGTCCATACAAGAGACCTTTGGGAAGAAATAAGGGGGAAACGGCTATTTATAACCGGAGGCACCGGGTTTTTCGGGACATGGCTTCTTGAGAGTTTTGCGTGGGCCAATGAGAAGCTGGATCTCGACGCCTCTGCCCTTGTCCTTACAAGGGACCGCGAAGCTTTTGCAAAACAAGCTCCGCACCTTGCCGCCAGTCCCTTCATCAAATTTCATCCAGGTGATATAAGGGATTTCACATTTCCGGAAGGGGAATTTTCACATATTATCCATGCCGCAGCCACCTCAGCAGTTGCTACTTTTAACAAGGAAGATCCATTGGCGAAGTTTGACACTGTTGTTAATGGTACGAGGCATGCGCTCGATTTTGGAGTGAGATGCCGAGCCGGCAAGTTTCTCCTGACCAGTTCGGGAGCGGTATATGGCAAACAGCCGCCCGGCCTGACGCATGTCCCTGAGGATTACAATGGCGCCCCTGATACAGCATTTTCCAATGCGGCATGGGGAGAGGCAAAAAGGGCGGCAGAATTGTTATGTGCATGCTATACGGAAAGCTTCGGCCTCGAGACAAAAATAGCACGATGTTTTTCCTTTGTAGGACCGTATCTTCAACTGGACATACATTATGCCGTAGGAAACTTTATCCGTGACGCTTTGAGCGGCGGTCCCATAAAGGTCAATGGCGATGGGACGCCTTGTCGCTCTTATCTATACGCAGCAGATCTGGCCATATGGTTGTGGACCATCCTTTTCAAGGGAGAGTCACGCCGAGCATATAATGTCGGCTCGGAGGAAAGCATAACCATTGCCGAACTGGCTGACGTTGTATCGAAGAGCTTTTCGAGACCGGTTGGAATAGAAATACTTAAATCTCCTGCTGCCGACAGCTTGCCGGACAGGTATGTGCCCTCTACTAGGCGGGCACTACTCGAATTAGGTCTGAAGCAGTCTGTTGGGCTGGAAGAAGCCATAAGGCGAACAATAGAATTTGCAAAAGGGACCCATAGACATTCACAGTCGTAAGTTTATGTCTATACAAAAGACGATTTCATGGTTGATATGACAAATCTCAAAGGGCCTATCGGTATTATCGAGTCTGTAGTCGAGGACCCATCCCTCGGTCTGCCGGAGGATGTTTTTTTGTTTGTCAGCAGGATCACGCCTCTCGTAAATGTCGATCTTCTCATACGGAATGATGAGGGGCAGACATTGCTTTCCTGGCGTGATGACGGCTACTGGACGCCGGGGTGGCATGTGCCAGGGGGTATCATCCGTTACAGGGAAAAGTTCGCCGATAGGATCAGAGCTGTGGCAAAGACGGAGCTGGGCGCCGAAGTTGCATTTGAGCAGACACCTGTAGCCATAAATGAACTGTTCCATCCCGCGAGAAAGAACAGGGGTCATTTCATATCGTTGCTCTATCGTTGTTCTCTCTTGACCCCTCTTGATGAAAGGTTGAGGTACAGGTCCGGCTCTCCCCTGCCCGGCCAGTTGATGTGGCACGATAAATGTCCCGAAAACATTATTGCGGTGCATGAAGTATACAGGGAATATATTTGATGGTGAAGCCTGCGATGTTTAATAACAGATTTATCAGGTTCTTGATTGTCGGCGGCATAAATACGGCTTTTGGCTATGGAGTTTATGCGCTTTTAATATTTCTGAAATTCCACTATGCAGTGGCCTCACTGCTTGCGACAATTCTCGGCGTCATGTTCAACTTCAAGACAACGGGCAGTTTGGTTTTCGAAAGCAAAGACAACAGGCTTATTTTTAAATTTGTCGGCGTATATGCGATAATATATGCTCTCAATACCGCCTCATTGGGGGTATTCAATTATTTTAAAGTCGACATGTATCTTGCAGGGGCGGCGATGCTGCTGCCCATGGCTATGGTTGGATTTGTGCTGAACAAAAACCTTGTCTTTAAGGGGTAAATGATGAAACTGATAAGCATTGTCACACCATGCTACAACGAAGAAGAGAATGTTGAAGAGGTTTACCAGCAAGTTAAAGAGGTCTTTGCAGGATTGCCAGGCTACGTGTACGAGCACATATTCATAGACAATGCGTCCAAGGACAAGACTGTAGCCGTATTAAAAGAGATTGCAAGAAAAGACAAGAATGTGAAGATAATTGCTAATGCGAAGAACTTTGGGCACATCCGCTCCGGATATTACGCATTGCTTCAGGCCGAGGGAGACGCTATCATAACATTGGTTGCTGATTTGCAGGACCCGACTTCAATGATCGGGGATTTCATAAAGAAATGGGAAGAAGGATATAAGATAGTCATAGGGATTAAGAAGAAAAGCAGGGAAAATTCTGTTATGTTTCTTATCAGAAAACTTTACTATAACCTGATAGACCGGATTGCCGAAACAGAGCATATCAAGAGTTTCACCGGTTTCGGGCTTTATGATAAATCATTTATGGATATTTTAAGGAAGCTTGATGAGCCGTATCCTTATTTCAGGGGACTTGTGGCCGAGTTGGGACAGGAGAGATTCGAGATCGAATACGAGCAGCCCGAAAGAAAAAGGGGCAAGACCAATAATAATTTTTATACCTTATATGACATGGCCATGCTCGGTTTCGTCAATCACTCAAAGGTGCCCCTGCGGCTGGCGAGTTTCACGGGATTTATCTGCGCTTTTTTGAGTCTGGTTGTCGCAATAGGCTATTTAATATATAAACTGATTTTTTGGAGCGAGTTTCAGCTCGGCATAGCCCCTCTCGTCGTCGGATTCTTCTTTTTCATGTCTGTTCAGCTGTTCTTTATCGGCATGGTCGGAGAATATATCGGGACCATTTACACACAGGTCAAAAAGAGACCGTTGGTGATTGAAAAGGAGCGAATAAATTTCGAATGAACCGGCATGCGGCATTAATTATGTCCCTTTTTTCTTGTTGTCTTGCCTGTGCTTTGCCGTTGCTTTTGGCTGGTTGCGGGGCAGGTGGTGGGACATCATCAATAGATTCCGGTGTGCATATTATGAATTGGTATCCCGGAAATATTCCGGAAAAAGATACGGGCGGTCACAGTGTTGTTGACGCGTCCGTAACATCGTCCTCGATAACCCATACGCTTGCTGCTCCCTCGAACACCGGCGTTCCGCGCGGCGGTACCCTTGGCCCGATAGTGTCTTCAATTACCAACAATACCGGTTCAATTCGTACTATTAACTTGTCTGCGTTTGTGTTAACACCTAAAGGCGCGCAGGCTGATAGCAGCCTTGTGCCTCTGAATCTTGCCGCAGGTCAATCTGTAAGCAAGAATAACATTTCCGTATGGGTTCCACCTCTTGCCGATACAGGATCATATCAGTTCTGCGAATACATATACGACACTAATATGAGCGCTATAGATACAAAGTGCCTAAGCTTTACCGTTGTTCCTTCAACCACAACGATAACTACCACATCGGTAACTACTACTATGTCCTCGACAACTTCGATAACTACGACCATTGCCAGGACCACATCAGTAACTACGACCACGTCCTCGACCACATCAGTAACGACGACTATAGCCAGGACTACATCGGTAACTACTACCATAGCCACTACCACATCAGTAACGACAACGTCGTCCCCTACCACTACGACCAT
>JADFXI010000190.1 GCA_015233655.1 Nitrospirota bacterium | reverse complement strand
AGGGCTCTGATACCCCTTTATCAACTCGTCTATAAGCTCGTCTTTGATCTCCACGTTCTCTCCTTCATAGTGATAGGTATTTAGCCTACCCTATGAAGGCTATTTACACAAATTATTTTACACCCTCAGCTATGTTGAAACAGGCCGGGCTGCCTAAGCGCTTTCCTCGACCTTCTCCTCTGTTGTCTCATCCTTTTTGTAACGCTTCTGTCTTTTCTCTTCCTGCTTTTTCTGTTTCAATAATTCTTTTTTTCTTTTCTCGCTCTTATATGTGCCGCTTTTTTTTGTCAAAATCCACCCCCGCTCTTTATGAACTCATGTCTCTATTATGTCACTACAGCTTTATTATTGACAAGAGCGGGTAATTCTTCCGTGTTTTTGTTACACTTTGCATACCCTTCAAATATTCCGCCTTCTGCCACCATCAGTGCTCTTGAAAAAATATAACCTGCGAGTCTTCCATGGGTCTTAATGCCAACCGATACATCTGCACTGACATTACCCTCCACGATTCCGCCGATTACAGCGGTTGCCGCCTTCAAATCCCCCCTGACAAAACCATTCTCCATTATTATTATGGATCCCGCAGTTATATTGCCGGTATGCTTGCCTTCTACCTTTGCGACACCGGCTGTAACGATGTTTCCAATAGATACCGTACCGCTGCCTATATAAACTTCAAACCTTTCAGTCTTACTGAAGAAGCGCCTGATAGCCCTCTTGAGAAACATCACTATTCTCATCAGCAACCCCTTTAACTTCCTTATTATAAAGTCAGTATCAGTGTTCCCTTGGAGCAATCAGTATACAAGAAGACTGTTACAATAATGTTAAACTATGACTAAAATCCCGCGAAGGCATGGGCAAGCTGTTACAGAGCGCCTGCTATGCTGACTTGTTAGCCGGTGGAAACTCCTCCGCCTTTTTATTTTCTGCCGGATTATTTGTTGTCTTATTATCAAGCATCGGCTGTTTCTCAGCATCCGACAGGGCCTTCTTAAATTCCCTTATGCTCTTACCAAGGCCGGCACCGAGTTCCGGAAGTTTGCCTGGACCGAAAACAATCAACGCAATGACAAGTATTATCAACATATGCATGGGTTGAAATAAACCTTCAAACATTGTCGTTTTTCCTCCTCTGCGGTAATTTACATTCTTACTTCATAGTGTATAACTCTGCAAACGAAATCGTCAATGCGTATGTTGTTAGGGTAAAATCGATATTATTACGGAAGATAGGTTATAATTAATGAGTATTAAATTCAGATCAAGGAGTTCGAAATGAAAATCAAGCAGTTATTGTTCATATTGCTTATTGTATTCTTCTTTGCATCATGCCTGGAGGACAACGCTTTCGCCCGTGCCGGCGGAGGAGGCGGCGGGGGAAGAAGCGGCGGAAGTTCCAGCTTTGGTGGCGGGAGTTCCAGCTACGGCAGCAGGGGTTCGAGGACCTACAATTCGCCTTCAAGCCCTTCAAATCCAAACCAGTTTCAGCGTTCACAGTCGCCGCAGAGCGCCCAACCCTTCACGGGTTTACGGCCTCAGCCTTCGTATTCGCCGTTCGGCGGCTTTATGAGGAATTTTGCAGGCGGTCTGGCAGGGGGCTTTCTGGGGTCCTTACTCTTCAGGAGCCTTGGATTTGGCGGCATGGGTGGTGGCTTTGGTGGCGGCGGGTTCGGAGGCATCGGTATTTTTGAAATACTTCTTCTCGCAGGCGGCGCCTTTTTAATTTACAAACTCGTTTCATCAAAAAGGCCGAGCGCCGCGACTTCATATGGGAGCGGATATCAACAATCCTATGTCGGAAATGATTATCCCCAGACGAGAGATATAACTGCTGCACCATCATACAGCGAGGACCTTCCGAGCAGTCTGTCGAGGATAAGACAGTACGATCCCTCTTTTAACGAGGCCGGATTCAAGGAGACAGTCACAGATATTTTCTTCAAAATACAGGCCGCTTGGATGAACAGGGACATGGAACCTTCACGTTCGCTGCTCGCCCCCGAAATTCTCAACATAATGAGGAAAGACCTGGCTAAAATGAAAGCCGAGGGACGGACCAATCGTCTCGAGAACATAGCAATGAGAAATGTTGAAATAACCGAGGCTTGGCAGGAACAGGGCCGGGATTACATTACCGCTGAAATTACTGCAAACGTTCTGGACTATGTTACGGATGACGCCGGGAGGGTGATTGAGGGGAGCAAGTCAGAGCCGGTAAAATTTTTGGAATACTGGACATTCGTGAAACCTGTGGGCCCGGGCGCATGGCAGCTCAGTGCAATTCAGCAGGCTGATTAGGCTCAGTATCTTCGGCATTTCTCGGGTTCGTCATTATCCAGAGAGTCCCGAACTCTTCGTCCTGATAGGCGCGCGCAAGACCGAGGCGTAGAATTTCGAGGAGCGCCAGAAAGGTCACAATAATCTGGACCCTTGAATTGTCTTCACTGAAGAGACTGTCAAAGCGTTTGGTATGCTCCCCTTCCATTTTTTCGAGTATAAAGGCGATCTTGTCCTTTACAGTCAGGGTCTCCCGCGAAATGCTCATCGCCTCAGGAGACGTCTTTTTAAGGATCTTCTGGAGTGCGTTCATGAGGTCAAAGATGTTCACTTCAAAAAGGTATGGCTCGGGCTCAGCCGCTAATTCCTCAATCTTAATCGGTTCGCGCGAGAAAGCGTCGGTCCAGACACTTTCCCGTTCCCTCAGCACATCAGATGCCTCTTTGAATGCCTGGTACTCAAGCAGCTTCTGCACAAGGCCGGCCCTCGGGTCTTCCTGCTCTTCAGCTTCGATGGTCTCATCAGGCGGCAGCAGCATCCGCGATTTTATATAAATAAGAGTAGCGGCCATGACCAGGAATTCAGAGGCGATTTCAAGATTCAGCTCCTTCATTATCTCAAGATACTCAAGATACTGCCCGGTTATGCGGGCAATAGGGATATCGTATATATCAATCTTGTCGTGCCGGATAAGATGCAGGAGAAGGTCAAGCGGTCCCTCGAAGACAGGAACTTTTACACTATACTGGTTTGCCTGGGCCGGTGTTTCAACCGTATTGGAGTTGTCGACAGATAAATTGTCAGGTGGCTGGTCCGTCATAATTGATTCCATAACTTAAACTAAAGCATAACGCTTTAACGCGTTATGGTATTACCTTATTTAACGGGTATTCAACGATGCCCGAAGCCCCTGCACTCTTGAGCTTGGGGATAATGTCCCGTACAGTCTTCTCATCAATGACCACATCAATGGCATACCAGCCGGCGTCCGAGAGGGCCGCAACCGTCGGGGAATGCATCGCCGAAAGCAGGCTCAGGACTTTCTTAAATGATTTTTCAGGCACGTTCATTTTCAGCCCGACCTTTTCTTCAGCTGCAAGCGCGCCACGCAAAAGAAGGGCGATGTTTTCCATCTTCTGTCTCTTCCATTTGTCCTGCCACGCCGTTTTATTGGCAATAAACCTGGTCGTCGATTCGATCATGGTCTCTACAATTCTGAGATTGTTCGCCCTCAATGATGTGCCTGTCTCTGTAAGCTCCACAATCGCATCCGCCAGCTGCGGAGGCTTTACTTCTGTGGCACCCCACGAAAAATCGACCTCGGCCCTGACCCCTCTCGATTTCAGATACCGCTTCGTGTAGCCAACAAGCTCTGTCGCAACACGTTTCCCATTGAGATCTTTCACAGTCCTTATCTTTGATGTCTCCGGCACGGCTATAACCCATCGCACAGGCCTGAAGCCTTCTTTTGCGTAGAGCAGTTCCGCTACCTCAACCACATCGGCATTCTGCTCCAACACCCAGTCCCGGCCTGTCAGGCCGCAATCCAGGTGGCCGTCTTCAACATAACGCGCCATCTCCTGGGCCCTGATCAGCATGGAACTGATCTCAGTGTCGTCGAAGACAGGATAATACGAGCGTGAGGATACGCTGATATGGTATCCGGCCTTTCTGAACAGTTTAAGCGTCGACTCCTGCAGACTCCCCTTCGGAAGACCGAGTTTCAATAAATGCCTGCCGTTGTTGTTCTTATTTTTCGTCATCTTTGCCATGATAAGTTTATTATTCTAAATCTTTAAAACAATTGTGTCAAATCAGTCACACTA
>JADFXI010000018.1 GCA_015233655.1 Nitrospirota bacterium | reverse complement strand
TTTATCGTGTTTTTCGTGATCCTGGTAATATATCTCATTTTGAAATGGCAGTTTTACAAAATCCATCTGGATCTGAGGGTAAAAAGGTAATAAGGACAACCTATTTTGATTTGAGTGCGGGCTCCGGTGCGGAATGGTTTCAAGCAATGGAGGAATTGGAGCAATGAAGTTAAAAATTAGACTTGCAAGAGCTGAGGACAAGAAGGAGATATTATCTGTAATAGGTAGCCATTCTTTCAAATGGGATAAGAATATTGCCAAAAGATACTACGACGATTATTTCTCAAGCAAGAAAGACATGTGCTTAAAGGGAGATGAGGTTTTTGTTGGGGAGGAAAACGGGACAATTGTTGGCGTAATTGGCTATTCACTGGATAGATATGAAACGAGAAACTACTGGTTAGGCTGGTTCTATGTTCGTGGTGATTCAACAAAAAAGGGGTATGGCAGCGAATTGTTGAAAAACATTGAAAGACGCCTCAGAAAAGAAAAAGTTAGAAAACTTTTCGTGGATACCAGCTCACATTACTTTTATAAGCAAGCTTTAAAATTTTATATAGATAATGGTTTTACAGTTGAGACGGTTATAAAAGACTATTATGGCGAAGGAGAGGATCAAATTATATTGAGTAAAATGATATAGCCTGTGTCTCCAACGTGTCTCCAATGGCGTTTTCCCGAGCCACAGTGCTTTAAAAATCAAACGGTTGTGCTGAATTCCGTTCTATTCGAATCTCACCCCCTCCGTTTAACTTTCCTTATTAATTCAATAGCTTCCCCAAATATTATGTAAAAAAGTACCGTGAACAAACCGTGAACAGAATGCCTGAAAAAAACTGCTGAGCAATGGGAAATGCTAAAATAAGCGCAGGAGGGCAGCGATATGAAAACCGTAACATTCAATGACGCTCTTGAGGTTGTTGAATCTCTGCCGGAAGATCAGCGGGAATCACTTCTTGAGATCATCAGAAATCGCTTAATCGAGGAGCGGAGAGACAAGCTTGCATTAAGCATTAAAAAAGCAAAAGTGGAATATCAAAAGGGAAAGATTCGCAGGGGGACTGTAGACTGTCACGTCCCAGATAATCGAGACCACTTCATTCCCAGGTAATGGAGACCACCTTTTTTATAATACTACTTCCGTCTGATTTTTAAACTATCATTTTTGATCTCGATTTTACCTTTCAGTCTGAAACTCGTTCCCTTGAAGATGGAGATATCTGCCCGGTCGAATATTCGATCAATCGTTGCATTGGCGATGACCTGGTCTGGGAATACCTGCGGCCATTCATCTATATCCCTGTTCGATGTCAATATCATTGCCGAACTGTGCTTTCTTCTATCCAGAAGATCGAATATTTCCTCGGCCACTTCTCTGCTCATGGTCGTCACTCCCCAATCATCGAATATCCACAGTCGTGCTGATAGAATTCTTTTGAACAAGACATCGAGATTGTTTTTAGTCTTGGCTCGGAGAATATCCTCGGCTAGTCTTTTGATACTATTGCAATAGACACGATATCCCCTGTTTGCTGCCAGCACCCCTATAGCCAGTGCAAGATGGGTCTTTCCGGTTCCGGGCTGCCCCAGGAAAAGACATATCTGGTTATTTGCCATGAAGTCCAGAGTAGCGATCTGCCGAATTCTGTTCTCATCGATCTGAGGATTAAACGACCAGTCAAAGGTCTCCAGTGTGGTGATCTCGGGGAAGTTGGCCTTCTTTATACGGGTCATCAATGCCCTTTCCCTTCTGGAATCGATCTCACGCTCCAACAGATCACTGATCCATGACAGGGATACTGCCTTTTTGTGCTGTTCAAGCACCTCCTGAAGCTCTGTTGCTGCAGTGTGAAGCTTGAGTGTTTTAAACTGACTTCGGACTGTTTCAGTATTCATTGTTACCTCCCAAATAATAGTTGTTGATACTCCTCTATGGGTCTTACGAATTTGGACTTCTTTATGTCTTCGGTAAACCCTCCTTTGTTTTCTTCTTGCTGTCCCGTTGCTTTGAGCTGCAGAAACGTCAGGATGCTCCGGTAGCTGATAGCATCTACAGACAAAGCTTTTTGGCAGGCATTGTTAATGTCGTCGGCAGAGTACTTCTTATCAAGGGCAAGTATCCCCCATACCTTTCTGGTATCAATGAAGCCGTTGCCCTGGATGAGCAGCCTGACAATAATCTCTTCAACATATGGACCCAACTTTGCCGCCCGTTTCCTGTAGAACGATCCTTCCATGATTGAGCGTTGCCAGGGTGCCTTGTGGCATTCTTTGGTGCTTTTGGATATAAAGGGGTCAGTGATGCGGTCATGCACTTCTATCAGTTTGCCTTTATGGTAGATGCTTACCTGTTTTGAATCGCCGATTACCGCAACGTCCTGATTACGATACTCTTCTTCTACTGAATAGTATTTGTCCCGGAAACGGACATGGCAGTCCTTCCTCACTGTGCCTTCATGGAAATCTTCAATTTCATAGGCGATGGCAGGCAGCGCCTTTAATGCCGCCGCTTCTTCTGAAAATACATCAACAGGTCTTTTGCGTGTCGTGCCATGTATCCGCTCATTGGCAATGGAAACCTTCTTGTTCATGTACTGCTGTGATTCGTCCAATCCGTTCCAGGCATTTCCATGTGCCTGATATAATCTCCTTGCAAATGGAACCATTCTCTCAACTTTGCCCTTCAGTTCAGGTGAGCCAGGCGGCAGGCATTCAATGGTAGTGCCGTAGTGTGCGGCAAACCTCTCATATACAGGATTGAGCAGGGGTTCGTATTTGGAGGCCTCAAGGGCAAAGCATTTAGGGTTATCGGAAATGATTCTCTTTGGCACGCCGCCCAGCTCCATGAACATATCTTCCAAAGTTGCAAGTGTGGTCGGCACATCATATGCCCATACAAGACGCACCATCATATACCGTGAATGTCCCATTACGCCAATGAACATCCACAGGGTACGCTTCTTTCCAGTCTCAGGGTCGATTACATTGCGGATTTTGCCCCAGTCAACTATGAGTGCATCTCCTGGGGCATAGATGATTTCCTCTATGAGTGTTTTCCGGGCACTTTCACCAATGTCTGCCAATTTGTAACGGTGTAAAAACCTGTAAAAACTTGACCGGCCTATACTTACCGGAAGTTCTTCGAAAATAGTGATTGGCTGCCAGCCGGCCTGAAGCCGATCTTCAATCCAAGGCCTCTGTGCTTGTAACTGCAGGTCCGCCTCGGATGTTTTTAATGACCTGCCATCGGGCTGATCCGGAAAGAGAGCCTCGGGATAAGGGGGAATGGGTATGCTTCTATCAAGATACCCATACTCTCTCGCTTTCTCCCGAATATGGGCCAAACGGTTCTTTCCTACTTTCAAATCCCTGCATATGGCATTACGCCCTTTGCCAGAGACCAGTTGCTCTACTATCTTCCTTTCCATTAACCGCCTCCTGTTCTTGGCCGTCACGCTGCCCCCCTTGTCAAAATAAAATTGGGACATCATAACAGCTTCTACAGGTGGTCTCGTTTACCTGGGAATCGACCCCGGAATACCGGACTCGTTTTGGTGGGAATGGATACCTTAAAACTGGTATCGGTTAGGTGGGAATTGCACCCCTAAAATCGGACTCGAATTGCTGGGACGTAACAGTTCCACAAAGAACGGATCGCCGCATGAGGCTTTTGGTGTCCACTATTGACAACCGAGGTCAATCTATGGCTGTAGTGTTTTCGCTGTCAATAACGGCATAAACAGGCATTACCTTTGGCCAACTTGACAATAGGTTCAATAGAAGGCCGATGTTTTTTGCCTGTTCATTGCTTTTGGGCGGCGATTGACGTACAAGCACAAATAAATTTTCTATATCTTGATAATCGTTATCGGATAGCACGGTTGGGTTTGTTTCATTATTCAAGTGTGAGCCCAGGCTAATTTGTGAGTTTGCGGGGCCTTTGCTCCGCTCAAATGTTATTCTTTTATCTTTCATTTGAATATCTATGTTCACCGCGATATCGGTTTCTGTGGCTATAAAAGTTATACCTTGTCCTTCCACTGTCGCAGTAACGTTTTCATCAGTGTTGATAATATAAGATACAAAGCCCGGTGCTGCAATAGCAGCAGTCGAGATGCAAAAGGTTACCATCAAAAAAATAAGAACAACTGTTAAACAATGAAACCGTTTCATAAAACCTCCTTAAATGGCATATTGCGCTTTTTAAGTTGATTCCAAACCGAACTCGTTGCATTTCTTCGTCTGCCACACTTCATCGCCAAAAGGTGTTTGTCGATTCACACTCTTGCAAAGATGATCAAGGCCTATATCATGTGATGGCTCATCAACATATCGACCGGAATTGTGACTGGAACATTTCGATGTGTCATATTGCCGAAATGGTAACATCCTGCAATTACAGGAGCATTACAAATGAGTTAAGTTAATATGACAATGCGAGATAACTTAAATGTAATAGAAACACTTAAATCCTGTGTAGACGTCAAGATTGTAACAAGAGTCAAAAGAGATCAACACCGACTGCACTCTTTGAGCATAGCGGGTTCCTTAGCGCAGGGACATCTTTTACTGTAGTGCCTGAAGGGACCTGCTGAAGACGATATTCCGGACAAATCCCTCGGCAGTGTCTTTTGTATACTGCGTATTGGATTGTATCCTCACTCCTTTAAGGCGGGGCGGCGGCTCATTAAAATACTTTCTGTAATCCTCATATACGTTTCTAGTATGTGTAATCCATTTGCCGGTATCTTCCGGTCCCGACTTCACTACTATTACTCTTATGGCAAGATTTACAGGCCATCCTATGGATTCATCGACAACAGTACCCTCCGGGGCATTTGAGTCCCACACATAGCTCAGCACCCTGCCGTTATCGAATGCGACAAGCAGCTGCAAGGCCTGGTCATCGCGCTCCTTCCTGCGCACGTCTCCCAACTGAGGAAGTCGCACCGCCTTCCAGGTCCAACTGACAAAACGGAAATCATCAGGGGCAATCATAATTTCACGCTCCAGAGAAAAGGACGATTCTCTACACTTAATATGCAGAACCTGCCCTTCACTTTCGTGGACAACAGCAGCGTCGGCCCTTCCGGCCCTTGTCCTGAGCACCCACGTCCTGGGGATACCGCTCTGTTCGATTACGCCATCAAAACCAAGTACTGGCGAGGGAACATCGTAAGCCTCAACTGAGGCCGAAAAGATGAGAACTATAATAAGTGACCATATTGCCGCAGCTTCAGCAATAGACCTAGCCACAAACAACCCTTTCTCTAAAATACCGACATTTTTTTATAATCAGGCGGCGTTCTCCCGTCAAAGAAATTGCATGCTGCAAAGTATCTCAAATCTTCAAGCCATAGCTTCATATATGCCGGGTCTTTGATAATCCGTCCGATGAAAATAGCAGGATTGCCGAATAGCTCAAGGAGCGGCCCGGACAGCTCTGACGGGTCTCTGAAACATTCCCAGTCACATCGTCTGCACTCCGCTTTCTTATCGAGCTTCTTAAAATCGATGTCCCAGAACTTGCCGAGATTGTCCGTCCCCCGATAGCCGCACGGATAAGTATCGCCATCGCTCGCATTGACAAAAAAGAATTCTATGCCGCCCCTGCAGGAATAACTGTAGCTTTCGTCAAGGGTATATTGCCTTATCAGGGAGAAAAGAGAGGTACGCGGCGAGAATATCCTTATTTTCGACCTGTATGCCGGTATTGTATCAAAGAGGGCCTTAAAAACCAGTGCGCGTTCCTCTCTGCTGAATTTTATAAGCGATGCAGCTGAAGCGGCGCCGTATACTGCATCCAGCCCCACTGTTTCCTCGTCAATGCTCATGGGATAACAGGCATTGACAATGGTGAAGCCGAGGTCTATGACCCTGTCGTAGAACTTTCCGAAGGCCGTTTTGAAGGACTCATAGAGCTGCAGAGAAACAGTTTCCGAGGGAAGGTGAGGTTCCCCTCCGGTATTCCTGTTTATGCCGAGGTTGGCGGATGGATATACTCCGTACTCTCTGAATATCGGCAGCGCCTTTTCGATGCCCTTTACGACTTCCGGCAAGCCCCGCATTTCTTCGTGCAGGAACGAGACGGCTGAATCAATGCTGATCCAGAAAGTGTAGAGCCCCGACCGGGCGATCCGTTCAGCCATCTTCCTGATTCGGGAATCAAAGTCAGGCCTGTCGGGATGCATGAAGATAAACCCGTTGGTGCCTGTCCTCGTATATTTAATCCCGGCCGCATGTGCATATTCCACGAGTTCCATAATATGGTCGAAGAAGAGAAAGGGTTCTCCGCCGGTAAAAGAAACAGCATTCACGCCGTTTTCCGTGGCGTGGTCTATCATCCTCTTGACTGTGTCGATCTGGAGTGTCGAGCGTTTGAAAGGTTCTGTGACTCTCATGCCGCACTGCGGACAGCGGGCATTGCACTTATCGGTATACTGAATTACAAGCTGACCCGGCAGCGTGCTGCGCAGGAGGGGGAAAAGGATGTGCCTTACACCTGTACGTGGCTTCCCTGCACGGGGCATGGCTCTCCACTGATGGAACCGGTTCGTAATATTGTGCTGTATGCCTCACTGGCATGGATTCCGTTGTCTTCCGTAAAATAGCGCGCTTCCATTCCCATCCTGGAAATGGCGGTCCTGTCGTTTAAGAAAAAGGTAATCGCATCTATCAATGCGTCACTGCTGTCTGCCTTTACGACCTTCCCTGTCCTGCCGTTGACAATCAACTCTTTGGGCCCCCCCTCATCAGAGACTATGACCGGCAGTCCCGAGGCCTGGGCCTCCAGCACTACGTTGCCGAATGTATCGGTGGTGCTGGGGAAAACGAAAACATCGGCAGACGCATAGGCCGTGTGCAGTTCTTCGCCGGTAAGGAAGCCGGTAAAAAGCACGGGATAACCTTGCAGCAACTGTTCAAGCTCCTTCCTGTAAGGCCCGTCGCCTGCAATAATGAGGTTGCATTCGTTCCCGGCGTCTACAACAGTCATAAAAGACCTGGCAAGGAGTTCGAGGTTTTTCTCTTTTGAGACGCGGCCCACATAAAGCAGCTTGACGGCATCACCTAGGCCGTACCTCCGCCACAGGTAAGGGTCTTTCTTTGACGGAGAAAATACGTCCGTATCCACCCAGCGCGGCAGAGGTTTTGCCTTGCCTGCGGCAAGCCCTCTCTGCACAAGCTGCTGTCTTGTGCTTGACGAAGGGACCATCACCTCTTCCATAAGATTGTAGAACCATATCATAAAATTCCATGCCACATTCTCAAGGAAGGTATCGTCCGTAAGGCTCTTCACGTACTGTGGTATGTCCGTGTGATAGGTGCCGGATATGGGTATATACATTAGCTTGGCGATAAAAAGAGAGAGCAGCCCGAGCGTTCCCGGCGTGCTCACATGAATTCTGGTGAATTCTTCCTTCTCGAAGTAATCGATCACATCCAGGATCGGAGGGAAGTGGAGCTTGAGGTCCGGATACTCCGGAAGAGCAAAATCACCGATGGATTTGAAGTTCATCACTCCGTCCCTGTAGCCTGTTTCCTCGTGGGTCGATGTGATGACCACGAACTCTATGTCCTGCTTCCTGGCTGACTCAATCAGTCTCTTTATGGTTATGGCGACGCCATTTATTTCGTGAAGGGTATCGGTGAACAGTGCAATTTTCTGTCTGCCCTTAGTCCTTGCAGGCAGGTACTCATCTTCGAGCGACTTGATCAGCTCCTTGCTCCTGTGCTGATGGTGGAAAGATATATAATATGGAGATGCGAGCAGGTGAACGAAACCTATTGTGCTCAGGGAATTCGCTATGTTGAGAATGCCCTTCGACAACTGCATCCTCGTCAGCCTTTCGGTATAGATGTATATGAGCCTGTTGGCAAGATAACTGGTCACGGCAAACACCTTCCTGTTTACGCTCGCGGTGTTTATCGTATCGAGGAATTTAACATCGTTCAGCAGGCGCTTGGCCTCCCTGTCCAGGATTTCTTCGAACGTCTTGCCGTCGTAGCCGCTGAATACCTCAGGGATGTTCTTTCTGATAAGTAAATTGATCTTATCAAAGAGCGAGGACTTGTCCTGGTTGGCGCTGAAGATCCTTTTTAGAAGCGCGTTTATAAAGGGGAAAGAATTCCCTTTCTTCGTATCATAACGCTCCTTGAAGAAGCGGTAGCCAATACCGTAAATGCTGTGCGCGAGAGTCAGTGCGTCGCCGTCGTCGCCGGCCGCCCAGCTCTGTTTATTTTTAACGGAGTCCAGGAAAGCCTCAAGTGTCTCGCCATTTTTTGACGCTGTATAGGCGCGCCCGATGAAGAACCCGCTGTGATCGTCCGAACCGGCTACGACCGACTTTATCCATGGGGTTTCGCCGTAAGGAACGATCCCGTGTTTGTCGGCAAGGCGCGCAATCTTTTCCGGGGTGAGCGCCGACAGTAAATTCGCTATTACTCTGCCGTAGCGTTTTGACCGCGAGCCGTTTTTTGTCTCGAACACTTCGAACAGCAGAAGCAGCTTCTCTATTGCAGTAACAGAAAGCCGCTCGTTCATGTCGTAAAGAGGATGGGCGATAAAATGCACAATGCCGTGATTCTGAAGGTATCCGACGAGATCAAAAATATTTGACCTCAAATGCATCAGGTCGTCAAAAATGGCCTCACTGATGTCGAGGGCCACTGTATGAAGTTTGCTCCCTTCACCTGGAAGGTATGTCGTTATCTCGGTGCCTATAAAGGCCCCGGGAAGATGGGCTATTTCGAGGGCGCCGTTGATGGAATTATGGTCTGTTATGGTCACATAATCCATCTCCTTCTTCTTGGCGGTATTGTAGATATACATGGGAGACGTATAGCTTTCGGGACAGTTGAACTTTCTGAGCGCCCACATGGAGGGCTTGTTGGAATGGCTGGAGTGAACATGCAAGTCAGCCTTGTAGAATTTAGACATGTATTATTAATAGCAGACCTACGTTACCTGCATATTACAACAATGTTATGTTTTGGTTAACACCCCCAGTTCCTTTCTCAGCCAGGACTCGACCTTGCCGTTAATCGGGTACATGTTGAAATATGCCTTGTCTTTGTTCTCTGCTATGGCCTCAAGCAGCAATTCCTGGGGGACTTCGTCTATTTTGGCCAGCGTTTCGGCGAAATCCATCGCAGTGTGGCGCATCAGATAGAGTGTCGGTTTCTTGTCCGTTGTATCTATGTAGAATACGTAACCCTTGATCTGCTCCCTGACTTTGGTCACGCCCGCGTCAACTTTGAGCCGGGGTTCCATTAAGTCCTTCGGCTGTAAGTTCCACAGAATATTTTCTATAATAAAGGGCTCTTTTTTTATTTGGTCCAGGGATAAAATCTCGTCATACATCATATATGTTCTCCTCTTTATACTCCGGCCTTATGCATGGCCAATGGGACTGTCGGGATTTTCCTCCCGGTAAGCCTCGGCAGCGGTGGTCCCGACATCCTCGAGCATTTCCATGCTTGCGGCAACCAGCTTCTTCAGAGATATTTTCAACTTATCAGCTATCTCCTGCAACGGAACATTCTGCTGGTAATGCATTTCGGCAATCATTATTTTAAGGGCATCGTCTTCGATATACTCTTTCAGTCCAGCATCCTGAACGTCCGCCTTGCTGCAGGCCTCGCTGAAACTCAACCCGTTCTTTACGCCCTCCCTGATCTTTGTCAGGGCCTCTTCATAAATCATGCTCTCTTCCGGCGTATAATCCTTATACTTCACATCAGCCATAAAATTTCTTTTCCTCCAGGCAGGTTATCATCCAATGTAACATAGACAAACCGCTTTTGGCTAATAAGGTTTACTTATGAGGAGCAAGCCTGCTTATGCTTTCTCTCAGGTGATCGGCAAAAATCTGATACTCATCGAGGTCTGCCGCTGTTACCTTTGATGGCGCGCCGGATGATAATATCTTCTCTCCATACACAACCCTTACCGGCACCGGACGTATCATAAATGCGCCGCGAGGCAGTGCACTGTAAGCACCCTCAATATAAACCGGAACGACCGGGACCTGCATCTCGCGAGCCAGCACTCCGATTCCCTTCTTGAACGGCATGATACTGCCGTCAAAAGAGCGGCCGCCTTCGGGAAATATGCAGAGGGAGCGCCCGCTCCTTAAAACATATGATGACAGCTGCAGGGCCTTGTTCAGGTATATGTCCGCGTCGATAGGGATAACATGACTCATGCGCGCGAACCACGATTTAATACCCCCGGTAAAAAACTCCTGTGTGCCGAGAAAATAGAGCTTCCTGAATGTACTGAAAGGCACCGATGCGGCGACAATAAAACCGTCAAGATAGCTTGTATGATTTGGCGTTAGGACAAAGGGGCCTTCTGCGGGTATGTTGCCGCTGCCCTCGACCTTGAGGCGGAACAAAATCTTGCAGAACAGCTTCAGCTTCATAAAACAAATAAATATGAAGGCAAGCTCAACCAGATTAGGCGAATACCCTATTTTGTCCGCATCTTCTACAGACGGCTCCTTTTCGAGAATGGACCTCCATGACGCCCGAATCCCGTCGGTCCCTGACGCACCAAGCAGTTCATACGATTTGAGCGCATGGACCAAATCTCTTACCGTATGGATTTGTGAAATAAAAGTTTCGGGCAGCGCAACGCCAAACATGCCCTCCAGGGATGCCATAAGTTCCACTTTGTCCAACGAATCGAAACCGAGGTCCAACTCAAAATTGTCGCTTAAATGGATGATGGCGCCTTCATCTATTAGCGGCCTTATGCACTTTGCAACCTTCCTGCCTACAGGATCTTCCATAAGGTTCCTGTCCTCTTCCATCATGGCCCGATGTTCAGGGACCTGCCTGCGAAAAACCTCCAGCACCATAAACCGCCCCAATTTACCGAGCGGAGTGCGGGGCAGCGGCTCTGAAGAAAGAGTATACCCCCTTATCCTCATATACTCGGGCAAGCGCACGGACACCTCGTTTATCTTCCAGCCGAGTCCGTCATTTATGTTCCCTATGGAGTGCTGTTTTGCGTACTCCACATCAGGCACTATGACCGCCCGTACGGCATCGACCGTGCCGCCGCGCTCATCTGCCATTACGCAAATCTCTTTTATCAGCCTTATGCCCATATATGCCTTCTCGACATCTTCGGGATACACATTCTTGCCGGAGCCCAGTATAATGACTTCCTTTTTTCTTCCTGTAATAAAGACGTAGCCGTCTTCATCAACATAGCCGAGGTCGCCCGTAAAAAGCCGGCCCTCTTTTATGGTTTCAGCCGTGGCCTCTTCATTTTTATAGTAGCCCTTCATCACCATAGGCCCTTTAGCCGTAATCTCGCCATCATCCATTATCTTTATTTCGACGCATGGCAGAGGCACTCCTGCTGCGCCGGGCTTCCTTTTCCGGACCGGGTTAAATGTAATGACAGGCGATGTTTCGGTCAACCCATATCCTTCAAGCACTGTAAAACCGAGGGCCTCGAGATCGCCCATAACTTCAGGGTCCAGCCTGGCCCCGCCGCTCGCGAAGAATTTTATCTTCGGGAAATTCCTGTGGACGGAAGCAAAGACGGTCCTGCCTATATTGAGATCGAACCTCCTTCTCAAACTGCCAGACAATCTCAGCAGCCCCTTCAGCAAACCTGACAGCATACGTTTCTCGCCTATCCTGAACATTATGCCGTTCCTGAGCATTTCGAACAGGCGCGGCACTCCGACCAGCACGGTTACGCTGTTTTCTTTTATTGCGGAGATCAGTTCCGGTGCCTTCAGCCCGGGGCCGAAAGTGATAGTCGCTCCCAGAAAGAGCGGCAACAGGAAGGTGCACATGAACGGATAGGTGTGGTGCAATGGAAGGATGGACAACACGTTGTCGTCGTGAGACACTACATTCAACCCGACCAGCGCTTCAGCATCGGAAAAGAAATTGCGGTGGGTAAGCATCACTCCCTTAGGGTTCCCCGTCGTGCCTGACGTATAGATGATTGATGCGATATCATCCGGAGCTGCATGTGCCGGCGAAAAGTCAGGGACCGTTTGGGGCGCTGAAGGACTTCGGCGCCGGAGCAGCAGCATCGCTTCAGTATCGAAATTGACCTCTTTTACAGCAGTCCCCTGAATCGCCGTCAAAAGCGCGCTCTCTGTCTTATTGCTGCAAAAGGCGACCTTCGCCTCCGAATCCATAAGCAGATTTCGAATCTCATCACCACCCAGCTGTATGTCCACAGGAACAGCAATACATCCGAGTCCGACAGCAGCTATATAAGACGCGCACCACTCCGGCCTGTTCTCCGCAATAACGGCTATCCTGTCACCCTTATGCAGACCATATTCGCGGAGCAAAGACATATAACTGCCGGCGAGTGAAAAAAAATCACCATAACTCATTGATTGCCACGAGCCGTCAAAAAAGCGAAATAGGCATTTGTCCCGGTATTTTGCGGTAGCAGCTATGAAAGCAAATTGGATGGTCTCAGCCATTTAGAAGCTTCAGCGCCCTTTCATGCAGAATATTGTTGCCGGATACCAGCAGGGGCGAGCGCTTGTCAAGACCGGTGCCCAGCTCCGCCGGTGAGTTCCCTTCAGTATCGGTACAGACGCCGCCGGCCTCGTTCACCATCAGCCACCCGCCCGCAAAATCAAAACTTCTCGAAGGTGACGGGCTCACGAATACACTTATGGCCCCGTATGAGACGTATGCCAAATCAAGGGCAGTGGCGCCAAGGCATCGCGTTCTCCTCGCTTCAGCCAGCAAATTCATAATCCTCGGGACGTCGTGCCCCGGCCGCTGCGCCTCGAACGCAACCAGATACATGATATCGTCCTGCTGCGCATAAATTCTCTCGCCGTTAAAAAAAGCCCCCGCCCCTTTCCGGGCCCAAAACTCATCTCCTGACAGCAGATTAATAATGTATGCCGTAGATATGCTTCCTATAGTATCTCCCTCAGCCACAGCAATCGACGCACAATAAAAAGGCACCCCGTTTATTGCATTCCTGCTGCCGTCGACGGGATCTATTAAAACCCTCTTGCCGCCACCCATGAGTTCCACCGCACCCCTCTCCTCCGAAATTATGTTCAGCGGCTCGTGGAGATTTTCGAGGGCGCGGATGATTATATCTTCGGCCTGCACGTCTATAGGATATGTTTTGTCGCCGCCGGCCCCCTTGCCCACTGCCTCGGACGCAAACGGCTTTAACCGAGTTTTCCCTATCGCAGAAAACAGCTCTTTGCCTATTTTTCTGAGGTCATCTATGTTCAATTAATTAACTCCTTTTCTAATTGGCGCCGGTGTCAAAATCATACCACAACATGGCTAAAGATAACACACGGAAACTCTTCTGTCAGATCAGCCGCAAAGCCGTATAATTTGACTTACCTCAACCTGTTCAGCTATGCTTAATGACAGCGGGGTGGAGCAGCCTGGTAGCTCGTCGGGCTCATAACCCGAAGGTCGATGGTTCAAATCCATCCCCCGCCACCAAATTAGAAAGGATGAAAAATCAAGGCTATCCGGCGCAAGCCGCGATAGCCTTACTGTTTTCAGGAGAGGATGGAAGCTCGATGAAATTTTCACTCGAAACAGAACCTCCGGCAATAACCGATTTCTTGAAGGAAGAAGCAGAACTGCATAAAAGAATTAAGAAGACCAAAAGTCTTCAAAGGTTTTATTTAGTTACAACGATTATAATTTTTAGTTCGGGCGTAGTCGTGATATTTTATGCACCTTACGGCAGTATGATTAAAATAGCCTTGGGGCTCACAATATTTATCATTTCCTATCTTGCGGACCTTGCATCGTTATTTTTTGCGAGGCACAGCGATATTATGACAACGTCCTTAAAGGAATTGTACGATATCCCAATTAATAATTGTGAAGAGGCGCTTATGTTGTGCGGCATAAACGGCGAATGTGAAAAATACCGGCAGGATGTAGTCAGACAGGGAAGAAAAATGGTCTATGGGGAACTCCTGATGATGCGGGCGCAGGTCCCGGCAGGTTCAAAATCGTACGATGAGGCCAAGGAAAAAAGGTTGCTCTGGGCTTGCACAAAATTACATTCATGACGGCTGCTGCCTTGTGTCTATCAGGCGCATGCAAGTTTATTTTCCGGCCCTGATTGTTTGCTCAACCAGGTCGGCGCAGGCCAGGAATTCTTTTGCGTGATGTACCGGAGTATCCGGAGGCAGATCGCAGGAGGGCATCAAAATATAGTTCCGGAACGGATCAGGCACCTCTGCCACGCATTCCGAAACAGCTTTGCACAAGACAGCAGGGTCTCCGCCGAATATAGTGTTAATAACATCAACATTCCCCGCTGTAACCAACCGTTCACCGTATAGTCGGCATACTTCGCCGATAGACACTCCGGTATCTACCGATATGCAGTCGGCCCCGCTTTCGGGATAAAGGGCCAGCTGGGTGCTGATATTACCGCACTGGTGAAGAAAGCTGCCGACACGGCGCTCCCCGGCCCATTCAAAAAGCCTTCTTTCCGCAGGAAGAACGATATCATGATAAACGCTGCCGGGTATCAATGTTACAGCTCCATCGGGGAGCGCAATCCCGTCAATCAGACCGCGTTCTATGAGAGGGCTGAAGAACGCCTGTGACAGGCGGACCCCCAGTTCACAAACCTCTCCGACAAACTCAATATCAGTTGCGGTCTTATCGCGGAGGAGGTTCCATTCGCAAAGTATCATCCCCCAGGTGAATGGTCCCCACGACGTGGCACAGATAAAACGGTCAGGCAAGAGTTCTCTTATAACAGCGATCATTTCAATCAGGGCAAGAGCATTAGCGGAGACAGAGATATCTATATCTTCCAAATAGCGCGCATCTTGCGTCTTCTGGATGAGGGGAAAAGAAAGAAGCGGCGCTTTTTCTCCGGTAAAAGCGAGGTCGCCCCCGATGGCCTCAGCCGGAAAGGTATTGAGACCTGAGCCTAGAAAGATGATGTCCGTATCAAGCTCGCTGAAAAAATCCGCGAGCGCCTTGCCGAAACGCTCAGGACATTTATGCAGTTCCGCTATGTTCAACGCGCTGTGGCGGTACGACCAAAGCCCCGCGCCGTATAAGGCCCTGGGGATGCGTTCACTTCGCTCACCTCGCAGCACCCTCTTTATAAATTCCCGCCTGTCCATAATCATCTGAATTTTACCATTACTTCCTTCTCCGGCGTATGCTATAATTTTGAAAAATATGCGGCAAGGAGGTTTTAAGTAATGGAGATAATGACTGCAAAGGAACGGGCCAAACAAGATAGGGCACTTTTATCACTGCTGAAAAAATGGCAGGTGATCGAGGGAAAGACAATCGAAAGCTGCGAAACTATCCTGAAGAAAAGCAGGAACCCTATCATTAAGACCCTTAGCAGGGCCATCAAGAACGATTCCGAAAAACACAAGTCCATTCTCCAACTCGTTATTGACGGCATGACAAAGACCGGCTATGTGCTGTCGCCTGACGATCTTGCGGATGTTGCTTCGCTTTTGGGCAAGCATATAGCATTGGAGCAAAAATCAATCGACGTTGCAAATCAGGCAATCGGGATAAGCCGTGATACCATCACTACCCAGATGCTGAAGCTCATATTGGAAGATGAGAAGAAACACAAGAAGATGGCACAACAGATGAATGACCTGAAATTTGCGATAACCGGTAAGATTACCTAATATTTCCGGCAGGTGTCCCGACCCCGGCTTAGCCTGAGGGTCAAGACACCTGCCGGAATCGGACATATAAGCAGCTGTCTTACTTTTAGACATTCTACGGGAAGCCTCATTGGCAAATGAAATATAACGGGGTCAATCATCTTGCCCTCGCAACGAGGGACATTAACACGACCACGCGATTCTGGCGGGACTTCCTCGGAATGCGGCTGGTTGCCGCCCTTGGCAAGCCAGGATACCGGCAATATTTCTTCGAAGTATCCGAGCGCGACCTTATCGCCTTTTTCGAATGGCCGGACATCGAACCCATAGAGGAGAAAGATGCCGGAAGGGTCGTTAAAGGCCCTTTCGCCTTCGACCACGTTGCCATTGGCGTCGAAGACGATAACGCGCTATGGGATTTGAAAGAAAAGCTTGAGGCCAATGATATTTGGGTATCTGAGGTGATCGACAATGGTTTTATTCATTCCATATTCACCTTCGACCCCAACGGCATTTCACTCGAATTCAGTTGTACCGTCGAAAACATCAATATTCGGAGCAATCCGATTATGGCCGACTCATCGCCGGGAGAGGCCGCCGGAGAAGGCCCCGAACCGCAACCAGGCAAATGGAAGCCGGCAGAGCGGAAAACCCCGGCCGTCAAACGAAAGCTGTATCGCGGAGAGATAAAGAAGTATCTTAAATAGTATTCGATGCTTCCTTTTTTTCCACCACGCAATAAATGCCTCCTTCCTTGAGTCCAGGCCTGAAGCAGCCATTGCAGGAGATGCATCGAGCGGGAGAGCGGTCCCCCTCGCGCCAACGCCTGACCAACTGAGGTTCCCTGATGAAAGGACGGGCCATCGAAATGTAATCTATTCCATCCTCTATAATCGCCTTATTGATAACTTCAAGCGACCTGAAACCGCCCACTGCCATGACGGGGCATCCTACAGACTTTTTTATCTCTCTCGCAAGTTCAATATTATAGGCTTCCATATCCGGCTTATCTATTCCGGTTCTCACAGGGGTTTTTTCTCCCGAGGCCGACGTCCCGCCGCTCACTTCTATGGCATCAATCTTTTCCTTGTCCAGCAAACGGGCGGCGACGACAGCATCGGTTAAACTGAGGCCGCCGTCGAGATTGTCAGAGCCGTTCAATTTGGCCATGACAGGAAAATCAGGCCCAACCTCGGAACGGACACGCCGGTACACCTCCATAAGAAAACGGCACCGGTTCTCAACAGGGCCGCCATAGCCATCGGTCCGCCTGTTGGTAAGAGGAGAGAGGAACTGATTGATCAGATAGCCGTGGGCCGCATGGAGCTGAACTGCATCGAAGCCATACTCCTTGGCCCGTGCAGCAGCCTCGCCGAAAGCCGTGACAATTTGCACTATGTCCTCGCTGCTCATGGCATCAGGTTCTTCAGGAAATTGCTCGACCTTTACTGCCGAAGGGGCAAGCGGACGCCTGCCTGCTGTTTTTACCGTAGTCTGCCCGCCTGCATGGACCAGCTGGATGCATATTTTGCCGCCTTCACCATGGACCGCCTGCGTCAGGGCCCTCATTTCGGCAGCAAAAGCGTCAGTATGGATTCCCATTTTCCCTGGCAACTGTTTGCCGTCCGGCCTTACAAACGCATAGCCCGTGATGATCAGCCCGACTCCTCCTGCAGCAAGATCGTGATAGCAGGCGGCAAGCTTTGCAGTGGGCCGTCCGTCCATGTCGCACATGCCTTCCCAGGTCGCGGAGCGAACAAATCTGTTTGCGAGACTCATACCGTTGATGGTCGTTGATTCAAATATTTTTTCCATGAGTTGTCCCCTTAAAGAATTAATTCTGCTAATATTGTAGCAGCATATTAATTCAAAGCCAAGCGATGCCGTCACGTCGTAACATTGCCGTAACAGACTGTAAGTATAATTGTTTGCACTTGGATGTTTATATGTCCGGGGTTACTATATGATCAGCACAAGGAGGAAATGATGCTTAAGACCGATAGATTTATCAGTCTGCTGTTTTTAGCGTTCTGTTTAGTCATTGTCCCCTCGCATCTGGCTCGCGCCGGGGACCCGATCGAGAAGATCAACCACGTAATCGTCATTTACCAGGAAAACTGGAGCTTCGATGGTCTGTATGGAAAGTTTCCAGGAGCAAACGGGCTCGAAAACGCCTCAAAGGCTTTACCCCAAGTAGACAAGGAGAACAACCCCCTTACATTTGTTCCCAGGCCGATAGACAACTCAAAGAATCCGGACAGTCGATTCCCCGAAAAGCTCCCGGCCCAGCCATATGACCTTGCCCAATATGTTCCCATGAATCAGAAAAGTGGAGATCTCGTTCACCGTTTCTACCAGAACCAGCTGCAGATAAACGGCGGCAGGATGGATAAATACGCTGCCTGGAGCGACAATCCGGGACTCGTCATGAGCTACTATGACGCCAGCGACCTTCCGGAGGGAAGGCTTGCGAAGCAGTATGCTCTGCTGGACAATTTCTACCAGGGGGCATTCGGCGGTTCATTCCTGAACCACTTCTGGATGGTCTGCGCCTGCGCGCCCGAGTGGCCTGACGCCCCGGAAAACGTGCGTATCAAGCTTGACAGCAATGGAGTGCTGGCGGAAGACAACCTGGTCACACCTGATGGATTCGCGGTAAACACCGCTTATTCCGTAAATCAGCCGCATCCCAAGGACAGCGCCCCGGGCAAACTGGTACCGATGCAGAACAAGCCGACTATCGGAGACAGGCTCAGTGAGAAAAACATAAGTTGGGCGTGGTATTCAGGAGGCTGGGACGATGCGCTTGCAGGAAATCCCGATAAAACATTTCAGTTTCATCATCAGCCGTTCGCCTTTTTTGCCAACTATGCAGACGGCACACCGGCCAAAGCAGCTCATTTAAAAGACGAGAAAGACTTCCTGGCAGCGTTGAAGGACAAGACGCTCCCTTCAGTTTCATTTATCAAGCCTATCGGCGCCAACAACGAGCATCCCGGCTATGCCTCTCTCATGGCAGGGCAGGAGCATGTATCGGCACTCGTTAAGGCGATACAGGACAGCCCCTACTGGAAGGACGCAGCCATCATCATAACCTATGACGAAAATGGAGGACGCTGGGACCATGTGCCTCCTCCGCACGGCGACAGATGGGGGCCAGGGACAAGGATCCCCGCCATAATAGTTTCACCTTATGCCAAGAGAGGATATATAGACCACACCCTTTATGATACAACGTCTATTTTGAAATTCATTGAGAAGCGTTGGGGACTGGCCCCGTTCGGCAGCCGTGACCAGGCGGCAAAAGACCTTACACAGGCCTTTGATTTCAGTCAGGACAAATAATCATAAGTTTTATCCGGGAGCGGTCAGACCATAGAACTGAAGCACTATGGTCTGACCGCCCGACACAAAATGTCTTATGACGGTTATCTCCGCACGCTCTCAATGAACGTCCGGCCGTAGGCCCTGGTTTCAATACGGTCGTCGCAAATAATGACCCTTCCGATGTCCGACCTCGACCTTATAAGCCTGCCGAAACCCTGTTTGAATTTGAGCACGGCACGGGGAAGCGAGTATTCGTAAAATGCATTGCCTCCTCTGCGTTCTATCTCATCGGTGCGTGCTTTGACGATAGGCTCTGTCGGCACTTCAAACGGCAGTTTTGCTATGATAAGGCACTTCAAAGAGTCTCCCTTGACATCAACTCCCTCCCAGAAAGAATCAAGGCCGAAGATGACGCTGTTTTCACTCTCCCGCATTATTTCGAGCATCAACCGGTTCGGCATCTCTCCCTGAACCATTGGATTCAGTCCCAGCTCCTGCAATGCCCCGCCGGTAATGGCCCATGTGGCCCGCATACTCTCCCGTGAAGTAAAAAGCACAAGCATGCCGCCGTCCTTTTTTGAGGCCTCTTCGATTATGACCGCGGCAAGCTTTTCAATACTGCCGGGTTGTTTCAGACTTATCCCTCTCTTAACATGCACTGAAATCTGTCTTTCGAGATCAAAAGGCGACGGCACGGAGAGCGTCTCGGCATTCTCAAGCCCGAGGACTTTGGCCGTGAAACCGAAATCTCCTGCAACGGAGAGCGTAGCCGATGTAAGAATAACGGAGCGGTAATCAGGCATGATGTTGTCCAGGATAAAGTCCCTTGGATACACAGGCGACATGCGGAGGGCCACTCTCTTTTCTTCAGTCTCTGCCCAGCGGACAAAATCGGACATTTTATCCTGACCCTCGGAAAATGCAACCAGACCCTCCGAAAATGCCTTTAGCTTTATTATGGAGGACTTCATTTCGAGTTCGTCATCTTCCTGGAAAAGTCCTGTCGTGCTGCTCGCCATTTTGACGATAAGACGGTTGATTTCTTCGGCAAGGCCCATCGCCTGGACTTTCAACTCGAATTCCCCTTTGATGGTCTCTCTGTGTTTCACGCCATTTTTCACCTTGATCCAGAAAAGTCCGATTTCGGTCCTCAAGATCTCCACAGCCTGAAACAGATCAGGTGTCTGCGAGAGAAGACCTTTGTATGTGCCTCTTTCGTCAAGTCTGAGCAGCCTGCTCATGATTCTTTCAAATCCCATGTTCGATAAAGTAAGGCCGGCAACATCAGACAATACGTTGTCCAGCGCATGCGCCTCGTCGATAACGAGCAGACTGGCCTGGGGGAGCAGACGCGAGTCAGGCTCAAGCATGGCGTTAATGCCTATAAGGGCGTGATTGGCCACTATTATCTGCGCCTTCTGCCATAACCCACGGGCACCGAAATAGAAGCAACTCGAAAAAAAAGCGCACTGGCTGCCCTTGCATGCATCGGCGTCGCAGCATACTTTGTCCCATATAAGCACCCGCCTGGAACCGCTATCTTCTATGTCGCCTGTTTTTGTCTCTGAAGACCACCTGAGCAGTTCGGCATACTCCTCATTCTCCTGCAGGCCGGAAGACCTGAACGCATTAAGGCGTCTAAGGCAGAGATAATTACTGCGTCCCTTTGCGATGGCATAGTCGAACTTTCTCAAGCCGGAAAGAAAACGAAGGTCTTTTGATACGATCTGCTCCTGGAGATTGATTGTACGCGTAGAGATGACCGCCCGTTCCCCTGCTGCAAGCAATGGCACCAGGTAGGCGAATGTCTTACCTGTGCCTGTGCCCGCTTCTGCCAGCAGGGTGCCGCCTCTTTCAATAATGCCGGCGCAGGCGCGCAACATGTCCAGATGCGGCTGTCTGGGCTCATAATCTGCCAGCGCTCCTGCCACAACATCCTTCAGAAACCTTTCAGCCAGGGGCGCGAGTCCGGATTCGTTCATAGATTTTTGGAAGTTGTTAGTGCAGGTACCGAGACTCGAACTCGGACAGGGAATCCCACCAGATCCTAAGTCTGGCGCGTCTGCCAATTCCGCCATACCTGCATAAAACATAGTAACATATTAAACGGAGCAGACTATAAGCCCGCCTTCCAAAATCAAATGTTACATCATTATCGATCAAGTCCTTCTGCTTTTACTCCTACGCCCCATTCCGACAGCGGCAGCGAGCACCAAAAATCCTAAACCCACAGGATACTCAATTGCCCAGACTACAGGCATAAGGGCCATGCGGGTCATTGCGCGCAGGGTTTCGTGACTACTTATAAAATCAGCAATCGGCGGCGATACGCTATAGTAGAGATCGACAAGCGCACGTCCGGCAGCATTGGTCAACATCCATTTGTCTCTAAATTCCTGAAGGGCCTGAACGTGCGGGTCAAGGTATGACCCATAGGCGGCAGTGGCTATAAAACAGCCATGTTTGGACGTTTCTTGAACGGGGATAGCGACTCCTATTGAGGCCGTAACACCGCCGTCAGCCGCTCCATCGTTGTCGCCCGCGCCTCCATCTGTAAGGGTGACCGTTACCATGTCCCCATATGCCGTTCTACCGCTTATGACCGCATTGCCGTACTCAATAAAACCCGATGGTCCCGCCGCATAAATCTTGCTTCCTGACGGGATGCCGCTAGGGAAGCTAAGAGCAACCGCAACTGTTCCTCCCTTGGCTACGCCATGGGCCTTAAAGCTCACGAAACCGTCTTTGAACTGGTACTTATCAGGCTTTCCTGTCTGCCCTAATGAGGCATCGGTGTCGGACAATGCATAGACATTGGTAAGGTAAGCACCCTTTGCAGCCGAGACATCGACAAAAATCTTGCCTGTGCCGGTGATGTCTTGAGGAGTGGCCCTGGTATTGTCATTCGGGTAGTCATCGACTCCGTCGGCAACACCGTCTCCATCGCTGTCAACACTCGTAGTTGCGGTCGTAAAACTCCACATATAGCTTGACGAAAGGGCAGCTCCGGCTGAGGACTTTGCCCCTGTGGAAATCGTCACCATGTAAACAGTATTGTGTGAAAGTGCAGCCGACGGGTAAAAGGTTGCGGTATTGGTATTGGTATTGTAGCCGACAGAACCGCTCAGAGCGCCGACATTGCTGCTCACAACAAACGTTGAAGCACTAAGAGGCCACGGATCCATCGCCGTGCTGAAAGTCGCGGTTATAACAGAGTTGATTGGGACACCGGTGGCGTTGTTGACCGGGGTCGCGGAAGATACTTTCGGAGCAGTCACAGGCACCGAAGTTGAAGACGTCGGCGACGTAGTCGTAGTCGTAGTAGTCGTCGGAGCAGTAGTTGTCGTGCCGCCGCTGACCACCACGCTGCCCGTCATGCCCAGGGCGCAGTGGAATGAGCAAAAGTAAGGATAGGTGCCCGCCGAGTTAAAAGTGCGGCTGTAAGTTCCCCCCGGTGACAAGAGCGCGGTCCCAGAGTCCCAGAGGCCGTTTGCAGTACAACCCGAACCGCTGGTAGTTGTGTGGGTCCCGGTAGCATCGGTCCATCGCACCGTGTCACCCACATTAATAGTTACGGTGGAGGGACTGAAAGCAAAATCCCGCACAGATACATCCACAGTTGCTCCATAAGAGAGAGACGCAACCCCGAATAAAGAGATAATGACAGTTAATGCCCTTGCCAAAAGATAGTGTCTCATATCAACCCTCCGCCTTTTTGGTTTTATAACTTAATACGAACTTACTGATTCAGGGACCTCAAAAAATTCTTCGGGCAAGACACTCTCATCAGCCCTCGCGGCCTTTTCAGACTGCCCGCCTGACGGCATCTTCTTCCTTTTCAGCAACACCGAAGGGGAGCTTGAAGGAGTGGTACGGATTTCAGAAGTTCCATAATCCTGTTTCATAATATTCACAAATTCACCTCTGAAATCAATAACACCTAATTCTACAGTATAATGGCTTTCAGGATTAATGTTGACAAATAATTCTCCGAGCCGGCCCGAAACCGGCGTATAAAAAAAAGAATCTGCCTTCACATCAGAAACCTTAATATTAAGACTGCCTTTGTGCTTCAACAGCCTTTCTTCAGGCACTTCCCAGTAGACATATATCCTCTTGGGACTTACCTGCATAGATACTACCTTGTCCTCGCCATACTCGGCCGGCAGCGGAGACAGCACCACTTCAGGAGGCTGTTTCAGCGGCGCCGGACCTGCCTTGCGGACAGGACTTTTTCTTGCCGCACTTTTCACGGACAGGGTCTTCTTCGCAGGCGTTTTTCTTCTCGCAGGCTTCAGGTCTTTGACAGGGGTCTTCTTTTTTGAAGACAAAGCCATTATAAAATCCTTTTTCTTCCAATTCTTCCTGGCAGGGATACCTCTTCTGGTCGCCATCTCGCGCAATTCTGCAACTGTCTTTGACTTTATATCCCGGTTTGCCACACAACCCCCGTACGGGTAACCCTTTACCGGAAGCAAGTCATCCGGTCAAAAAGGAAAATAGAAAAAAACCGCTCATTCCGTACTACAGAGAGTTATTATATATAAATAAAATTTCCAAATCCAGTAAGGTATAATAGATAAACTCTGTGATACTTTTTTCCTGGAGGCCTTATGACTGATGTACTGTATGATGTGATTATAATAGGGGGAGGCCCGGCAGGGCTAAGTGCAGCGCAATATTCATCGCGCGCAAAAATGAAAGCGGTAGTCCTGGATAAGTCCGCTACCGCCGGAGCGCTGGCCTTTGCGAGCCTGATAGAGAATTATCCGGGTCTTTTGTCCGCTGTTTCGGGCCGGGATTTACTCGAAATGTTCAGGAAACAGGCCCTCGCCTTCGGTGCCGAATATGCCGAAGACCAGGTTATCGGCGTCTATCTGGAAGGTGAGGTCAAGGTAGTGTTTACCAGGGACAAAACATACCGCGGTAAAACCGTAATCATAGCCACAGGCTCGATGGGCAGAAAGGCGACCATCCGCGGTGAAGCGGAGTTCCTCGGCAAAGGGGTAAGTTACTGCGCGATATGCGATGCAGCATTTTATAGAGGCAAAACAGTTTGCGTTATCGGAGATTCGGAAGAAGCGGTAAAGGAAGCCGGCCTTTTGACGCGGTTTGCCGAAACAGTATATCTCATATCTCCCTCGCAGAGACTTAAAACGGCTGAGAACAATCCGGACCTTGCTATCCCTAATCTGAAAATAATGACCGGACAAACGGTTACTGCAATTGAGGGCGGCGAGGTCGTCGAGAAGATTCAGCTTAAAGACACTCTCGGAGGTGAGAGCACTATGGAGTTGTCCGGGGTCTTTGTGTATCTCCAGGGGAGCAAGCCTATAGTAGATTTTCTTCAGGGCACACTGGAGGTATCAGAAGAAGGATGCATCGTGACCAATTCCATGAAAGAAACTTCCATCCCAGGTGTATACAGCGCAGGCGACGTCACATGCACTGAAGTCAGACAGGTAATTGTGGCTGCTGCCCAGGGCTGCCTTGCCGCGCTTTCTGCTGAGAAGTATGTTTTTCACCGCAAGCGGATGAAATACGACTGGCATGGTTAGCGATGAGTTGCGGGTCATGGTGCTGGACCATATGGAAAAGGGGTATCTTGAGAACATCATTGATATGCTCAGACACGATGGGTCCCTTTATCCGCTCGTTATCGATATGATGCGGGATGAAAGGATGCGGGTGCGGCTCGGCGCAACAGCTCTCGTCGAGGAAATGGTGCGTAATGACCCGGCCCCGTTTATACGGCTTATTCCATCGATAGCCGGGCTTCTGCAGGATGCAAACCCGGTTGTGCGCGGCGATGCGGCAAATCTGCTCGAAATTATCGGGCACACGGACGCTCTTCCTTTTTTGCGGAAGGCCCTTGATGACAAGGATCAACATGTCAGAGAAATTGTTGAAGAAGCAGTCAGAAATATCTAAGAAAAAAGATACTAATGAGTTCCCTAGGGATGGGGACGCAGGTCCCGCATGGCTTGAAGGAGACAAGAAGCTGCTCAAAGGGATAGCTGCCATTTTTATTAAAAATGTCCCTGTTCAGATAGAGCGGCTTAAAGAAGCCCTTGACGGTAACGATGTCCGTCAGGTCGAAATTCTCTCCCATTCCCTAAAGGGCTCGGCGTCGATGGTCGGCGCTCAGTCACTGCGGGACGCAGCCCACGCAATGGAGTCTGCGGCAATGGACGGGGACCTTGAAAAAGCACGCGGTTTCTCTTCCGCCATAGATCTTGAACTTAAAAACGTCCTCGCCTCTTTGCGCAGGATAAAATAAGGGCGGCTGATATGAGCACGGTACTTATAGTCGATGATGAAGAAATCGTGAGATTCGCCCTCTCTGAAAAGATCAAGGAACATGGCTTTTCAGTTATGACGGCTTGCGGAGGCAGAGAAGCCGTTGCTATCTGCAGGAGAGAGAACATCAACGCTGTTCTTCTCGATCTGAAGATGCCGGAGATGGACGGCATTCAAACGCTGAAGGAACTGAAAAAACATAACGGCGATGTGCCGGTCATAATCGTAACGGCACATGGCGATATCCCCACCGCAGTACAGGCCATCAAACTCGGCGCCTACGATTTTATAGAGAAGCCGCCTCAGATAAGCAAGCTCCTCGTCACGCTGACCAGGGCCATCGAGAAGGCCGAACTTGAAACGAGGGTGAAAAATCTTGACACAACATTGGAGACCTCTTTTGAATGGCTGATGGGAAGAAGCAGCGCCATGAAAGGGGTTATAGACCAGATAAAGCAGGTGTCGCGCAGCGATTTTTCTATAATTCTCCAGGGAGAGACCGGAACAGGAAAGTCCTTTCTCGCTAACGCGATCCACAACCTCAGCGGGAGGTCCAGGAAAGAGTTCGTAAAAGTCGATATCAGCGTCATACCCGAAAATCTTGTCGAAAGTGAACTGTTCGGGCATGAAAAAGGCGCCTTTACCAGCGCAGACAAGAAAAAGAAAGGCTACTTTGAGGCGGCCCGGCAGGGCACCCTTTTTATCGACGAACTGGAAAACATGTCGCTCTATATGCAGACGAAACTGCTCAGCGCTGTCGAGGACAGGAAGATTTACCTTCTCGGAAATACCAACCCGGTGGATATCAATGTGCGTTTTATTGCGGCCTCGAACAAGGACCTTAAGAAGCTCGTCGCAAAGAACGAATTCAGAAAAGACCTCTTCTACAGACTGAGTGAATTCATTATTACCCTGCCGCCCTTAAGGGAACGAGTGGAGGACATACCCCTGCTTGCGAGCAAATTCCTTATAGAAGCGGCAGCTGAAATGAACAAACAGATAAAGGAGTTCGACACCAGCATGAGTTGTCTTGTCGAGTATGAGTGGCCGGGCAATATACGGGAGCTGAAAAATGTAATAAGACGCGCAGTCCTCATGTCGGAAGACGGCGTTGTCAGGCAGAAGGACATAAGGTTTCTGCTCAGGGAGGGAGAAGATCTCAAAGAAAACACCACCCTCTTTCCCCTCAAAGAAGCGGTCACGGCTATTGAGACAAAGGCCATAAAAGAAGCGTTACATCTCAATGGCGGCAACAGGTCAAAGGCGGCGGCCCTGCTTCAGATAGACTATAAAACATTGCTCTCTCGAATAAAAGATTACAACATTAAATAGTTCTTCAGCTAATATTATGGAATTATTCCACAAATATTGGAGTTTTTCCCTGGACATTGGAATCATTCTATCATCATCTCGAAAGACCTTGCATAAAAACACCTGTACATCAACGAACTAACACTCCGCCCCTCCTGGCACATGGCTTGCATATCATATAAAGAATAAAAGGAACACTATGAAAATAATCGTGTGCTCAAGGAGGGACTATGTTTTGTAATAAATTTGCATTTATATTAAAGAACTACATATATGTGCTTTGTATTTTGGTTCTTTTCACCGGGCTTAACGCGTGCACAGGCGTTACAAGTGCGAGTGAAGAATCCAAGAAAACGGCGGCTACGACAACATTTCAACTCGAACCCTTTATACTCAATATTCCAAATCGCGGCGCTCCGAAATTCTTGAAAATATGCATAGTCCTTGACCTTGTCAACGTCGCCATGGTCGAAACAGCTAAAGCAAAACAAGCTCCTATGAGAGATGCGATAATCGGTCTTATGTCTTCCAAATCATCTGAAGATTTTCTCAGTCCGGAAGGGAAGATACAGTTGAAAGAAGAACTGATGATAAGAATCAACCAGATATTGAAAGAAGGTGCGGTAAAGAACGTTTATTTCACAGAATTGGTCATGCAGTAAGTTTCTCGATCAGCAACCCCTGCACTCTTTCAGATGCAAGACGGATACACCCGGCTTCGAGCGGTCTTGCATCCCTGTCGCCGACAACATTGCTGACGCCCCTAACCTCTGTAAAAGGGACCTCATTCAGAGCGCAGACATGGGCGATTGCAGCTCCCTCCATGTTCTCACATATTGCATGAAACCTGTCTTCCATATCTTTAGCAGCCGTAGTCGTGCCGGTACATGAGGATACGGTGACAAAATTGCCGGTTGGACCGCAATCTCTAAGAAAGTCAGGCACAACAAGCGGAAACTTGTTGTAATAGTCGATGCCGCCGACAGATGCAAGCGGAATCCCTATGGCGTCAATTGTATGGAAACCGCTCCCAGTGATTATTCCTTCATCACCGTAGATCTCATCGTCCGCAACAGCGACGTCACCAATTCTCAACCCTGACCCCGGATATGCGCCGGCAACGCCTATACTGTAGACATGCCCGGGCGCGAACCGCTCCATGAGGAGCGCAGTCCCATGAGCGGCATTGGTCTTTCCCACACCGCATATGCAGATAACAGCCCGCATCCGCCCATTGATCGAGCCGGAAAAGAAATCCTTATGCTGATAAGTAAAAACAGTTTTTGAGTTAAGGCTACCCACCAGAAGATCAGCCTCACCCGGCGTAGAAACAATAATGCCCAGCAGCAACATCGTCCTCCTATTGCCTATTGCTTCTCCTCCAGAACATACTTAACCTTGACGTCCATATCTTTCCTGAGGGAGTTATAAACAGAACAATATTTCTCATGAGACAGGGCCACCGCCCTGTCAACCTTTTGTGGGTCAAGGTGCCTGCCGCCTATATGAAGTGTCATTTCAATTGCCTTGAAGTATTGCGGCGGAGTCGGGTTCCTCTCGCCGACTGTAGTTATTTTAAAGTCCGTTATCTCCACGCGCATCTTCTGCAGAAACATTACGACATCGATGCCCATACACCCGGCAAGACTGAGAAGCAATGCGTCGGTAGGCTTGCAGCCCCACTGAACGTTAGCATCAAACTCTATCTCATACCCTTCGCCTGTCCTGCCTACAAATATGAGGTCTTTGTCCCATGTAAGGGTTGCCTTGACCAGAGGGTTGACCTTTCCCTTATATCCTGTTAATGATTGTTCCAGAACTTCCTTCTCGTTACCTTCCATTCTCCGCTCCTTATTTGATTTGGCCCAAATTGATAGTCTATAAATTTTATTGAATAGCGCGGGAAAGAGTCAACAAAACAAAAAGCGATGTACTGCTGAATTCATTTTTTTGCCGCGCACTGCTTTAACAAAGAATATGGTAAAATCCAGACACATGAACACTGCCTTCATAAAAGCTGCCGCAGGACCGGGTCATATTAAGTGAAAAAGATAATTACCGATTTCCTTGTCATCGGCAGTGGAGTTGCGGGTCTCAGAGCAGCCATAGAGCTGGCAGACCACGGCAAAGTTATCATTGTGACAAAAGATGTCCCGACCGAGAGCAGCACTGAATATGCACAGGGAGGCGTCGCTGTCGCCCTTAGCGATGAGGATGAAGTGGGCATTCACTTCGAGGACACTATCAAGGCAGGAGACGGCCTCTGCAAAAGAGGGGCTGTAAAGGTGCTCGTAGAAGAAGGCCCCCGGCGTATATCAGAACTTATCGAGTGGGGCGCTGAATTTGATCGTGAGGGCCCGAAGCTTGCTTTTACAATGGAAGCCGCTCATTCCCGCCGCAGGATACTGCACTCCAAAGGCGACTCAACCGGCAAGGAACTTGAAAGGGTACTGATCAGCAAGGCAAGGTCTATAAAGAACATTGAAAGACTCCCTTTCAGCACCGCAACAGACCTTGTTGTAGAGCAGGACACCTGCATGGGGGGACATGTCATAAGCGCGTCGGACAGCGTTTACATTGAAGCCAAGTCAACCGTGCTCGCCACAGGAGGAGCAGGACAGATTTATTCTCGGACCACAAACCCTGCTGTCGCCACCGGCGACGGCATGGCCATGGCGTACCGGGCCGGCGCTATACTCGAAGATATGGAATTCGTGCAGTTCCATCCCACAGCCCTTTTTATACCTCCGGCCCCTCACTTCCTTCTCAGCGAGGCCATGAGAGGTGAAGGGGCGCTGTTGAGAAATAAAACAGGTGAACTGTTCATGAAACGTTATCATCCTGATGCTGAACTCGCTCCGCGCGACGTAGTGTCCCGTGCGATAATGTCTGAAATGACCGCCACCGGTACAGACCATGTATATCTTGATCTCAGGCACCTCGGCAGCGAATTCATAAAAAACCGTTTCCCGAGGATTTATTCTACCTGCCTGCAATACTCTGTGGACATAACAGCTGATATGGTCCCGGTCTCTCCTGCAGCTCACTATATAATGGGCGGCGTAAGGACGGACCGTAACGGCTGCACGTCGATCCGGGGGTTGTATGCCGCAGGCGAAGTGGCCTGCACCGGCGTTCACGGCGCTAACAGGCTTGCGAGCAACAGCCTGCTCGAGGGATTGGTTTATGGTTACAGGGCCGGTCAAAGTGCGGCTGCAAGGCGTTTGGGCCGGACTGCCGGAAAGGACCTGTCATCAACAGGCAGCAGCCCGGACCCGGCCATCCCATCTAATGCCCTGGCGGAATCGGACAGCATAAGACAACGTCTCAGGGACATTATGTGGAAAGATGCTGGAATCATACGGAGCAAAACATCTCTGAATGAAGTAATTGAGGGCCTTTCCAGATGGGACTTTATCCTCGGCATGGACTTTACTTCTAGAAGAGATCTCGAACTGAAGAACATGCTCACAGTTGCCTTAATCATCGTAAAGGCCGCCTCAAGAAGAAAAGAAAGCATAGGTGCCCATTACCGCTCCGACTTCCCGTCACAGGGTAAGGGCCCGTTGAAACACAGCATCTCAAAAAAAACAGGAGCCAGGTAAAAAACTATGGCCCATAACCCGTATTCATTCAAGGAGGGTTCATGAGAAAAGCAAAAATTGTTTGCACCATCGGTCCTGCGACAAACACGCCCAAGATGATTCGTTCCCTCGTCAAGAACGGAATGGACGTGGCGAGGTTGAATTTCTCTCACGGCGATCATAAGACACATGGCCAGGTAATGTCCCTTGTGCGGGCTGAGTCCAGGAGGCAGAAGAAAACAGTCGCAATCCTGCAGGACCTGCAGGGCATAAAAATACGTGTAGGCAATGTTGAAGGCGACGGGATATTGCTTAAGACAGGCCAGGAAATCTCAATTTCACCCGGGAAGGACGTAAGCACATCACAAAAATTATGCATCTCCTACCCTGCCCTCATCAAAGATGTAAAGGAAGGAGAGATGGTGCTGCTGGACGACGGACTGATCAAGCTATGCGTCAACGGCAAGTCTGCCGACGCTCTCAGGGCCAAGATCATTGAGGGTGGTCTTCTGAAATCAAAAAAAGGCGTCAACCTGCCGGCATCGCGGACGTCGTTGCCCGCCTTTACCGATAAAGACCGCAAAGACCTCAAATTCGGCCTTGCCTCAGGCGTAGATTACGTAGCCATATCTTTTGTAAGGACACCCGATGACGTCGAGGTGGTATTACGGTGGGCCAGGAGAAAAGGAATCATCCTTCCGCCGCTGATCGCCAAAATCGAGAAACCCGAGGCCATTACCAACATAAACGGCATCATTGATATTGTAGACGGCATCATGGTTGCCAGAGGTGATCTGGGTGTGGAGATGCCTGCTGAAAAGGTGCCGATGATCCAGAAGATGCTCATTGATCTCGCGAACAAGAGGGGGAAGCTTGTCATAACTGCCACCCAGATGCTGGAGTCAATGACCCAACATTCACGTCCGACAAGGGCTGAGGCTTCTGACGTAGCCAATGCCGTGCTTGACGGCACCGATGCGCTGATGCTGTCCGCTGAAACCGCATCCGGCCGCTACCCTGTCGAGGCCCTGACAACAATGGACACTATAATCAGGTATACCGAAGAGCACTTCTTTGACAAAATTCAGTCCCCTTATCAACCCGGAGACCAGTTCCCTGAAGCGGTCGCAGACGGCGCCTGCAACGCAGCGCGCGATATCGGTGCAAAAGCGATAGTGGTCTTCACGAACAAAGGGTTCACGGCCAGGCTTCTTGCCAAGATAAAGCCGAATGTCCCTGTCATAGCTTTCACGCCTGAGGCGAAGGTATTGTCCAGAATGCCTCTTTACTGGGGCGTTACAGGACGGATGATCAAACGAGGGAGCAACATGATACTCGATGCCGATTGCATGGCTGATGTGGAAAGGTCTCTCCTTAAGGACGGCATACTAACTAAAGGAGACAGCATAGTCCTTGTAGCAAGTTCTCCGTTTCTCGGGAAAACAAACATTATACGTCTTCATAAGATTTAGTTGTTGACGCTGTTTATAATGTCGTTCACCTTGGATAAAGAGGCAGTTTAAGGCAGGCATTATAAAGACGCTGAGGACGAGAGGAGGAGACATGATTCAGGTTAAGATATCCGGCAAACTTGTGTATGAGTGGACATGTCCGAGTTGCGGAGAAAAGCGGAGCAGCATGTATGAATTTTCCGGCCAGGATAAAGGTATTGAAACACTGATCTGTCTGGCGTGCAACACAGCTATTTCCAGGCATGACAAACATGACATATGGGGCGATCATGAGGAATGGGAACTGGTCGAAGGACAACAAGGCAGGCGAAGAAGCTACGAGGATTAAAAATTACCTATCTATAACTGTAATTTGGCGTTAAGCTCCTTCCTGTGCCTCTCACCTTGGCGGCAGGGCAAACGTTTCTTTAGCTGAAAACTTTTTTCAGCGTTCCTTATAGGTGAGAGTCTAAAGATGACGGAGTTTTTAACCAGTACCACCTCGTAATCAACGCCCCTGACATCTCAGCTACATTGTTGGTTTTTTAATAACTGTGAAAGTGAGGCTATGTGCCACGGATAAATCTGCATTTTTAAGCATATCAACATATCTTCCGTCCTCGCCATATTAAAAGCCATGGGACAAAGTGATATCACTGGACAGGATTGAAACTAAACAGTACAGGAACGGCTATAATAGCAAGATGTTGAACAAGATAAATTACACCGTCGAGACAGGGAAGGAAGGCTAAACGTCTATCCGGCGCTGCATGCTCAAAAAGAAAAGGGGTAAAACATGGCAATTGAAAACGATGAGATTAGGCAAGGGCTTGAAAAGGGTATTTGTGAATTAAAGGATCTTCTGTACGACTTTGCGCTACGCAAAATAGATAAACCGCAACTGCTGGCCGAGGTTTCAATTCAAAAAGAAATCCTGAATTTTTTGGAGTTATACGTGCATGTCTCAGAGTCACCGGCAAAAAAGGTATTAATCAAGCTGAACATTATCGGAGATAGCATAAGTGATTTAACACAACTAAAGGCGCAGATCAAACTTTCAAAAGAGTTATTAACGGAAATAGAGAGAGAAATGATCATGCGTTAAACAGCAGCAGGGAAAATAGCGTTCATGACACCAAACTATAGGGAATGCCAGTGTTGAGGGAACCAGGCTTCACGAATGTAATTTTGTGCAAGCCCATTGAAGTCTTCTTTCCCTGGCCTCTTCGTATGATTTTGAACCTGCCGGAACAGAGTCCCTCATCTTGCCTTGATAAGTTTATGTCTGCTATATTCACTCGTATGGTGGTTCAGACTAAAGA
>JADFXI010000189.1 GCA_015233655.1 Nitrospirota bacterium | reverse complement strand
ATTTCGGACGTTTCAGCCGGACCCTCGGGTTTCTCCTAGAAGGCGGCCTGCCGATGATCAAAGCCCTGGAACTTTCAGCAAGGTCGGTCGGCAACTCCGTTCTCCAGGAAAAGATTATGTCGGCAGCCAAGAAGGTAGTAGAGGGCGCGCGGCTTTCATCATCTCTGGAAGGGTTCCCCTCTATTCTCGTTCAGCTTATTTCAACAGGCGAAAGGAGCGGCACCCTCGGCGAGATGCTTAATAAAGCCGCCGACTCCTATGAAGAAGAATTCGAGAGGAAGGTGCAGAAGTCCCTTTCTCTGCTGGAGCCTGTCATGATACTCCTCATGGGGCTGATCGTAGGTTTCGTTGTATTGGCCGTGCTCCTGCCGATGTTCCAGTTGAACCAGTTGGTGAAATAGCTTGCGGCAGAATAAAATATTGTATAATTAAGTTGTTATTTATTGGGGGAGATATGAAAGACCACAAAAAAGAATACTTGCCGGCCAATGCCGGGTTTACCCTTCTCGAAATAATAGTAGTTGTTTTTATCCTGAGCCTTCTGGTTGCGATTGTCGCGCCCAAGATAATAGGGAGGACGGACGACGCCAAAATTGCCGATGCTAAAATCCAGATTAGAAATTTCGAGACTGCTCTGAAGCTTTACAAACTGGACAGCGGCAATTACCCAACCACAGAGCAGGGCCTTGACGCCTTGATCAACAAACCTACTACGGGACAGATCCCCGCAAATTATAAAGAGGGGGGATATCTGGAGCAGAAGAAAATCCCTCTCGACCCGTGGGGCAATCCTTACATTTATGTGTCCCCCGGCCTTCACGGTGACTTTGATATCATCAGTTACGGAGGCGACGGCAAGGAAGGCGGAACAGGCAAAGACGCCGATATAGTGAATTGGGACATTCACTGATGAGATGAGGTCTGATGCTTTTCTTTTACGAGAGCCTGAGGAAAGATAGAGACAGCGGCTTTACACTTATAGAATTAATGCTGGCGATGGTTCTGCTGACCATAGTACTCGGCGCTGTTTACAGCAGTTTCTTTGTTTCTGAAAAGGCCTTGAACGGCCTGGACGAATCCCTCCTCAAGATGCAGGAGTGCCGGAAGGCGATTGACATCCTGGGCAGGGAGACAGAATCCATCTTTTATAACATCTCCGACAAGAATTGCATTGTCAGGGTAGATGACCGCGACTTTTACGGGAAACAGGCTTCAAGATTCAGTTTTACCGCTTACTCACCTATGGTCCAGGGACTCGCTGCCATATCTTATTATGTCGAAGAAAAAGACGGCAAATTGACACTCTACAAGAAGATACGCAGCTACCTGAAACCTGACGATTCCAGCCCCGGCGTCGAGATCATCGAGGGCGTCGATTCTTTCATGGTCGAAGCATTGAGCAATGCCAAATGGACCAAAACATGGGATGCGTCCGCTACCGCAACTGTCCCTGATCAGGTCAGGATAACAATAACCATTTTGACGAGGGACCGGCCGGTTACTCTCTATGAAACGGTAACCCCTATGATTGGAAAAAATTTATGAAGGCTGCCATTCGTAATTCAGACGGCATGGCCCTTGTTATCACTCTGCTGGTCGTTGCTCTAATTACAGCAATGGTAGTAGAGTTCTCTTACGGCGTATATATCAATACCGGGGCGCTGTACAACTGGCAGAACTCGCAGAAACTCTCGCTTGCCGCTAAATCGGCGACAAAACTTGCAGCTAAACTTATATCGGACCAAACCTCTCTGCGTTCATACACCTATCCGGGCATTTTGGAATTATCGCAAAAAATCCCGTCCGAGGACCTCGATGGGATGATAGGGATAAGGATAGAAGACGAAAACTCGAAATTTAATCTCAATACGCTCGGGGGGTTCTCTGTGGTTTTCGGCTCCGACAAAGATAAAGATCCCTACAATTCCCTTGTGAGGCTGCTGAAAGCGCTGGACCTGAAGACTGATATAGCCGACAGAATATCATACTGGATAGATTCCAGCACTGATCACAGGCCTCCTTATGGGCAGGTTGCGACCAAGGACGGAAAACTCGGCAGCGTCGACGAACTCCTGCTGATACCGGGAATAGACCAGGGCACCTATGAGAAACTCCGCCCTTATGTTACAATATACGGCAATAACTCGATAAACATAAACGGGGCGTCAATCCCCGTTCTTATGTCTCTTTCGAGCTCTATAACAGAAGACTTGGCAACAAGGATTGTCAGCTACAGGGAGAATACCCCCTTTGAGAAAACGTCTGACATCCTAAAGGTTGCGGGTTTCGACAAAATAGGTCAGTTCCCTTTGGGATATATAACTGTTAAAGGGAGCACCTTCTATGTCACCGCAACCGCTACGTCGGGCGGCATAAGCAGGATAGTCGAGAGCGTTTTTGAATTATCGGGGAACATCAGATACGTGAGGTTCTGGAGGGAGATATGAAGGCTGCTTTTTTTGACCTGAGTGGTGAAGAGCCCACCATTTATACGATCGAACAAAACGGACACACCTCCGTATCGGGGGTCGCGGTCAACATGCCTGCCTCCGAGGGATATACTGAATCATATCTAAGCCTGCCCCTCAGCATGCTGAATTTCAGGGTGCTCGATCTGCCTTTCTCGGATGAAAAGAAACTAAGGGAACTGCTGCCCTTCGAGATCGACGGCCTTATACTCGGCGGTGCAGAGACCATTGTATTCGACACCTATCCACTTGATGGGACAGAGGGGAAGCACAAAGTGCTCGTCGTATATGTTTTGAAAGATACGCTGAGGGCGCAATTAAACAGTCTTAAATTATCGGGGTTCGACCCGAAGACGGTAACATCCGTAGAACTCTCCGACGCCATAGGCTCCTCCACGTCGGAACATGAGATTATGACGCGGCTCCTGTCGCCAAGACCTCTTACCCAGGAAGACCGTGTAAAGATCTCCATTAAGGAGATCGGCAGACCTGTCATTAATCTCAGGAGAGGAGAGTTCAAGTATACGGCGGACAGCGATAAAACGAAGAAGTCTCTCAGGGTGACGGCAATACTTGCTGCCGTGTTGATGCTGGTGTTTCTATCAGACATGGTTTTAACAGCGGTTACTGCAAGAAGGTCTAACGCAGCGATCAGCGATGAAATGAGGAAAACATATCTCGGCATGTTCCCAAGCGAAAAGAATATTAGCAGCGAGACTTATCAGCTCAGGGCGCATATAAAAGAGCTGAAGGAAAAGGAAAGCGCCTTTATCGGCGTTTCCCCTCTGCCGTTGCTGCTCGATTTGACCCGGATCGCCAGACCCGGCGTATCCTTGGGCGAAATCACGGTCAACAGGGAACTGATTGTGTTGAAGGGTGAATGTCAGTCTCTAAGCGATGTGCAAAGGACAAAGAGCGACCTTGAAGGCTTCCTTACATCAGTTACTATATCAGACACAAAGAACTCGGTGCAGAACCGGGTCCTTTTTACTATCACCGCAAAACCGGCTACAGGACCTCTCAGACCATGAAGGGTAACAATTTAATGTTTTTTTGCAAAGGAGGGAAGGCGTGAAGTTCAGCATGGAGAAGAGATTCGTCATTCCGTCGGTTATTGCTCTCGTACTTGTATTAAGCGAAGCGGTCTGCAGCGCCTGTCATGAGGATGACCGTGCTTCTATGGACCACAAGGAAGGCTGGATTAACAAGCACGGCTTTTATGCAGGACAGAGAAAAGTGGATTCTGTGGAAGGCAAAAAATCTCTTGCCAAGGTGGAGGGCATAGTCCAGGCGCTCGATGAACTCATGCGGTCTCTCGGACTAAGCCAGAAAGTAAAATCCGTCAAATCCACCGGCACATGGGACAGGAAATACGGGATTGAGGAAGAGGCTGAGGCCCAGATCGAAAAAGTCACTATGAACGAGATGGCCAATATCTTCTACAAATTAGAGAATGCTCCAATGATACTATCTATATCAAAAACCAATATAAAAACATCCTTCGACAACCCCAATCTGCTGAATATCACAATGACAGTCAGCTTGATCAAGCCGAAATAAAAAAGGGCCTATCGTCTTTTTTTACCTCCTTAATCAACTGCCAAATCCTTCCCCATATGAACAAGTCCGGTATTTGTGCATAAGCTCACGCTAGCATACCAAACCATCCTACTTGATAATATT
>JADFXI010000188.1:3642-4250 GCA_015233655.1 Nitrospirota bacterium | reverse complement strand
GACGGACAGCAATGCCCTTGCGGCAATGTCGGGTGCCTCGAACTCTATGCCTCGGCAACGGCCATTATAAGCAATACCATAACCGAGCTTGAGAAGGGGGGCAGCAGTGTCCTCAAAGAATTCAATAACGGCAATTTTTACAAAGTTAAAGCCATAGACATATACAGTGCGGCAATTGAAGGCGATCCGCTAGCAAGAAATATTATGCGTGAGGCCGGCAAGGGCCTGGGCATCGGCATCGCCAATGTCATTAATATTATGAGCCCCGATGCCATCATCCTCACCGGCGGTCTCATCGGCGCCTGGAACATTTATATAGAATCCGCAATAAAAGAGGCATCGAGACGGGCCTTGAAGGAACTTTACGGGAATGTTCAGATCATCGCTTCCACCCTGGGAGACGATGCCGGACTCATCGGGGCCGCACAACTCGTGAGAGACCGTAACGCGTAAGAAAATGAGGGACGAAACCCGCGTTACGCATTACAGATTTTAGATATGCCGAACAATATCCGCAATTTTACTATAATCGCACATATCGATCATGGCAAATCCACTCTGGCCGACAGGCGGCTTGAGTTTACCGGGGCGTTGAGTTCAAGGGAAAT
>JADFXI010000188.1:0-3562 GCA_015233655.1 Nitrospirota bacterium | reverse complement strand
AACTAGGCGGCTGATGACGGCAACGAATATATACTCAATCTCATCGATACGCCGGGCCATGTTGATTTTTCTTATGAGGTCTCAAAAAGCCTGCAATCATGCGAAGGGAGCCTTCTGGTTGTAGATGCGACCCAGGGCGTAGAGGCCCAAACCCTTGCCAACACTTATCTCGCCACTGAACATGACCACGAGATCATTCCGGTAATCAACAAAATAGACCTTCCGGGCGCTGAACCCCAGAGAGTCAAGGAGCAGATAGAAGAGGCCATAGGAATAGATTGTGCCGGCGCTATCCTCGCAAGCGCCAAAGAGGGAATAGGCACAAAAGAGATCCTCGAGGCCATTGTCAAAAAGGTCCCGGCCCCGAAAGGCACTCACGACGCCCCATTGAAAGCCCTGATCTTCGATTCATGGTTTGACAACTATCAGGGAGTTATCGTCCTTGTCAGGGTCTTCGACGGCACCATACGTCCGGGCATGAGGATGAGGTTCATGGCTGCCGGAAAGGAATATGAAGTGGGCAAGACCGGCGTCTTTACTCCTAAAATGGAGGACGTGCAACAACTTTCGGCAGGGGAAGTAGGATATGTCATTGCAGGCATCAAGACAGTCAGCGACACCAAGATAGGAGACACAATTACCGATGCCGCCCGCCCCGCCGAAGGCGCGCTGCCGGGATACAAGGAGATCAAGCCCATGGTTTTTTCAGGGCTTTATCCCATCGAAAACATACAGTATGAGGAGTTGAAGAATGCGCTTGAGAAACTGCGGCTGAACGATTCTTCGTTCAGCTTTGAGCCGGAAACATCGTCGGCACTCGGTTTCGGCTTCAGGTGCGGCTTCTTGGGGCTCCTGCACATGGAGATCATCAAAGAGAGGCTCGAAAGGGAATTTGAGCTTTCTCTTATCACCACGGCACCTACGGTTATTTATAAAGTGACCGGGGCCAAAGGAAACGACTTTTTTATCGACAACCCGAGCAGTCTTCCTGATTCTTTCGAAAGAATTGAGGAGCCGTATGTAAAAGTATCGGTATTTGTGCCGCAGGCATATATAGGCCAGATCCTCGAACTTTGCCAGGAAAAGCGGGGGACCCAGACGGAATTCACGTTTATCAGCAAAGACCGGATTATGGTCGCTTATGAAATCCCGCTCAACGAAATTCTCTGGGATTTTTATGACCGGCTGAAATCGGTCTCCCGCGGTTATGCATCCATGGACTATGAATTCATAGGATACCGGCAGTCCAAACTGGTAAAGCTGGATATCTTGCTTAACGGAGAGCCGGTGGACGCGCTTTCCTTGATTGTCCACAGCGATAAATCTTATTATAAGGGCAGGCAAATTGTTGAGAAGCTGAGAGAGGTCATTCCGCGCCAGATGTTCGAAATCGCCATACAGGCTGCGATAGGCGGCAAGATAGTTGCGCGTGAAAGCGTGAAAGCCATGAGAAAAAATGTCCTTGCCAAATGCTATGGCGGCGATATAACGAGGAAAAGGAAGCTGCTGGAGAAGCAGAAAGAGGGCAAGAAGAAAATGAAGCAGATCGGAAGGGTTGAAATACCCCAGGAAGCCTTCCTGTCTGTGCTAAAGGTAAAAGAATAAAACTACGGGAGGTAACTGTCTTGATTACAAAACAGAGCAAAGCGTGGGAATACATCAAAGCGGTCGGCACCGCGCTGATTTTCGCGCTTATAATCAGAACATATATTGTGCAAGCATTCAAGATACCTTCGGGCTCAATGATCCCGACTCTGCTAATAGGCGACCACATACTCGTGAACAAGTTCATATACGGAACGCAAGTGCCTTTCGGCGACAAAAAGGTCCTTATCCTTACGCAGCCTAAGAAAGGAGATATCGTTGTCTTTAAATACCCAGAGGATTTAAGCAAAGACTTTATCAAGAGAGTCGTAGGGGTAGGAGGGGACATCGTCGAGGAAAAGGACAAGGTGCTTTTTGTGAACGGGAAACCTATGACTGAAAAATTTACGCAGCATACCGACAATAGTTCGCTGGACGGCGCAGACCCGAGGGACAATTTCGGCCCTTACCTGGTCCCCAACGGCAAGCTTTTCGTAATGGGTGACAACAGGGACCAGAGCTACGACAGCAGGTACTGGGGTTACGTCGATCTCAAGCTGGTAAAGGGCAAGGCCATGATAATATACTGGTCCTGGGACGCAATTAAAAAATTCCCCCGATTCGGCAGGATAGGCGGATTGGTAAGATAGCTTTAACAGGGTCGAGGTCCTTATGTTTACCGGATTGATAACGGAAATAGGTGAGATTACGGGTCTGGAAAAAAGGGCCGGGAATGCCCGTATTTCAGTCAAGGCCAGGGAGATTGTCCCTGATGCCGCAATTGGAGACAGCATTTCGGTAAACGGAGTATGCCTCACAGTGACGGACATAGAAAACAGTGTGCTTTCTTTCGACATGTCCCATGAAACCTTAAAGAGCACCAACCTCGGAAGCTCTAAAAAGGGCGACCGCGTCAACCTTGAACCTTCTCTGAAGCCAAGCTCGAAACTGGGCGGACATTTCGTTACAGGGCACATTGACGGAACAGGGAGGATTCGCTCAAAGACATCGTCGGGTGATGCAATAAGGATAGAAATAGAAGCTCCGGCGAGTGTTCTGAACTATCTTGTTCAAAAAGGTTCTGTTGCTGTTGACGGTATAAGCCTGACCGTTGTTGATCTGTTTCAGGATGCCTTCAGCCTGGTGATTATACCCCACACCGCGAAACTAACGACTCTGGGCTTCAAAGGTGCCGGAGATTCCGTTAACCTGGAACCGGACATCCTTGCAAAATATGTGGCCAAATTTGTACGGCCTGACAGCAACTCCTCACTGCTTTCCGCGCTGCAAAAATCAGGGTTTGTCTAAACCGAAATGATGTCTCCCTCTTTAAGGAGTCTGAGGTTTTTCATGTTGAGCTTCTTGAGTTCGGCCCTGATTTCCTTGAGGTGCTGGGGCTTTGGATGTGTTATATATATCCTGTCCGGCATATGTTTTATCTTCCGGATCTCGGCCTTGAGCAGTCTCGAAGTCAGATGCCCCGTTATGGCCGCCATTTCGCTCATCCTGTTGGGGAATGAGACTTCGATGATCAGACAGTCCAGCTTCCTGTCCCCGATCTTTTCCCATGTCGAGTCCGTAGGCCCGGTATCGCCGGTATAAAAGAACCGTTTATTATTTTTGTCTTCCACTAGGTATCCTACTGCCGGGACCGAATGATGCACCTTGTATGCGCTGACCCGATTGCCGTTGGCGATTAACTCTTCTCCCTCCTTCAGAGTGGCATAACGCAAAACTGCATTTTCATAATCGGGGATCATAGAAAAATCAGGCCACAATGAATTATTAAGAAGGTTTCTCTTGATCGTTGCGATCACGGAGGGGATACTTATGATGTTTACCCTCTGCTTTCTCCTTTCCACAATAATATTGTCGGCGAGAAAAGAGATGTCCCTGATATGATCAAGGTGAGCATGCGTTATGAAAATATGCGTTATCCTTGATTGATCTCTCCCATTCAGCACATGAGTAAGGGTGC
>JADFXI010000187.1 GCA_015233655.1 Nitrospirota bacterium | reverse complement strand
TGAACATATTCAGAAAGCTGGCTCTCACCCCTCTTCAAAAGACGGCCCATTGTCACGAGTTTGTTCAGAACAAAAGGGACTGTAAAAATAATGCTGAATATTTTTAATTTGCAGGTCTCGATCTTCCTGGCTATTGCGACTTCTCCTTCTTTAGTCAAAAGAGACATAAAACTTATGCCCTTAAGGTAAGCCTTTAAAGGATCGTACTCATGCTCAAAGGAATCTCTTATTATTTCAGTTTCCGCAGGGGCCGCGATTTCCATCGTCGCGATCTCTCCGATTCCCTTGCCGGCATAGTCAGCTTCACGTTCAACCAACTCTTCCTCATAAAGCCCCAAACGCTTTTCCAATGTATCCTCCTTTTTCAATGACGCATAATGAAAAAAACAACGGTTATAAGTGCGAAGCGGTCAGTAAGCATCAAAATATATCAAAAGTGCTTAATCCTGCCTGCTGCCTGACTTCCTCATATGCATTCAATATGCCATTGAGCATTTTATGTTGTTTTATTATTACAGGCAACAGGTTACATAAATATTACATAAAACAGCCAGGCTGTTAAATACGTTAACAAAGTTGTCAGGCATTTCTTTATAAAACAACTTTACGCCATTAATTCAATATGTTACATAATTTTGATGAAAATACCTTTTGTAAAATAATGTTGCAACCTTTTCCTCTGCCCACGGCTCGCCTCATTTTAACTACTGACTTATAAGCTCCTGATACCGTTTCTTATTGCGCAGGCGTTTGTATAGCGCCTGGCGTGTGATGCCGAGCAGGGATGACGCTATGGTCTGATTGCCCTTTGAAAGTTTCATCGCCTCTTCTATCAGATACTCTTCCGTTTCCTTGAAGGTCGGAAAACGCGAAAATGTATACGACAGAGCAACAGGTCCTTTCTCAGCGCCGCCCGACAAAGCCTGGCCCGAGGCCCTTTTATTGCTGTTTATGGCTTTCTTGAAACTCTCCATCGACAGCACCCCGCCCTTATGCTGCACTGCGGCATCATATACCATGGCCTTGAGCTCCCTGACATTGCCCGGAAAATGGTACGTCGACAGCAGGGTGTACAATTCAGGCGGCACTGTCGGCTTCTTCCTGTTCATCGATACCGCCGCATCTTCCAGAAACTTGTTCACCAGCAGCGGTATGTCTTCCAGCCTCTCCCTAAGCGGCGGAATCTCCACATGGTGCGCATGAAGACGATAATATAAGTCTTTGCGGAATTTCCCTGACGCCATCATTTCATAAAGGTTCCTGTTGGTGGACGCTACTATCCGCGCATCACTGTGCTTGTCCATGTCGGAGCCCAGTGGATAATACACCCCCTCCTCCAGCAGCCTCAGGACCTTTATCTGCGAGGCCTCGCTCACATCGCCGATTTCGTCCAGAAACAGCGTCCCTCCTTCGGCCTGCGCTATGAGTCCGTCACGCCGGTTGTCCGCACCGGTATAAGCCCCCTTCTCATGCCCGAACAGCGTGTCCGAAAACATCATGTCATCCAATCCCGCAGCATTGACTGCCACAAATTTGCCCTTCCTGCCGCTCAGATCATGTATGGCCCTCGCTATTAGCTCCTTGCCCACTCCCGTCTCTCCATTGATTAGAACCGGCTGCTGCGACTTCGCTATGGCCTCGGCATACTGGCAAACAGCAAACAGTTTGCGGCTCTGGGTGAAAATCAATGAAAAGGCGTCCTTATTCGACAGGGTGCCGCTCAACAGATACCTCTTCAGAACATGCACCTGATTGCGCAATTCGTTTATCTCCAGGGCCTTTTTCACAAGCTCGACAAAACGGATTTTCTCCACCGGCTTTACAAGATAATCGAAGGCCCCTTCTTTCATGCACTCCACCGCCGTATCCAGGTCATTAATCGCAGTCATGATGATTACAGGGATGCTCGGGAACTCCTGTTTTATCTGGGCGAGCAGTTTAATTCCAGAGGTATGCGGCATTATAAGGTCCAGGACAACAGCCGACACTCTCTGTACGTTCAGAAACGGCATGACCCGGTTGCCGTCATCGATGGTCTTCACATTATCGATCCCCGAACTCCGGAGTATCAGGCTGAAAGTGTCGAGGATATGCGTTTCATCATCGACAATGACCACCGGCGAGCTGAAATTGGCTTGAGGTGCAACTATCATTTATCCGACCCCTCCCATATTGTGGCACGATATGATTCCGGCCATCTCATTTAGTGAAGCAACCTTGTTCGCTGCGCCCATTTCTATGGCCCTTTTAGGCATCCCAAACACTATTGAAGAAGCCTCATCCTGCGCCACAGTGAAAGCTCCCGCAGATTTCATTTCAAGCAAGCCCCTGGCACCGTCCTCACCCATTCCGGTCAGGATTACACCTATAGCGTTTTTCCCTGCATATTTAGCCACTGACCTGAAAAGCACATCCACTGATGGTCTTACGTAATTGACCATGGGGCCATCCATAACTTCCACATAATACATGGCCCCGTTTCTCCTGATCGCCATATGACGGTTGCCGGGCGCAATCAGAACCGTACCCCTTAATATTCTGTCGCCGGAAGCAGCTTCTTTAACGTCAACTCTCGATAGCGTATTCAGCCGGTCCGCAAAGGACCGCGTAAGCACCGGAGGCATATGCTGCACTATAACAATGCCCGGAGTTGATTCCGGCATAGCTGTTATGACCTCAGTTATGGCCTGGGTGCCTCCCGTAGACGCCCCTATGGCAATAATACTGTCTGTAGTAGACATTTTCCTGGTATCGAGGGAAGACTGCCTGGGCCCGTCGTTTATGAAAGACCGGCAAGGGGTCGTCATGTTCATCCTTACGCGCGCCTTCGACGCCGACCTGACTTTTCTGCTGATCTCATCGCTCAGTCCGGCAATTCCGCTGGAGACGTCTATTGAGGGCTTAGATATATAGTCCACGGCCCCCAGTTCAAGAGATTTCAGTGTAGTCTCACATCCCTTGCCCGTTAATGCGCTGACCATTACGACAGGAATCGGATTGACGGTCATTAACTCTTTCAGAAATGTCAGGCCGTCCATCCTCGGCATTTCAACATCAAGCGTAATTACATCAGGCTTCAGATTAATAATCTTTTCCATGGCAAAAATGGGGTCTTGCGCAGTCCCTACAACTTCAATGTCACCGGCCTCAGTGAGAATTTCCGTAAGGAGGTGCCTTATGACGGCTGAATCGTCAATGATCAATACCTTTGTCTTTCTCTCAGCGTACATATCAGCAGGGCCCCCTCGCCTGCAAATTCAGGACCGAACAGGGCAATGTGCTCTTTTCGCCCCACGAGCGCAAATCTCCGTCGTAAAGCTGCTTTACAAAGGCCCTGCCTGTTGCGGTATGGAAAATAAGTTTTATGCCGTAATCAGGGCATGTGAATTCCCTGATGATAGGGATGCCGTAATTCGATAATATTTCTTTGGCGGTCATCACGTTTTTCTGCCCTATATTGAATTCCTCTGAAAATTCTTTTATGACCCTGCCTCCTCCGAATACCTTCGCCCTGATATTGCGTACGTCAGCTCCCATGTTCTGGACTTTATCAACCAGCCTCTTTATGGAATCGGGGCCGCAGTACAGCAAGTTCTTCACCCCTTTACTCATCCCTGGTAGTAAAAAATGGTTCATCCCGCCGATGCTCGACTGCTCGTCATACAGACAGACCGATACACATGAACCGAGGATCGTGCCCAGTATTACCGGCTCCCTGCTCGCAACAACATCTCCTACGCTCAGCGTTATGCTTATCATTTTTTCCTGTAGACCGTTACGTTAACGGGGGCGAAATTGTCATTTCCGATCATGGTTTCCGAATGACCCAGAAAAAGATGGCCCATGTTGCACAAATGGCGGTGGAACTTGGACAGCACATGTTGTTTCATGGGCTCATCGAAATAGATCATTACATTTCTGCACATAATCACATCGAACTCCTTGCTGAACGGATAAGAGCTTTCCATAAAGTTCAGCCTTCGCAGCCTCACCATGTCCTGTACAAAACCCTTGACCTTGACCGTACCCTTTCTTTCATCTACCCCTTTCAAAAAATACTTGCTAATAATGTCCTTGGGAACATTCTCCTGGAACTGGTACTGATCGTAAATCCCGGAGCCGGCAGTTTCCAATGCCCTTTTAGATATGTCCGTTCCCAGTATTTTGATTTCCCAGGTCTCCGGTCTGATGTCGTTTTCGCTTTTGGCCTCAAGCACGGTAATTGCCATTGAGTTCGGTTTTTCTCCGGTT
>JADFXI010000186.1 GCA_015233655.1 Nitrospirota bacterium | reverse complement strand
TTGCAGCGTGTAGGTATCTGAAGCACTGATTGTGCCGCAGGCAGTGAGATCGGCAGCGTAGGTTTCGCCACCTGCCATGACAAGTGCCAATACGAGGCATATGGATGTAAGTACTGGATAATGTACCCTGCTTGCAAATAACATGTGACACCTCCATGGTGTACTTCTTGTTCCTAGAGAGAATCAGGACACCATGGAGAGGTGGTGCCTGTTCTTCGGTAGCCCAGCCATCCTGCCCAAACAGGATCTGTGGCTTTGTGTCCCCCGGTTACCCGAGGTTTACCCTTTCGGAAACAGTTGGTTATACGAAGACGCATTTGCTACGGATATAATGTTCATTTTATCTAACTCTATTTTTTCCACAAAAAAACAGGCTGAACGAAAATCGTTCGCCTGTTTCTTCGCCAACCCGGCTATCCTCATGCAAGGACCCGTGGCTTTGTGCCCCCAGGTTACCCTGGGTTTACCTGTTCGAAAACAGTCAGTTATTATTTATTTATATTCTTTATACGGCTTTTTATGGGGAATTGGTGTGACTGAAATCACAGTTGATGCACAATGAGGGAGATTATGAAAAAATATGTGTTTGGTATCGCTCCTGGATACCTATGGCGACATCACGCTAAAAGTGACATTGGGGCTACACACGCTGAAGTTTCCGGTTGTTCTAAAGCAATCCGACAAAAAACTGGCCTGATCTCCCGAGTTCCCATAGGTGTTATTTACAAAAGTTAAACTCCCGGCAATTCCCGACGTCTCAAACGGGTGAAACGGGCTGTCTATTGTGCCGGTAGTTACCCACTTGTTGCCGGCAAGTGTCAAAGGACCCGTAATTTCCCCCTCTTCAGTAAGTATGTATATCCACCGACGGTTAGACTGGAAAGTATTACCGGAAATACTTTCCCTGCTATCTGCGCCACCTGAGTTCTTAAAAGCTGATGCCCTCACCGTGCCATTCGCAATGGCGGTAAACGTGTTTGAGTAGAATGCATTGTTTGACGATCCGCTTTGCAGTATGTCGGTTCTCAGGGCAAACGCCTCACACTGGTTCGAGTAGGCTGTTACCGTATTGCCGTAAACTGCCAAGTTGGTTACATAAAGGCCTGTGTCGTCTTCAGCCTGAATACCATATGCTCCGCCCAGGTCACAGCCGCCGGCCTGACCGCCGTTTGAAGCGGATGTCCCATATTCCTGGTTGTTGGGGAGCCTCTGTACGGATATGGTGTTGTTGTAAATCTGGGTGCCGTTTCCCGCGGCATAAATACCGCGACACGTGTTCAAGCCGCTGCCGCAATTGATGATATTATCATGGACAAGGCCACCGGAACCCATTGCAAAGGCATTCGAGTATTTGGCTTGGAGAGTAATATTATTATGGTCAACCTCGTTCAGGGTTTGCCCTGCATATTGGCCCACCACTATCCCGCCCTGTGGACCTGCTGTTATCGTGTTGTTGTAGATACGCGTTCCATAGGAACCATGAGTAGATTCCCAAATTATAGCGCCATCGCCTTGGTCCCTGGATTTGATCGTGGTTACGTTGGAAGTGAGGGTGTTGTCATAGATTTGGGAGTTGACCCAACTTGTTGTGCCGTTTGGAAATTCAATCACATGCGAGCTATTGCCATTCGTTGTGATGTTGAGGTTGTTGATATTTTGCCCGGTTCCGCTGTTCTCATAGAAAGAAATCCCGGCCGACTTGTAACCCGCTCCCTGCCCTTGTACGATTGAACCGTTTGTTACCGTCAGGTAGTTCGCATTGGAATATCCCGGACCAACATAGACACCGTATGAGCGAGACTTTACAATCCGCACATCATCCACATACACGTACCCGGTAGATGACCCGGCGCCGGAGAGTGCCACTCTGACAGGGTAAGATCCCGCCGAGGTTGTCGTGAACTCCACGTTCGTGTATTGGAACCCCCGGTACGTCATACCTGTCTGTGTTGCCGACCAACTCGTTCCCGGCATGGACACCGTGAGAGCGATTCCATCGGGAGAGCCAACGCCCGTTGGAGCAACATAAAACATCGCCGAAAGACTGTACGTCGTATTTGCTTCGAGTGCGACCGTGCCGCTCGTTTGGATATACTGATCAGACGTGGGGAGTGACCACTGCATTGCATAGCTGCCATCATAAACTGTTACCGGGGCAACGTAGGTCCCCGCATGTCTGGATATGTTGGCGGCGTTCGATATGTCCCAGGTACCGGTAAGTGCGCTCTCGAATGAGCCGTTCGGTATTATTATCGGCGCTTCATTGTCGTACGTTACGGTATGGCCATTAAGATCAAGGGTGACGTTGGCGGATGTCACGGTAAAGCAGGTGCCGTTGCTGCTTACATCGTTTTGCAGCGTGTAAGTCCCGGCGGCACTTATACTGCCACAACCGGTTACTTTACTGCCGAGCGTAACATTCCCGTTATTCGTGCCGGCTGAAGACTGACTGCTATTAACATTACTGCCACCAATACTACGACCACCGCAGGATACCAACAACAAAACTGTCGCCGGCAATACAATACATTCCATTAATCTCAATTTATTCAGAGCGATAATCATATGCCTCAACACCATCTTAACTTTGACTATGGCAGACATAGTACTTGGTATCCCTTCTGTAACTGCCATCATTGGCTGTTTCAATGAGTTGTGTTTTGGAACGGCGATATCTTTGATATGATGAAACGATGCTTCCCACTTGAATTTCGTGCGAAGCCATCCACATAGCGTACAGTAATATCAACGGTGCCCAGACGATCACATATCTTTTGTTTAATTAACGCCATATCCGGGCAGGCATTGTCGGGAACACCCTGGATAATGATTTCAATCCTGTTTACGTCATGCTGAATAAGCTGGAAATTATCAATGCCGCGCGATCCATAAAAGAGGTGCGTGACAAACTCTCCGTGCACATATTGTCCATTTTTGCCAACAAGAACATCACTGACTCGTCCGATTACTTTATCAATACGTGGGTAAGGAAGGCCACAGGCGCATGGAGTATCAGAAAGGACTCCAAGGTCGCCGTTTTCATAGCGAATGAAGGGCATCGCCCGGTTTACCAGATCAGTAACAATAAGACGCCCGACTTGCCCGGAAGGCACTGGATTATCATTTGCGTCTACTACCTCAAGAATTCTGCTGCCTGCCAGAATATGCAATCCTGACTGCTCAACACATTCCGCAGCCAAGTTGTTGACTTCACGTGATCCATAGAAATTAAACACTTTACAATTGAAGGCACTTTCAATATCGTTTCGTTGGAAGTCAAAAAGAGTTTCGGCAGTTGACCTGATCGCCAGTGGTCTGATGCTAAATTGCTTATGATTAAGGAGAAAACGGGCAAACAGGTGCAGTGAAGAAGCATACCCCTTAATGTAAAGCGGTTTCCAACGCATAAGTTCAGTTGCAAAGCTATGCATTTTTTCTTCACTCATTGCAAACGAATCAAAAATATTCTCTCTGTTGAGCCACATCATGAATTTTTCGCGGAGAGTCCAATCGTGAAGTTCTCTATCCGCTCCCCAAAATGCCGTCGTTCTATCTCCTGGCTCTATGCCCCACCACCTTAAGATGCACCGTTCTGCGCCAAGAGCAGCAGCCCGATAATCAGCATCCTGACAGAAATTGAGCGGAGTTCCCGTTGATCCACCAGTCATATTTTGGTGAACTTGTTGCAATTCGGGATCGCGAGATCGCAATTGGAATTCCTGATCTCTGTCAATATCTTTGGTAAGTATCGGTATATTATGGCTAATGTCCGGCACATGATCATCAATCGCTCTTATGCCTCCCGATTCGAGCAGACAACGATAATACGGTACGTGTAAATACGCATAGCGCAACATAATCAGCAAAGCGTCCTGTTGATGAGATACAAGTGCTTCGGGCGTCATTGCTTCAAAATTTCGAAAACGCTCTTCCCATAAACGGACATTCAGACCACGCCGTCGGTGGAGCAATGGCTGATACACCTTTCTACAGAAAATCCCTTTTAAATCCATAGAATGTTTACGTGCAATCATAAATTTGGACGTTCCGGCATAAGATTCTTGCAGAATCGAATTTTTCCGGATTTCTCCCTGGTGATTTCGGGCACCTTGCTGACTCTCAGTGCTGTCGGCTCCAGCATGAACTCATTCAGTTTTTCACCAAGCCAGGCTACGGTTTCAGAGTTAAAGCCATCTGTCGGCACAACAAGCACTTCAAAATCCTTGATGCCGTGCTGGATGATCTGCATGCCGCAGATCTCCCGCGCATCCTTAATATAGCGGT
>JADFXI010000185.1 GCA_015233655.1 Nitrospirota bacterium | reverse complement strand
TATCGGAATAATACTCGGGGCGGTATTAAAGGGCCAGGATTTGATACAGAATGCAAAGGCAAAGAAGGTGGCGACTTTAATCAGCCAGTGGCAGGTGCCTATCATGACATACTACGACAGAAAGAGTATGTTTCCGGGCGATGCCGGCGGAGCAACGCCTAATGGCATTATAGCAAATATTAATGCTATGACAGCCAGCCTGAACGCCGCTACTGTACAGCACCCTGACCCTACGATTGGAGATATCAGTGTGGCCATTCAGGGCGGTTCGACTGTATGCGGCGGAAGTTTTGGAACAAAAAACTACATGGTCATAACCCTGCCTGTTACATCCACACAATCTTTCATCGAGACGATTGATACAAATGTTGACGGAACAGCCCTTGGAACGAGCGGCAGGCTTGTTAACTGCGGCACAAACGGAACTGGAAGCGGCCCTTCAGCCTGGGGTGCTGCTACTACTATATTAACTTATATCTTTTAGCCCGCTTTTTTTGAGGCCTTACTAATTACAGGAGGTGTCATGGGAATATTTGACCGAAATCAAAAAGGTTTTACGCTGATAGAACTCTCAATTGTTCTGGTTATTATCGGCATAATACTCGCGGCCGTATTGAAGGGGCAGGATTTGATAGACAACTCCAAGGCCAAGAAAGTTGCGAGCTTAATTAACCAATGGCAGGTGCCTATGGGTGCATACTATGACAGAAAGGGGTACTGGCCCGGTGATTCCGGTATAGGCGCCGGGAGTGTCGCCAACGGTATCATCGCTAATATAAACGCCCTCACAACGAGCCTGAATGCTGCTACAATATCCCATCCGGATCCGGTTGTCGGTGAAATCAATGTGCAGATTCAGGGTGGAGCTGTTTGCAATGGCAGTTTTGGGACAAGAAACTACATGGTATTAACTCTGCCCTCGACTGCTACGCAATCTTTAATCGAGACTATCGACAGCAATATTGACGGCACCGCCATTGGAACGAGCGGAAGACTTTTGAACTGCGGCGACGGTACGCAAGCTCCGGCTGCCTGGAGCACAACGTCTACTGTTTTGACCTACATTTTTTAGGGCAACGGGTTATGGGTATTATTTTTCACCCATAACCCGTTGTTTTTTGTCAGTCTGGAGCCTTGAACATGCGTTTATGTCTTTAAGTCCGCAGCCTTTTCTGTAATCGCTCACAGCTTTTGCCATCTTGCCTTGTTCAGCATAAAGGTCTCCCCTGTTTGTGTACGCAACGGCATTGTCAGGGTTTAATGAAAGCGCTTTATTGAAGTCTGTGAGCGCGTGATCAACCGACCCCGCCATTTTATAAGCCACGCCCCTGTTCATGTAGGCCCACGCAAAATCATTTTTTAACTCGATTGCTCTTGTAAAGTCTGCAATTGCGCGATCAAACTTTTTCATATCCGACCAGGCGATTCCTCTGTTAGAGTAAGCAAAAGGAGATTCAGCGCTAAGCTCAATAGCTCTTGTAAAGTCTTCTATAGCATGAATGATGTCCTTTTGATTATATAAGGAGAGCCCGCGTCCTTCATACAAAGGAGCGCTCTTGGAGTTCAGCGCAATGGCCCTGCTGTACTCCCGAGCAGCTAAATCATACCGGCCTGAATAGTAATAACCCATGGCGCAATTGTAAATGGCGTCCATGTCCGACGGGTTAAGCCTTACAGCAGCGGCAAAGTCCGAGGCAGCCTTTTCGTATTCTTTTCTCGCCATATAAACTTTTCCCCGGTTGAGATAGCTGTCCGGATTGGTAGGGTTCAATTTCAACCCCTTGCTGTACAAACGGATTGCGTCATCGTATTGGCCGGTTTTAGCATAGTAAAAGGCAACCCCGCTTATCGCCCTCTCAGAGGTCGGCTTAATGGCAAGGGCCTGGATAAAGTTTTTGAGGGCGAGATCAGACTCGCCTTTTCCGTAGTAAGCTTTGCCCATTCCTATGTATGTAAGATAATTCTTTTGCATTGAATCTGCTTTTACAAAGTCTTTGAGGGCACTGTCATAATTTTTTTTCTTGATATATGCCTCTCCCCTGTTGTGATAGGCCAATGCGTAACTAGGCAGTAGGGAGATAGCTCTGTTGAACATTGCAATGGCCCTGTCGGTTTCATTGATGCTCAGATAGCCGTTGCCGAGGTTGTTAAATGCGCGTACATTTCTCGGGCTTTTTTGGGCGACATCTTCCCACAGCGTGAATGAATCGCACCAGACCGCGTTCCTCATATATGTCAGTCCGAAAAGGACGGCAAGTATCAAACCAAATAGCAATATCGCCATCCTGCCTTTAATCATGATTCTCCCGGCAAGAATAAGCAGGACAGGGCACACCGAGATGAAAAAGCCGACTGAAGGCAGATAGGCCCGATATTCATCAATAAGCATGGGCTGCGGTATGATGCTGGATTCGACAGATAGCGTAATAAAAAACCACAATATGCCGAAACCGACCAGGCGCAACTCGGCAAAAGCATTGTCCTTGGCCCTCAGCACTAAATACACCCCCAGCCCGAAAAGCGCCAGAAGAAAGAGAAACGATAACTCTACCTGAGGGATGAGGAAAGAACTATACAATGGATAGTCGTAATCCAGGTTCTGGTTTACAGGGAAGATCAGCAGCCTGAGATAAGTCACTATGACCCTGAATTGTGTGAACAGGTACGGCCATCTCGGCGTATCCGGATATCCTATGTTTACGGTTGCCACTTGCTGCACTATTTGATTCAGCGGTTTATTCATTCCGGTGAATGTCAGAGGGATTATGCATAAGGTCAGCAGCAACGGAGCGAGATAGAGAAGACGCAGTCGCCGGAGGTTGCGAAGCTCAGGGGGCGACAGCGCAAGAGGCGGCGTAAAAAAACAGAACTCATACATAGCAATAACAATAGGCAGGGTAAACGCATTTTCCTTGCTCTTCATGGCGACCACGGCGGACATTACAGAGAGGAAGTAGAACAAATATTTACGCCTGACGTTTACGGACATGCGCGAATGAGCATACAGCACGATAGACAACAGACAAAACATCGTAACCAGGGGCACGAACCGCTGGAATATGTAAGTTATCGCTTCGGTCTGAAGTGGGTGCGCAACAAAAAACAGTGATGCGGCAAGCGCAATGGATTTTGCATTGCCGCTTAAGCTGGAATCTCTTAGAAATGGAGATTTAAAGGTTACCAATACGAAGCAATAAACCAGTATGGCATTGATAAGGTGCATCGAGATGTTGACGACGTGGAAACCGGCCACACTGAAGGCATGGAGTCTGTAGTTGATCGCAAAAGTAAGATAACCCACATACCTGTTAACGAAGGCCTCGTAAAAAGGCAGTCCGACCGCTTTTGATGGATGAAAAAAGTAGTCCAGGTTTCTGATAATCGGGTTTTCACCGAGAAATGCTTCTTCATCCCACTGGAAAGGGACGCTAAAGGTATTGGAATAAGCAAGAAAACCTATGGCTGCAATCAGCAGGATATGAAAGGCCGTTTTGTTGAGAAATTCTTTGTTTGTTGATTGCATGTTTTTTGGAAGGACATGTTTAACGGGCAAATCTGTCAAGCAGTATGTCCTCCACATTACGGCGTGAATCAATCACTGCAAGAACATAAACAGTTTGTCCGTCTACCCTGTAAATAATCCTCCATGGGGCAGAAACAAGTTCGTGATATATGAATATCCCCTGCTGCCTTAACTCAGGGACTATCCGCCCTCTTTGCGGCATTGAAATCAGGCGGGAAGTCTTATCGCGTATCTTGCCCAGGACCTTTAAAGCAGCATCAGGACTTTCATTTGCAATAAAATCGATTATGGCTTCTAAATCATTCTCGGCGATATTGGCCCATCGCACAACATGTTTGAGCATGACAGGTATCTTATTTTCCGCCGGACTTTAATTTTTTTTCAAGACGTTCGAAAAGCTCGTCCTGCGCCGTCGTCCGTTGTCTGCGAATGTCTTCCTCGCCCTGGGCTATCAGCTTCATCAAACCAATGGCAGACCGCATGCTTTCATAAGTCTCGGGGTCCTGCAACACTGCACGGGCCTCACCGTTTTGAGTAATAATTACCGGCCTGTGTGTCTCATTGATCTGAGACAAAAGAGCAGCGGCGCGCGACTTAAGGTAAGTAACGGGCCGTATATCTTCTGATATTTTCATAGCATAACCTCCGGTCTGAATAGAGTACCATAAAAGGATTTGAGCAATCAATAAATTCCTATATTGTAGTGTATCGACGAAAACTCAGCCTGGTTGATTGCGTCAGCTTTGAAGTCATTCGCAGCCTCGGA
>JADFXI010000184.1:527-4309 GCA_015233655.1 Nitrospirota bacterium | reverse complement strand
GATGGGATTCGGGAACCTTCTGGACAATGTTGCCGACACCATGCGCGCCGAAGTTGAGATGGCGGAGGTCGCCAAGGAAGAGGCAACGGAAAACAGCGCGCCCGTGGTCTTGCTGGCCAACAGGATAGTGGAAGAAGGATATCACAAGAGAGCGAGTGATATTCATCTTGAGCCCTCCCTGTATAACCTGCGCGTGCGCTACCGTATAGACGGAGACCTTACAGAGGTAATGAGAGTGCCGAAATACGTGCAGGATGCTATTATCACCCGCTATAAAATAATGGCTGATATGAGAATTGACGAGAGGAGGGTGCCGCAGGACGGGAGGATAGATTTCACCAAATATAATCCTTCCCTCGAGATAGACCTCCGCGTTTCTACCGTGCCGACTCCTTATGGTGAGGATGTTGTCATGAGGATACTGGACAAGTCAGGCAACGTGCTTACTCTCGACATGCTCGGCTTGAACGATCACTGCATGAAGTTGTACGAGGAAGCTATCCAGACCCCTTACGGAATAATGCTCCATGTCGGACCTACTGGAAGCGGTAAATCGACGGCCCTGTTCGCGGCCCTTAAAACGCTCGATACTCCAGATGTAAAAATAGTGACCGCTGAAGACCCGGTCGAGACCACTCTCGGAGGTCAGATTATCCAGAGCAGCGTTAATCCTGCTACGGGTTATACATTTGCCAAGGCCTTAAAGGCATTTATGAGGCATGACCCCGATATCATACTGATTGGTGAAATACGAGACCTCGAAACGGCCAAATCCGCTGTTGAGGCGTCTCTGACCGGACACATGGTCTTTTCGACGCTGCATACCAATGACGCGGTCGGCACCATCACGAGACTTATTGAGATGGGTATAGAGTCCTACCTTATTGCCGATTCCATTGTCCTGGTCTGCGCGCAAAGGCTGGCCCGCAGGATCTGCTCCAAGTGCAAGGAATCATACCCGTGCACAGAAGCTGAGCAGGAACTGTCCAAGGGGGACGTGAAGGCCGGGACCACTTTATACAGGGGAAAAGGATGCGATGCCTGCGACGGTTCAGGCGAAAGAGGCCGTACGGGAATATACGAAGTCCTTTTGGTCAACAGGGAATTCAGAAATCTCCTTATCAAAGGGGCCATGACAGAAGAGTTGAGAAGGGTTGCTCTCGAAAGCGGCATGATGACGCTCAGGCAGGAGGCCATTGACAAGGCCCTGAAAGGCGTAATCACTCTTGCCCAGGTCCTCGAAAATACTGTAGCTGATGTATAACGTTTCTTCGTTTCTTACCCGGCGTGCCGGAAAGCATGGGGTGGCCGGTCTTATCGGCATTCTTATAACCCTTCTTATGTGCGGCGTTATGCTGCTCAAGCTGACAGCGCTTGAGACCCTCGAGGCAAAGCTCCTGGATTATCGGTTCAAGCTCAGAGGCCCTTTGAAACCTCCCGGCAATATTGTCATTGCGGCTATCGACGAAAAAAGCATCGATCGTCTCGGCAGGTGGCCCTGGGACCGGGACAGGTTAGCCGGCCTTGTGAGAAAACTGAACGCTGCGGGTGCTGCGATTATCGTTTTTGATATAATCCTGAGCGAGCATGAGAAAAATGACCCGCTTTTGAGCGCTGCTATAGAGGATGCCGCGAATGTCATACTGCCCATTGCTTTTGATTTTGAAAAGAAGTCTGCTGTTCCTGCAAATGATCTTCTCTTTAAATACTCTTTGTCCACTGTAATCAACCCTGAACGTTTAAGCAAATACAATCCGATAAGTGCAGACCGGGCGCTTGTCCCTGTTGCAACCCTTCTCGAACAGGCCATGTCGGTAGGACATATCAATATGTTCCCCGATAATGACGGCACACTCAGATGGGAAGCCATGGTTATCGGGTATGGCGGCTATCTGTTCCCTTCAGTTACGCTTCAGGCCGCCGCTGCTTATCTTGGCGTTCCACAGGACAAAATAGTTCTGTCGGCTGCAGAGGGCGTCAAGATCGGGAAGCGTTTTGTCCCGACGGACTACTGGGGGCGAACACTTATTGATTATTACGGGCCTGAACAAACTTTCAGTTATCTCTCCATATCTGATATTTTGGACGGTGCAATAAAGCAGGAGCAATTGCAGGGCAAAATAGTGCTTGTCGGTGCTACCGCAGTCGGCATCTATGACTTGCGGGTGACCCCTTTTTCCGCCGCTATGCCCGGCATTGAGAAGCAGGCAAGCGTTATTGCATCAATATTGGACAACAGGCTTTTGAAAAACTTACCCTGGTACGTCAATCTGCTGCTGTTGCTTTTATCCGGCATCATGGCAGCGTGCACAATTCCCCGTTTCAAGGCACTCGGCGCTGTCGGAGTGACGTGTCTTCTATTCATTCTGATACTTGTTCCGGGTTATCTCCTGTTTGTACAAAAAGGCCTGTGGATAGCAATCAGCTATCCGCTGCTTAATGTCCTGCTTATTTTCATAAGCGTCACCGGCTATAATTATGCCCGTGAGGAAAGATACGCACGTAAGATAAGGGCCATGTTTTCAAGCTATGTTACCGAGAGGATCGTCAACGAACTGATCAAAAACCCAGACATGGCGAAACTCGGGGGAGAACGAAGAGAAATAAGCATCCTTTTTTCTGACGTAAGGGGTTTCACCAGTTTTTCCGAGAAGCACACCCCTGAGGAAGTAGTGTCCATCCTGAATGAATACCTCGGAGCTATGACGAGTGTGGTGTTCAAGTGGGAGGGCACCCTCGACAAGTTCATCGGCGATGCCATTCTCGCCTTCTGGGGCGCGCCTATGCATCAGGAAAACCACGCTGAACTGGCTGTTAAGTGCAGCCTTGAGATGATATCGGTCCTGCAGCAACTAAGGCAGAAATGGCTTTCGGAGGGGAAGCCGGTACTGGACTGCGGCATCGGTCTTAATACAGGCGAGGTCATTGTAGGCAATATCGGCGCTGAAGGCAAGAAGATGGATTACACTGTCATCGGAGACCATGTGAACCTGGGGTCACGGGTCGAATCACTCACCAGGAAATATAACGTGCATATACTTATGACCGAATTTACTCTCGATAAGATCAGGGACAAAATAGAAGACCGCACCATAATGGACATATCAGTCAAGGGCCTGGAACGAGTTGTTGTAAAAGGGAAAGAAAAACCTGTCGAGATATACGAACTCGCTTCACTTGAGCCGGGGCAGGGGTCTGTTGTAACACGGCCTCCTGAAGAAAAAGTTGTAGTGCATAAAGAAAAATAGTCGTTCAGGATCATGAAAAAGCAAAGGCCCCTCTACGGGGCCTTTGCCGTAAACACATCTAAATCAGAGCTTCGGTCAGATGATCCAAATCCTAAAAAGACGTTACCGGCGCAGCGACAAGCTTGATCTGAGTGACGTTATTGCTGCCGTAGTTTGCCACCCATATATTGCCCGAGGCGTCTATGGCAAGTCCAGCCGGATTATTGCCGGCTGCGAATGTGCCGATAGTTGCTCCACTGGAACTCAATTCTGTGACAGTGGTGCCTGGAACAGCAACGCTGCCGTAGTTTGCCACCCATGTATTGCCTGCAGAGTCTATTCTGATACCGTGCGGCTCACTGCCGACAGTGAAGGTGCCGATAAGCGTCCCGCTGGAGCTTAATTTATTGACCGTATTGCCTGGAGCAGCATCGCTGCCCGAAATTGACACCCACGCATTACCAGAGGAGTCTATGGTGATGCCGTGCGGCCCGCTGCCGACAGTGAATGTGCCGAGCACCGTCCCGGTAGAGCTTAGTTTTGTAACGGTGCTGC
>JADFXI010000184.1:0-406 GCA_015233655.1 Nitrospirota bacterium | reverse complement strand
TCCCGGTAGAACTTAATTTTGTAACGGTGCTGCCGAGAGCATTGGTAGTGCCGTAATTTGCCACCCACACATTGCCTGAAGAGTCTGTTTTAATACCGCGCGGCCCATTGCCGACATTGAAGGTGCCAAGCACCGTCCCGTTAGAGCTTAGTTTTGTAACGGTGTTGTCGCCCTGGTTTGAGACCCAAACGTTACCTGACGAGTCTATGGCTATCCCATGGGGATTAGTGCCTACTGAGAAGGTGTTAACCGTATCGTTGGCATTGCTCCCCTCTGAAACGGTGTTGCTGCCGTAATTTGTGACCCACACATTGCCCGAGGAGTCTATGGCTATATTGGTTGGATTAGCACCGACCCCCCATGTGGTAGTTCTATATACGATGAAATTCTGGGTCACACTTGCACC
>JADFXI010000183.1 GCA_015233655.1 Nitrospirota bacterium | reverse complement strand
TTGTACGCCGACAATTATCAGGAGAACGCCGAACAGCAACAGCGGCCTGCCTCCTATGCTTGCTCCCATAATGAGTTTGTCGAGTGTGAGATACAAAGATGTGCAAAAACCGATAAGGCAGAATATAAGACCCATCGGGCCAAAGAACTGCATGGGCCTCGTCGAGAAGCTCTGCAGGAATTTTACCGTTATCAGGTCCAGCAGCACGCGGATAGTTCTGGATATGCCGTATTTTGATTTTCCTCTCAGCCGAGGGTGATGGGTCGTCTCAATTTCCGAAATCCTAACACCGTACCAACTCGCAACAGCAGGAATGAACCGGTGCATTTCCCCATAGAGCCGCAGGTTTTTCACTACGTCTCTGCGATATGCCTTAAGGGAACATCCGTAATCGTGCAGCCTGACGCCGGTGACCTTGCTGATGAGCCAGTTGGCGATTATCGAGGGGAGACGCCTGGTAATGAAAGGGTCTTTGCGTTTCTTGCGCCACCCGCTGACAAGGTCATAATCTTTCGTGGCCTCGATCAATCTGGGGATATCGCTCGGATCGTTCTGGAGATCGCCGTCCATGGTAACCACTATGTCTCCGCGTGCAAAATCAAATCCCGCTGCGAATGCCGCCGTCTGTCCGAAATTTCTTCTCAGACTGAGGACCAGAACATTCTTTTGCTTGCTTTGAAGCTTGTCGAGAAGCTGAAGTGTATTGTCGTTGCTGCCGTCATCAACATAAATTATTTCATAGTCAATGTTGTTGCTGGTGACAACTTCCATGATCCTTTCGTGCAATATTTCAACATTGTCTTCTTCATTGTAAAGCGGTACGATTATTGATACAGTCATCAGTAACTCCTCAAGGCCTAAAATGTTTCAGGTTTCGTAATTTTCAGGTCCCTGAAATTATAACAGATAAAAATAGAATATTCCCTGAGGACCCGGCCATGTTCGAACACTCTGAATATTTTCTTCTCGTAATGGTCGTACGCCTGCGCAACTATAGGGGGCATCTCCTCGTTGCCGTACTTGACAAAGATGCCGTTAATAACGGGGGTGGCGTTTTGATGTCGCAGTCTTGCGGCCCAGTCGTTTATACCAGGCCATAGATCATATTGGTCCATTCGTCTGCCAAGATTAATTGAAAATGTCTCCGGGTGTCCGTCAACGTAAAAAGCCAACTCGCTGGCTATTTGATAACTGTCTGAAAATAAAGCTAAATAACCCTGTTTTGACATCGGTGCGGATATGCTGCTTACCTCCAGGCCAAGTTCTTTCCATCCCCTTAACCTTGCGGATGGATCGAGTTTTTGTGGCAGGTGGACTATCGAAGGATAGTGGCTTACGACTGTCAGGACAAGCGCCAGGCTGACGCTTACTGCAAGAAATGCTTGCCTGGTTTTTGAGGGACCTTTTATGGAAAACTGTACTGCAGCAATAATCCCTGTGACGTAACCGAACATGGCCCAATTTGCCTGCACTTTGCCCTGACAAGATTTCAATATAAAGAAGGCTACGACAGGAATTGAGAAAAAGAAGAGGAACTTCGACCTAAACCCTTTGTCGGATAAGAAATATTTGAAAAGGGCATAAGCCATGAGACAATAAAACAGTGGAGTGACAATGCCTATTTGAGAGCCGATAAATTCAATAAGGTTCTTGAATGAAAAGGTCATTCCATCCGCAATATGGGCTTGCCCAGCTGTATGGAGCATGGTTACCCATCCGTGCTGCATATTCCAGATGATTACGGGTGAGAACACCGCCAGACTGATAAAACAAGTTATATACGGCATAGGCGTTTTCAGTAAATACCGTTTATCCGAAAATATTAGCAATAACATCCCGCACAAGGGGAAAAAGGCCATCGTATATTTTGTAAGGAGGCCGCAGCCGATAGAGAAGCCTAAGAAGAACCAATATTTGTGTTGTTCATTTAATTTCTTTGAAACGGCCTCGTAAAAAAAGTAAAGAGATATTATCCAGAAAAAGATAAATGGCGAGTCTATAGTGAACAAGATGCCGAATGCCGCAAATAAGGGGATAGATTGGAAGACAAGTGCAGATAGAACTGCAATCTGTCCATGTGCAGAGGAACTATTATGGTTCGGCCCACTGGGTTGCGTCCGGACCTCGTTCTCATAGGCGAGGTTGACCAGTTTGAAGATATATATGCTGCTTAATGCTGAAAAGACAACGGCAAGGATACGGACGCCGAAGACAGTATTGCCAAAGATAAATGTACCGAGACGGATGAGATATGCGATCATGGGGCCTTTGGAGTAATAGCTCAGGTCAAGTCGTCGGGACCACTCCCAATAGTGCGCCTCGTCTGCGCTAAGGTCAAGCGGGCCATGTAATATATAAAAAATTCTGAAAACGCTGATAGCCGCCAATCCTGTGACCAGCAGGGTGGAGTGAGGACTTGTTTTATATCGTTGCGAGGCAAACCGGTAGAGCATTATGAGCACTCCGGCAACCGATATGCCGAGAAGCGCTCCTGCCAGGATGTCAGTGGGGTAGTGTACGCCAAGGTATACTCTTGACAGGGCCACGAAGCCTGCCAAAATAACTGGATAGAGACGAACGCGCAAGCTAATGTGAGTGCGCGTGAGATAGAAAAGCGGAATAGCATAAGCGAAGGAATTCGCGGCATGATTTGAAGGCATTGAGCCGGAAGTAGTGCATCCGGCAAGCAATCTGACATCTTCCATCGTGATGCAGGGCCTGGCGCGCATTATCGCATGTTTCAGCTCATTGCCGATCCAGTCGCTCAAAAACACGGAACAGATGGATAGAGCGGCTATTAATGATACGTAAGAAATGTCAAAGGCACTGTCTGTTTTCTGTTCTCTGTAAGCTTTCACGAAAATATAACATACGAACGGGAGCAATAAGAGATATCCTCGTGCGGAGAGGAAAGGCATTAGTCCATCAAGCAGGGGGCAGGCCATCGCATGGTTAATCAGGTAAAATATCTTAATGTCAATAGAAATTAAATCCATTGATCCTCGCAATTTAGTTACATATGTCTTTTATGTTACCACAGAGTCCCGTTCTTGCGCGTGCCAAACAAAGCTTATTTTGCCAGAGTGTTCCACGTAGAACATTTTGAAGGACTTTCGACTGCCGGGCAAGTCACAATCGCTATGATAATAATGTATTAGGGATTGATTTAGAAGCCAAATTCAGTAGCCCAAGCACATGCTTCAACATAAAAAGCCGGAATTACATTTTCAATTACGCAACATTTGGAAGCATAATTTCTTACGCCGTCCCAATTTGCTTGCTCGTATGATTCAGTAAGATTCAAAAAGCTGGCTAATTCGCCCTCGCGGAGAACTAGAGTGTTTTTGATGTTATCTGAAAGAGGCAGTTTGTCCATAATCTCCTTCATTGGCTGATCCAGTATGGCATCCAAATTCGAGAAAAGGCCTAATATGAATAGCTCGTCACGATTTGAATGGCAAGTGCTGGCAGACCCTAATGTTTCGCATAACTTTGCTTTTATGCACGCGCTTCTTATAAGTTCATCAGGTTTGTTTTGGGCAAGTTGTGACAGTCCGATTAGGGCGACAAAGCGGGTCACCTCATCCTTTCCCATTATAAGCAAGGCCTGTTTTAGAGATGTGATGTCGCCGCTCCTTCTATAGAATGCGGAATTGACATGACGAAGTAGCTTATAGGACATTGAAATGTCACGGGCAATAATCATTTCGAGCTGAGTGAGATCAAACTGGGGCTTACTGATCTCGGTCATGAAGTTCAAATATTGTATTGAGGAGCTGGAGATTTCTCTTCCTTTTATTATTTCAGGCTTGCTGAAAAAGTATCCCTGGAAATATTCATAACCCATTGCCAAGGCATTATTGAATTCCTCGTTTGTTTCTACCTTTTCAGCAAGAAATTTTATCTTCTTGGGGCGGACCGTACGCATGATTTTTTCCATCTCAGCGGGTGGAGTAATCCTGAAATCTATTTTGATTATGTCGGCAAGTTCTATAAGCGGCTCTAAATTAAGATTAAAGACAAAATCATCCAGTGCCAGTTGATATCCTAACGATGACAGTTTTCTGCAAGCCTCTATTACCTTGGTGTCAGGGTTTACATCTTCCAGGATCTCAACCACTGTCGTCTCCCGTGGAAAGAGCTGGGGGATATCCGTTTCGAGCAGGTTTTGAGTAAAATTAATGAATGTGCGCTTGCCGGCGCTGATTTTATCCATACCTATGGTAAAGAAACTGCTGGAAAGAAGCTTTGTTGTTGCCTTGTCGCCGTCAATTTTCGGCATGTAATTGTCCAGCCCATCTCTAAAAAGCAG
>JADFXI010000182.1 GCA_015233655.1 Nitrospirota bacterium | reverse complement strand
AAAAGGCTGAAAGCGACCCTTATATCTGGCAGCCCAAATTTGCTAATGAACCGCCTCCTCCATTAGTCGATGTATTCAGGGACCCTTCACCGGAGAATATAGCGCGTTACAGGGAATGGTACAAAAAGCGCATGGAACGTGTGGATGAGGTCGGCCAGATTATGGCAGAAGTTGTTAAGCAGCAGCCGGCTCAAGGTCGGAAAGAGCGGCAGGGAAGCTCAATTGAAATCCAGCCGGTAATATTTAATAAGGCGATATATTTTTTCAGCGAGTCCTGCCCTGCCTGTTCGAGAATGACACCGCTGCTTTCGGAAGTTCAACATTCGGGCAAGCTGGTGGGGATAGGAATAAAATCCACTGACAGCAGCGCCGCAGCGTATCTAAGGCGCAACGGTGTGAGCATACCGGCTGGAGGCGATAATTCCGGGGATATTGCCACGAATTACAATGTGTCTGCGACCCCAACTCTGATTTTGCTGTCAGACGGTGGTGATGTCGTGGGTCGATACGAGGGTGTAATGGACAAGGCTGCGCTCTCAGGGATTTTTGGCACCTTAAAGTAGAAATACAATATCAAAGAGGGAGGCAAGACATATGAGGCTGACAGTCATAGTATCAATGATATTAGTGATGGTTGTTGCGGATATTTGCCATGCTGTTGATCCTGATTTGAAAGCGAGGCTCGGCATACCTGTCCAGCCACAAAGTCTGGGCGAAACATATAGTAACCATGGTGGCAGCGGTACCAGTGTGGGGGGCGGCTGCGATGCTTTGGGGGTCAAGACACAACTGAGCGATCTTTCTAATATTGCGCAGCAGGCGTTCGGCAGCGTGAAAGACATGGCCAGCGCAGCCGCAGTGGCAGCTCTCGCGTATTTCACGCCTACCGAATACAGCGTGACTGCCAATATTCTGTCTGATGCCCGAAAGCAGCTTTCTGTGATGGCCGACAAATGCAAGACATATCAGGCTGCAAGAGATTTTATGGAAAACAAAGACATAGCCGGCATTAGAAAGGCTGCCTATGCCAAGTGCATGGAACAGAATGGCGGAGATGAAGATGCGGAAGTCACATGCTCAAACCCCTCGAATGCATGGCAATATTTGTCAAGCCAGTTTAGCGCCCTGGACGGCTCTAACTGTGCGCCGGTAATTGACAATGTGTTAGCGCACGTCAATCTTCCCGGCGGCGTAAGTAAAAATACACTTCAAAGTTTCTTCGGCAACTTTAAATTGTGTGCCGGCAGCAGCAATGGAATTGCGCCGACGATGACAGCTTCCGAAGTATATCAAACGAACTTGCAGCAGTATTACAGTGGAGTGGTCAATAGCGCTTTGTCTGCGGCACAAAGCAGCTACCTCTCGGATAGCGACATTCAAACTTCAGGATTATGCATAGGCCCTGGCAACGGCGGCAGCGGCGGAATAATATGTCCGCATGCCGAAACCATCAATATGGTGGCATCCTTTCCATCCGACGAACAGTCCGTATTCATGAATAAACTGGCCGAACATCTTTCACTTCTTCAAACCGTGTACATGACATACAGTTGGGCATCTCTTCTGAATAAAGCCGCGGCGAGCGCCCAGACGCCTGTCCCTGATGCATTCACCACTCCCATCACGCAAATGACCAGTCAGAAGGAAAAAGAGGTCAACGACCTCGTAAAGCTGAAAGTCCAGGCCAACGGCAACGACGGAGACCTTTCTAACTGGGAAAAGCAGGTTATGGAGCGGAACAGTTACTGGCAACAGTTGAAGGCTTCTCAGGGGAATGAAACAAATTACGGCAGTCAGATTTTTGGGAGTCCAGATAGTAGCACTAATAATAGCCAGAACATTATTGACAGTATCAAGAACAGCTATTCAACCCCCTGACTTTTGGGAACATGGAAACATCGATTCCGGAAATATATAATGGCGTTAGTGTTGCGCTGTCAACAATTACGAATAACAGTCTTTATATAGAGACTCTCTATGTAGTTGTTGCAATGGCAAGTTTCTTCTGGATATTCATTGAATTCAGGGGAACTAACGCTATTCTCGGAAATCTGAGGAACCATTTTATTACGCTCATGTTTATATGGCTTTTTTTTGGCAGTGGTGCTTTAACATCCGATGTTAACGTAACTCTGAATAACCCGGATGGTACTACTACATGTTTGACCTACCAAATGGCACCAGGTTTCAAGTATGTTACCTATGTTATAAATTCAGTTGCGGGATGGGCCAGCGGCGCTATCGGGAAAGCATCACTTGACAGCCTTAACATAGATGTCAGTAAAATGCCGTTTGCTGCTGAAAAATACGCATTGAAAGCTGCAAAAACCGAACAAATGCTAGCTGCAGCGGCAAAAGACCCTCTTTTTGACGATAAAAACCGTTTTTATGCGAATAATTGTCTTGACACCGCCAAGATCAAGGCAAATCCACCCAAGTTTAGCTTTCAGATTTATATCGCAGCCTATATTCGGGACAACCCGCCGCCTAATCCTGAGTGCAATAATAGCGGTTCGTGGCTTTATAACAAGGCTTATGCTGCGGTGCAGGACATAGCCCAAAAAAACAATTTAACGACGGATGATGTTGCAAGGATTGCCCCCAAAAGTTGGCTTCTGCGTCAAGTGGACAAAATTAATCCGGCTAACCTTGTTATTGCTTTGGCAGAAGCCATTCTAAGTGTCTTCTTGAGGGTTGTCTCGGTAGTAACCTATGCTACAGCTTTCATATATGTGAAGGCCCTTCCATTTTTTCTGGGAATTCTTAATCAGATGTACGTTGGCGTTTATCCTCTGATCGTTGCCATGGCTATGCTGCCTGGAAGGTGGATGGCTATTGTCACTTATTTTGAAGGCTATCTCTGGCTCGCATTCATGCCTGTGGTTATTGCGGCAGTCGATGGATTTGGTATGCAGCTAACGGGAATAATAAGTGATTTGTTAAGCCTTCCCGCTACAATGGTTATGTTGGCCAAAATCTCAATTGTAATGTCAGTGCCGGCGATAACATCGTTCCTGATTTTCGGGCAGCGGACATATCGCGTTGGGCCATCGGATGTGGCAAGGAACGCTGCCTATAGCGCGGCTTCTCTGGTCAGCAGAGGCGTGGGAAGGGCATTCAGTTCTGGCCGCAAAGGCGGCCCCGCTGGCCCTGGAGCAGCACAAGCCAGCCGTATTCTGGATGGCGGAGGAGGCTGGGGAGGGGGCGGTAACGTGGTGGCCAGTACCGGCGGAAGAGGGCAACCTCCGGTCGGCATTCCGGTAACTACCGCAGCGAGCAATTATGATATGCACCGAGGAAACAGCGAATCTTTGAAGAATGCAATGGCTGCTGTTACCGGCGACAATTCGGCGTCACCTCCTGATTATATCGGTAAAGAAATGGTATCGGGCCATATCAAGTGTGGAAGTCATGGTGGAGAATTGGGAGGGGCGTTAAAAAATATCTCACCCGAATTATTGGAGTTGGGTGTCACGGCCCAGGTAAATGATAGCGTCGGAGCCTCGGCCAGTGTGCGAGTGCAAACCGGTGCAGACGGCAAGGCGCGTTATTCAATGCCCGAAGGCGGTACTGCCGCGGATGGGGCAATGGCGGCAAGGATGAGCAGCGCCGGCAAAGGGGAAATGTATGCTGCGAGAATAGTGACTGACGGCCATAAGTTCACCTACACACCAGGAGGCGGCGCACATGTGTCAAAGCTGCGGTGGGGAAATGAGATGAGTTCCGAGAATCTGAATGGTGAGGATCTCTATTATTTTATAAGTCAACAGCAGAAGAAGCTTTTGTAAGTGACTTTTTTAAAAGCAGTGGAAACGTTATAATTAAATTATAGAAAGGAACTATAATTTGCAAATGTCTACGGCGAGCATTAAGATATACAATATTCTTAAACATAAGTTCTCTGAAGAGGAATCTGAAGAGATCGTCAGCTATCTTGAAAATGCCCCCAAGGAAGGACTTGCCAAAAAGGAAGATTTGTTGGATGTTAAACAAGAGATCTGGGAAGACATTTTTGAGTTAAAAGAGTCGATGTCAAAGCTTGACAAAAAATTCACGATATTTTTTGTTGTTATGTTAGCAGTGACCTGTCTTATGAACCCAAAGGGTATCGAGCTAATAGGTAAAATAATAGGTGATTGCAAGGTGAACTGAGGACATTAATATGTCTGACGGAGCATACGTAATACTTGCGGGTCTCGCTATTATGGGTTAGTCTCTTTTCTGATTTTTTACCTTCAGGACCATCCGAAGAAGAAGTCGAAATAATTATTCGTCAACCCTGCTGTATTCTTACAAAACAAGGTAATTGCCTACCGCAAATTTTCTTTGGCCACAAGTAATATTTCATTATAAAACCAGTTGCAGGCATATCTGAATATCTCCAGGCACTTCCATAAGCTTATACATAATACCCGGTACGGTAT
>JADFXI010000181.1 GCA_015233655.1 Nitrospirota bacterium | reverse complement strand
AATAGGCCCAAGGCTAGAGGTAAAAACAAAGAATTCCCCGTATTCACTTTTGTTATTCTGTTTGTCTTTTGCATTTTGCCTTTAGCCCTTAGTCTTTTGCCTGTTTTTGCTATGGACGGTAAACGTTTTATCGAATGGAACGGCGAAGTCATTGTGATAAACGCCGGCGTAAATAAAGCGGTGCAGGTCAATTTTCCGTTACAGATACAAGAGGTAATAAAAGCCACTGAAGGTTTGGATGTTCAAATAAGGGATAAGACTGTCTTTGTCAAGATACTTGCGACAGATTTAACCGATACACAGTTATTTGTCTCAGCCCAGGGGGTGACCTATCCTGTCATGGTGAAAATATCATCCGAAAAAAACGATTTTGTGATAAATGTAGTTGATATGAGGAATGTAATCGCTCAAAAGGCACAGGAGGAACAGCGCTTAACCAGAGATATTGATCCTGTAACACTTATCGTGGCAATGGCGCGGGATGAGCCTCTTGCAGGATTCTCGGTTACGGAAAAAAACCAACTGCTAAAAAGATTAAATAAAAAAGGTCTTCTGGAATCAAAGTAAAAAAAAGTATACCAGTCTTCCTTCTTTACCGGTTTTATTATTGAAATGAAGAACAAATCTGTTTTGCCGCTGGTGATATCCGAGCAGGATTTTGTCGGCCCGAATGTGGTATCAGTGGCGCTTGAAAGAGAGAGCGGTTATATTGCGCCGACCCCACAAGATGCGGAAAAAGCTGTATCAGGGCAGCATAAAATGCTTGTATACATGGTTGCTGCTCCTGGAGGTCAATAAAGAATATGCGTAATACGAACCCTCAGGAACCATCGGATATTGACGCAATAACACCTGAAAAGCATCAAACTGGCATAAAAAAATTCTTTTTCGGCAGTCTGCCGAGAACCATGATAACTATTCTAGTAACGTTTATGTTAGTAGCGATTATCCATGCCTTATTGACAGGCCCTGATACAGGTAAAAAGAAAAGCAACAGGAAAATCCAAAATCAGGCAAAGGAAGATCTCTCAGAAGCAAACAAGTTATTAAGCGAGAAAACCAAGACAGACCAGGAAAAGATATTAGCACTTACGAAGGAGAATCAGGCATTGAAAGGCCAGGGGCTTAAAGAAGAGATAAAGCTGCAACAGCCTTCATTCCCGCAGCAGCCCGCTGCCGGACCCCAGAAAATCACAGATTTTTCGGGGAAGCCGCCTGTAGCTGATGCTCAGAAACAGGCCCCTGCTTTTCAAAGCCCGGCAGACGCAGTAAATTATATGGCTGCCCAGGAGCAGAAGAAAGCTGCCGTCGTGCACCAGCAGCCCATGCAGCGGGTCATGCCGCCGCTGCTATCTGCTTCAGCCCAGGCGCACCAGTCTCAATCTCCTGCTGCCGGACCTGCTCAGGAAAACAAAAAGGAGCATGAGAAAAACCTGCTGGGCGGCTCGCGTGCTTCAGGTTCTCTCTATCACGGCGTTGCAGCAGTTTCCGGGCTGCCCTACCCTGTTGTTATTGATCTCACATCTGTTTCAGTCGGCCCGAATGCGACGAGCCGTCCAATTAAAGATTGTGCAATTATCGCAGCGGCAAGCGCAGACCTGTCATCTGCGCGCGTCTACATGCAGGCGAAAACTTTAAACTGTTATATCGGAGGACAGTATATTGAACAGGCTGTTGATGGTTATATAATAGACATGAGCGACGGACTCATTGGTCTGAGAGGAAGAGTCGATGAGCGATCCGGTCCTTATATTGCAGAACTGATTTTAGCCTCTTTTGCTGCCGGGATTTCAAAAGGATTGGCCGTGGGGGAAACAACGACAATGGTAAGCGCTTCTACCGGCACAGTCACAACAAGCCTTACTGGCAACGCGACGCGTGAAGGTCTTTACAGCGGCGCGAGCAGTGCAGCTGAAAAACTGGCGCACAAATTGGAACAAAAAGCCGATAAATTTTTGCCATTTGTCGAGGTCCTGCCGACTGACAAAGTACAGGTTGTTTTTTCTACCGCCGTGCATGTGCCTGATGACTATCACGGTGTAAACATGAAGGAGCTTACGTGGATAAAGTAGTGCGACCATTATTTGTTCTGGCCATGGTTATTTTTGCTTTCCTGAATGGCTGCGGAACATCGGAAATCAGGAATGATGCTGTGTCTCCTGCTATTAAGGATAAAGCAAGTGATGCATTTAATGAAACTGTTGCGCTTTTGGAGAAGACAGGCAGCGGCGCGGAAAAAATAGTCGGTTATGCGACACCCGGCATGCCCTTGCGATTGCCGGGGAGGGTAATACGCATATATGTAACGCCTATGAAATCTCCACTGGGACGTCTGATAGGCGAGCACTATGTATGGGCAATTGTTCAGGAAGAAAGTTGGTGGACACCAGCCGAGACGGGATTGGATACCATAGTGCCTACCGATGTATACAGAAAACATATATCTGACGAGAGGAAGAAATAAGTGGATTTAAATCCATACTGGAAGGAAGAAGAAGGCATATCAATATTGGCTGATGGTTACCTCGGATTTGTTTTTGATTCTAAATATCTAGGCAGCAGTGAACCGGACTATGCTTCTATAAGCAGCTATCAGACAATTCATAACGAGTTTGTCGATTCGGCAATTGTTGCAGTGAAAACCAATATCAGACTTGAATATAAGGGAAACTGGTTTAAGACATTTTTATGGCCGTCCTATGTAAGAGGCAGAATGAACAAAATTTACGAAGATGCCTTTGAAAAAGTAAGACATTTAAAACAACAAATGACTGATGCTCCGGAATTGATGTCGGCGATTCAGGTTTCGAGTATTGTCGCCACAAAGAAATATTTTCTCTACATAACCGCCCGGAAAAACGGCGTTTGCGAGTTAAAGGGGAAAATGGATTTTTCTTATGCCAGGTGTGGTGATAAGGAATCGGTGCTGATTAATACCGATAACGTCGTAACCGATATGTCCATTTGCTATAACCTGGGTTTTTGGCCGGTAGTATTGCCGGTGAAGGCGTTTCAGAAGCAAGCAAGATTTTTAAGCCTTCCTCTTGGGGCCGACCCAATCTTTCTAGGAGGGATGGGGTTATTCACAGGGAATATTGATAATGCATAGATTACTGTCTCTTGTATTCATTTTGATTGCAACCCCCGGCATTCTCTCCGCTCAGGAGACAATTAGGACTTCCAGATATGAACGGGCCGGCGCAGCGGTAAAAAGTTCTTCAGAGATCGATGTTTTAAGGGAAAGATACGGCGTGCCGGCTCGTTTTTTGATAATATCGCCCTCTTTAGGAGATGATATCGTGTTGGCGGTTTACAAAACTGATTTCTCGAAAGCTTTGGGGGGCTTAATCCATGCAGTAAGCTACCCAGATTTTTTTAATAAAGATGCAGTGACGGCATATTATATGCTTTTAAGCAATGAACCCGTGATAATAGGGGGCCACGCGTATTCGTTCGATGTCGATGGAGAAGCGTATGAAATTCACTATATAAAAAATGGTCTTGTGGCGACAGGATTGATTTCATCCAGTGAGGCATTCTTGTCTCGGGATGGTTACTTGCTCAAGGTGGGGAGATCCAAAAAACATGAATAAAGAAATCATTACGTTATGCCTGATTGTTTTGCTTGTCGCGTCCGGGTGCGCATCAACGGACGGATATTCAAGAGGGTTACAGGACGGGAAAACCATGGCTGTAAAAGAATTGGAAAAAGCAGAATATAAGAGGATATCGCCTTATGCCGAACCATATAAGTATATTTGGGAGCCGCAAATGCTGGAGGAAATTATTGTCCCAGGAGCGATCAGGGGAGGGGTGTTCTATCCCGCGCACAAGGAAACCGTCATCGTGAAACCGGCTGAACCTGTCTTGAGATCATCGGAGCAGCAGAAGGACTGATAGATGAAAAACGTGTTATTTGCGCTGACTGTGACCATGCTGCTTGTGCCGCAGTTTGTCTTTGCTGAAAGCACGGATAAAAAGGAAGCCGATGAGGAGTACATGTTGCTGCTAAGATATGCGCTGGAAAGGATGCCGGTCTCGCCTGTAGATCCCGGCCAGGACAAGGCGCTTGAAACTCTGCAAAAGAAGAAAATAATTATTTCAATAATTCCTGACTCTCCCTGTATACTGCCTCTTGATTGCCCCTGATTAATTTTGCGGTTTTCTATAATTGATTCTGACAGTAAGCAGCCTTTTGGTCAAACAATGCCACCTGCGACGAAGAAACATTGAAAAAAGAACCGCGTAACTTATAAAATTGATGATGCTCAAAAAAAAGAGAAGTAAAAAAACGATAGAAGTAATTAATAAAACCGTCAGTTATAGCCTACCCGAAGATTTCATCGAATTTTACATATCTGAAGAAACAGCCTCGTATGGAAATAATGGCAAACAACCATTCACTGTTCATTGTGACGACCCGGAACATTCAGTAAGGCTTCTTAAAGGAGACTGTATTGAAATCTTGGACCGTGCAAGAGCAAACAGCGTTGATATGATTTTTGCTGACCCTCCTTATTTTCTTTCAAATGGGGGA
>JADFXI010000180.1 GCA_015233655.1 Nitrospirota bacterium | reverse complement strand
TCCATTATATCAAAGAGGGAAACCTTGTCGCCTGATGAAAAGGACATTGTCAGGATGCACACTGTTATCGGACGCAACATGCTTCAGGCTAGCGCTAATCCGTATTTCGAGACAGCTTGCGCTATCTCGATGATGCACCATGAGAGGTTCAACGGCAGCGGATACCCCCTGGCACTTTCAGGAGATGCCATACCGGTTGTCGGGAGAATCGCGGGTCTGGCTGACGTCTTTGACGCCTTGACATCGACCAGGCCGTATAAGCAGTCCTGGAGCTTCGAGAAGGCGTTCTGCTTTCTAACTGAAAACAATGAAATGAATTTCGACCCTGAGATAGTTAGTGTATTCGCTGAGAAGGCGGACGGCATAAGGGAAGTCTTCACGATGCTTGCGGACTAAATAGAAATCAGAATACCGTGACCTTATATTCTGCTTTTTAAATTTTTAAATGGATAAGGAGAAACGAACATGAAGGTGGGTATATTCTTCTTTGTTGACGGCAAGATTATTATGGATGCAGCGCCCGTAGAGAGCGGTCGGCCTGTCGGTGACACGATCCAGTATGGAAATGAGTATGAGTTCTGGAAGACCTTGCATCCGCAGACATCTACGGAGCATTCTTTCAAGGAATGGCCTTATTATGCGTTTCCGCGCGGCAAGGTAGTGTACGTACCGGAAAAGGACGTATATAGGCTCTATGCAGACCAGTGCTTGAAACGCAAGGACCTCGAGTCGGTCATAAAGCACTTCGGAAGTGAGAAGGCGGCAGTGGATATCGGAAATGACCAGCGTTACCAGTGTTATAAATGCAATAAGTATTTTCATCTATTCACATGATCGATATGCGATATAAGGTCAGCGATGACGCCAGGAAGATGGCGACACGATGCCAGTATAATTTCCAGTGCCTCGACACTGATGGCTGGAGTCCTTGTTCTATCGCTGCCGAAATAGGGGCCTTTCTCGAGATAAACAAATGCAAATGCGGCAGTAAGGGACACTGTGATTTCACTATACCGTATGGTTTTAGCAATTACTGTCTATGTCCTGTAAGACGCGAGATTTACGAAAAACATAATATATAAAAATATAAAAGCGTCGGGAGTGGGTGAGATATGGATATCATGAATTACTGGAATGACGGCTTTGATGTGATCACTGATATGTTTTCGCTGCATGACAGAGATTGTAATATTTTGAGGGCGAACAGGGCCTTTGCTGCAGCTGTTAATCTGTCCCCCAAAGACATTGTCGGAAGGAAATGCCACGAAGTTATTCACAAGACGGACACACATATTTCGGATTGTCCGTGCCGTCAGGCCATCAAATACAGTACGACAGTAACAAAAGAGATATACGAGCCTTTATTGTGCGCCTACCTCGAAGTTACGGTATATCCCTTGTTTGATGAGAGTGACGAAATAGCAGGGCTGTTGCACAGCGTAAGAAATGTTACCGAGCGCAAAAATCTCGAAAAAGAGCAGGATAAGCTTATCTATGACCTTCAGGATACGCTGGCCCAGGTGAGAGGATGGTACTCTGAGGCCGGGTCTCCAAGCGTTGTTTGCCCTGAATGTTTGTCTTGCTTTGATGCTGAAAATCACAAACGTTACCAGGCACGGAGAGACAATTCCGGTCGCGTGTATGACCGATGATGCATGAAATGATTTTTTCTGGATTTCGGAAGACAATATCTTTGCTCTCGGTCCTGGTTTTTCTCATTAGCGGCAATGCATGTTCAAAAGCATCAAGTGCCGGTGAAGAGGGCAAAAAAACAGAGGGTGTGGTAAATTTTCTCCTCGAGCCTTTTATATTAAACATTGCAAGTCAGGAACGGCCCAGGTTTCTCAAAATAGCCCTGGCCCTCGAACTTGCCAACGGCTCATTAGTGGAACATGCCAAAGTGAGAACGCCTCAACTGAGGGACGCAATCATCGCTCTTGTGTCGGCCAAGTCATACAATGATTTTCTCGGCCAGGACGGAAAAATCCAGCTCAAGGACGAGATACTTCTTCAGACCAACCAAATATTGAAAGATGGCGCTGTAAAGAACATCTATTTCACGGACATTGTAATGCAGTGATGTCTGCCCCGTTCTGCCGCACGACGGATTCTGCCGGTAGTTGAATTTATGGCGACTAAATACATAAATATTGAAGAACCTGACCTCCCGATCCCTGTCGGACATCTTATAATAGGTACCAGGCTTCCCTGTAAGATATTTATAAAAGAGGCCAATACGTTCAAGGTCTTCTTGAGTAAGGACTCCCTCCATACGAAAATGTCACAGAATATTTTGTCGGAAAAAGGCATATCCGAGGTCTACATTAACGCTGAAGACAGCATGACATTCGATTTTTACCTGGCCGGCAACCGCGCGTCTCATCAGACCCTGAATGGCGGCGGCCCTGTTGTCTTCAAGGAGTATGCGCACCGGAAGGAGGAATATCATCAGATCGACACCGCTCTTGTGGCGGCCGGCTCAAGCATAAATTTCGGCCTGTCGGTACTCGATAAATTTAAGTTTACTCCCCTTGTTGAAGCGTCAGACACATTTCCTTTTGTCGTAGATGAAAGCGTGCTGGACATTGACGGCGATGTGGTCATAAAAAAGTCAGACGTGCCGCGCTATCTGGACTATATTGCCGCTCTTCAGTATCCGGCAAAACTTCCTGAAGGCGATAAGGCCAAAATACGGGCAGTGGCCCTCAGAGAAACATCAAAGATAGTGCTGCAGAATTTTCTTGCCGATCCAAAGAGCGGTGAGACGATAAAAGAGATGCATACTCTCGTCAATGATATGATAGATTGTATCATGCAGGACCGGGACACTATTTATACCCTTTTGTCCCTGAAGGGATACGATTATTACACCTATACGCATTCGGTCAACGTGGCCGCATTATCTGTCGCTCTGGGAGTCGCCATAGATTTGCCGCGTGACGACCTCGAAAAACTCGGGATAGGGGCCATGTTTCATGACGTGGGAAAGAGCCGGATCTCGCACGAGATATTGAATAAGCAGGGCAGGCTTTCCGACATCGAATACACTGTAATCAAGAACCATGTCAACGAAGGAGAGAAAATCGTCAGCAGCCATGCAAACTTCCCTTGCGAGTCTTTGGGCGCCGTATTGCAGCACCACGAAAAACTGACCGGCAGGGGATATCCACTAGGCCTGTCCGGGGCGGAAATAAGTCTCTTCGGCAGAATATCGGCTATCGCCGATTGCTACGATGCCTTGACTACGCGACGTCCTTACAAAGTGGCCTATACTCCGTTTTATGCACTTTCGGCGATATCCAAAGATACGGGAGACTACGATGCAGACCTCTTGAGGACATTTATAAAAATGTTAGGCAAGATGAACATGTGAGGGGACCGGGGACGCAGGGACTCTTCCCCCGGCCTAATATTGCCAGGTCAACTTCGCGTAGATGTTTCTCTGGATCTGTATAGGATTTGTTCCGAAGTACTCTTCTGTAAACTCCGGGTGGTGCTTTTCAAGTAGGTTTTGCACACCAACGGCAAGCCGCGCTTTAGGCAAAGGCTTCCATGCAAACTGCAGATTGATGTCGGAATGTCCCTTGATATTGAGGCTCTTCAAGGCGCTTTCTGAATGGGGTTCGATATCCAACTCTAACGTACGGGAAATATCAATTAAAGACCGCATCATGAGCTGCGTCAGAGGGGCGGTATTTTGGGCCAGGTAAGACTGGGTATCTGTGCTGCCTATATCGGGGGTCAGACTTACAAAAAGCCAGCTGAATGACGGATAGAGCCGCAACCAGCTGAAAGGCTGGTAAACAGCTGAAATCTCAGTCCCGTAACTTCTGCCTTTCATCTGGTTTTGCGCAACGAAAGGCAAGACATAATAATTGTTTTGAGCAAACGGATTTCCCTGCTCATAGGTCGCAAGCTTGTCGTAATGATTGTAAAATGCGGCTATGTCAAATGAGAGAGAACGGATGGGTATGAACCTGTATCCCACCTCGTAAGCAGTGAGTTTTTCCGACATAGCATCGCTTGTACCAGTGAGCTGCCCTATGAACGGCGGCGAGTTCGGGTAGAGTGCCCCGGCCGGCTCCATGCCCACGATGGCCCTTATGTGCTCCTCTATATGCGACGGCATCCTGTCGGCCCTCGCCACCGACATCCAAATTGTATGGTCCTCATGTGGCTTGAAGAGCAGCCGCACGTTGGGCTGGACCTCCCAGTTGGTATAATCATTGTGCTCCAGCTTGATCCCGGCTATAAACCACAGTTTGTTTGCCAAAAGGGTTATGTTGTCCTGAATAAATAGGCTGTATTGTTTTGTATTGACACTGTCCGGCACAGAATATAGTTCAAAAATCGGGGTCATAAGGTTCTTCACGAAACGCAGGTCAGCACCCCAAACAAGGTCGTGAATGTCAGCGAGGCGTAAGCGATGCTGAAAGTCGATGTCCGCAACGTCCCAACCATATTTTGACGTTATTTCCGGGTCGCTATCAGTGTACCGGGTGTAAATTCTCGTCCTGTTATAGTATGCCTGGAGTTTTACGCTGGAGTCGGA
>JADFXI010000017.1 GCA_015233655.1 Nitrospirota bacterium | reverse complement strand
GCAGTTCCGTTTCATTCCTGCCAACCCGGCAGGAGAAAAATCGGCTTCGCCCTGAAGCATGTATCGATAGGTACTTCCTGAAACCGTTACCTGAATGGCAACTTCATTCTATCAATATTTCGACTGAGAATAGTTATGTATTGCTCTTGTCGGGAAGTGCCTTATGCTAATCGTATTCGACAAAAAAGTTGTTAGATTGATAAATCGTTTTTTCCATGTTATTTTTATCTTAGCCTTAAATGATTCTTATAAGTTGTTATGGCTTCCCAGAAGCCCAGACAATGATAGGAGGTTCCCATGGAGTATGCGCTTGGTTATGAGGAATATAAACTACTTGTTGAGAAAGCACCCATAATGATCTGGCGGTCTAACGTTACGATGGAGTGCGACTATTTTAATGAAATATGGCTGGCATTTACCGGGCGCTCAATGGCACAGGAAACAGGCAATGGTTGGGCTGAAGGGGTTCATCCTGATGATTTCGACAACTGCCTGAAAATATATACTGACAGCTTTGCCAGAAGAGAGCTGTTTGAAATGGAATACAGGCTTCGAAGATATGACGGGGTGTATCGCTGGATATTCGACCGAGGTGTGCCTTTTTCAGACTCGGATGATAGGTTTCAAGGATATATCGGGAGTTGCATCGACGTAACTGAAAGAAAAGAAGCGGAATATGCACTGAAAAAGGCACATGAAACTGAGATTAATAAATTGAAGGGTTTGCTGCCTATCTGTGCATCATGTAAGAAGATACGAAACGACAAGGGCTATTGGGAACAGATTGAGGTCTATGTTAGCAGCCATTCAGAAGCGAAGTTCAGCCATGGAATCTGTCCTGACTGTGGACTTAAGCTGTATCCTGAACAATGGAAAATGATGATGAAAAAAAGAGGGGAATAGTTCCATTGCAACCCGTTGCAGCCTCTCGCCGGAATGTGCGGCAGATTGCTTTCCGGTAGGCAATTGGTAGTGTGTCAGTTGACTTTACAGCCTGATAGCTTTTATACTTAACGTTCAATATTTCGATCCGGGGGTAGACTAAATGGGCACATATACAACATATAACCCGCATAAAAGCAGAAGGAAAAAGACCCACGGCTTTCTTACCCGCATGAGCACTGCCGGCGGCAGAAAAGTGCTGAAGAACAGAAGGGCAAAGGGAAGGAAGCGTTTAGCAGGCTGACAGTAAACGGGTCCCCGAAATGTCTGTGCTTTCGGGGAGTAAGAAGGAGATCCTGGCAGTGAAAACTCTGATAATTTCCTTCGTGAAATTATACCGGTACTTGATTTCACCTGTGCTGCCGTCCTGTTGCCGATTTTCGCCGTCATGTTCAGAGTATTCCATTGAAGCATTAAGAGAATATGGGGCTGTCAAAGGCAGCGTCCTCGCCATTAAAAGAATATTAAAGTGCCATCCATTTCATCCGGGCGGATACGACCCGGTGAAATAAAGGTAAAGGATTTTATTCATGGAAAAAAGGACTCTGCTTGCCATAACCATTTCTATTGCCATACTTCTCGGGTACCAGTACCTATTTGTGAAACAGGTGGCGCCGCCGCCCACAGGCGGGAACATGCCTGCGGCATCAGTTAATCAGGAGGTCAAACAGGCCCCTGTCAATCAGCCTTCTGTAAATCAGCCTGCTGCAACGCAAAAGACGGAAGCGGCAGGGTCTGAAAGTGAAGTGGTTATAGACAACGATCTTTATTCCGCAACCTTCAGTTCAAGGGGCGGGACCATGAAGAGTATTCTGCTCAGGAACTACAAGGACAAGAACGAACAACCTATAGTGCTGAAGCGGGAAGATGTGCTTCCTCCGTTCGCTATTGGGGTCAATGACGGGTTCCAATACGCACAGGCCCCATTCCTGATACGCGGGGGCAGTGTAAAACTCTCGCCTGAAGTTAATACCGCCTCTGTGACCTTCGATTATTCGGATGGGAGCGTTGCCATTCGACGGACCTATACTTTCCATTACGGAGACTACGCTATTGACCTGAAGGATGAGGTAAGCGGGGTCCCTTCATACTGGATAACGTTAGGCAAGGATTATGGCATTTATGCCAAGGACAGTTCAGTGCATTTCGGGCCGGTGGTGTTGAAAGACGCCGACAGGCTGGAGTATTTATCGTCGAAATTAAAAGAACCAAAAATGTTCAAAGAGGGCGTCAAGTGGATAGCGCAGGAAGACAAATATTTCTTTTCGTCCCTGACCCCCAAAGGGCCTGTTGACGAGGTAAGGGTATGGAACAAAGACAATGATGCGCTGGTTGCAGCTGAGTTTAAAAGCGGCACAAACAGTTATATGCTCTATGTCGGCCCCAAGGAAAACGACAGGCTTCAGCAATATCATACTGGACTCGAATATGTGATCGATTTCGGGTTTTTCTCAATTATTGCCCGTCCCTTGTTCTGGGTCCTGAAACTGTTTTACAAGCTTATACATAATTACGGCGTAGCCATTATCATCCTCACAACTATCGTGAGGATACCGTTTATCCCATTGGTCAGCAAAGGCCAGCAATCGATGAAGAAATTGCAGGAAATACAGCCGCGCATGGCTGAACTGAAGGAAAAGTATAAGAGCGACCCCCAGAGGATGCAAAAAGAGATCATGGAGCTTTATAAAAAGCACAAGGTCAATCCTATGGGAGGTTGTCTCCCGATGCTGCTCCAGATCCCGGTCTTTTTCGCCCTTTATAAAGTACTTCTTATATCAATTGAGCTGAGGGGGGCGCCTTTCGTGCTCTGGATTCACGACCTGTCTGCAAAGGACCCTTCGTATGTATTGCCAATTGTTATGGGCGTAACCATGGTCATTCAACAGAAGATGACGCCGTCTTCCATGGACCCGATGCAGCAGAAAATGATGATGATCATGCCTGTAGTTTTTACATTCATGTTCCTGAGCTTCCCTTCAGGCCTTGTCCTGTATTGGCTTGTGAATAATTTGTTGAGCATTGGGCAACAGTCCTACACGAACCTGAAAGCGGCAAAAAAGGCAGCTTAAGGCGGCGGCAGAAGAAACTTTTTGCCGTTGCCATCTGCCGAAGCTTATCCTCTGTTTCCGTACCCCAAGCAGGCGTTCCCTCCTTATTTGCTATAATTAATAAGAGATCATGAGCTATTTCGACGATACCATAGCAGCAATAGCGACACCCGTTGGGGAGGGCGGCATAGGAATAATCCGTCTCAGCGGGAAAGATGCTATTGCCATAGCCGACACTATCTTTACCTCAGGCGGATCGAAAAAACTGATGGACAGGCCGTCCCATACCCTCACATATGGATTTATAGCAGACCCGGTGAGAGGGGGAAAGGTCGATGAAGTCCTGGCCACAGTTATGCGGGCACCGAGGACATACACTAGAGAAGATGTCGTCGAAATTAATTGTCACGGCGGCATTCTTCCGCTCAGGAAAGTGCTCGGGCTGGTTCTGGCGTGTGGTGCGAGAATGGCCGAGCCCGGGGAATTTACTAAAAGGGCCTTTCTGAACGGAAGGATAGACCTTTCCCAGGCTGAGGCCGTCATGGACGTAATAAAGGCCAGATCGGACCGGGCTGAACAACTCGCGCTGGCCCAACTGGAAGGGAAGCTCTCTAAGCGCATAACAGCGCTGCAGGACCGCATAACGACGCTATGCGCGAATGTAGAAGCGCAGATCGATTTTCCGGATGATGAGCTTGAAACGTTCAACAAGGGCGAAGTCCTAGACACTATGAGGGGCATAAGTGCAGAATTGGCGCAGCTTTCGGCAGGATACGAAGCAGGCAGGTTTTTCAGGGATGGTGCTGCAACAGCTATTGTGGGTAAGCCCAATGTCGGCAAATCATCGCTTCTTAACGCTCTGTTGGAAAAAGACCGGGCCATTGTCACCGAAATGCCGGGGACTACACGGGACGTAGTAGAAGACATGCTGAACATCAGCGGTCTGCCTCTGCGCATTATGGATACAGCCGGAATACGGGAAACGCATGATCTTGCCGAATCAGAGGGAATAAAAAGAAGCCTCAGGGCACTTGAGGGAGCGGATATTGTAATAGCCGTGCTAGACAGCAGCAAGCCGTTTGACAAGGCTGACGAGGACCTGCTTCAGGCCATAGCCCACAAAAAGGCGATTGTCCTTATCAACAAATGCGATGTACGGTCGCCTGATTTTGTTCTTCCCGAGGGGCAGACAAAAGTAGTGGAGGCATCGGCACGGACTGGAGCAGGCATAAAGGAATTGAAGGACATGATATATAATGTCTGCATTTCTTCTGTTGTCCATCTGGATGCGGAAACTTCTCTCGTCACCAATATTAGGCACAAACATTCGCTGGACCTCGCCTCGCTGGCGCTGGCAGAAGCTGCCGACTCTATCGAACACAGCATTCCGCTTGAGATCGGCGCGATGTATCTTCGGGAGGCACTTGATCACATTGGTGCTATAACCGGAGTTGTCACAACTGATGATATTCTCAATAAAATATTCAGCGAATTCTGCGTAGGAAAGTGATGGGGCTTTCAATGTCAGAGTTCAGTGCCGGACAAAGATTATCCGGCACTGAACTCTCCACACTACTTAGTAATTAATGCTTCGGAAGCGGATGGGGCGAAGGTATTGGCATCTGGCCGCCACCCTGTACCTGCGGCTGCATTGCCGGCACTTTAGCAAGTTCCGCCTTGTTTATGTCAACCTTATAAGTCTTTTTCAGGTTTTCGATGAATTTGTCAAACGCTCCCTTCTGCTTTTCTCCGGTCAAGCGGTGCATCACCATGTCCTTTACATCTTCAAATTTGACGACCGGTCCTTTTATGTCGACTACCCTGAAAATGTGAATGCCGTCCTTCAATTTTACCGGAGTGCTGACCTCGCCATCCTTTAATCTGAAGATCGCTTCCTCTATCTCAGGGGCAAGCTCTCCCTTCTTAAAGCTGCCCATAAAGCCTCCGGCCTTGGCGGATTTCTTGTCAATTGACATTGCAGTCGCGACCTTTGCGAAATCTTCGCCTTTCCTGACCCGTTCATAAGCCTTTTTTGCATCGTCCTCATTTTTCAGCAATATCTGGCCGAGCCTGACTTCATTACGCATTGTGAACTCAGCTTTATGGCTGTCATAGTATTCCTGTGCGTCTTTCTCAGTTACTTTTGTCGTTGCCTCTATCTCTTTTTCGAGCAGTTGGTTGATTAAATTGATCTTCTTGAAATCCTCAACCCTTTTCTGGAAATCCTTATTATTTTCGAGCCCGCGTTTCTTGGCTTCGAGGTACAGCATTTCTTTTTTGGAGAGTTCATCGACAAACCGTGAGGTGCCTTCAGGCCCGGCAAAGAATTGCTTTGCCATGTCCGGCAGCGAATTCATCTCAGACTGCACGTCTTCCTTGGACAGCGTCGTCCCATCGACCTTCAGGACGTAATTGCCTTTTGGACCAGCGCCTTTTGAACAAGAGACAATAAAAATAAGTGCAGCAAACAGTAACAATATTTTCCTCATTAGTGGGAATCTCCTTTTTAAAAGATGGTCTGTAAATCTAACATATTCGGCCTTAAAAGTAAAGGAAAAGGATATAATAGATGGTCTTTGAAGACTTCACAAAAAGACACAGGAGCGTTGTTTTTAATGAAAAAAGTATTGGTTGGAATGAGCGGCGGCGTAGACTCTTCGGTTACGGCATATCTATTGAAAAAAGAGGGATATGCGGTTGAAGGGATAAGCTTTGTGCTTTATGAAAACAGGCTGAAAACGTCCGTTTCCGGTTGCTGTTCTCTTGCATCCATTGACGATGCCGGCAGGACTGCCGCAAGTATAGGTGTGCATCATACGGTGATTGACTTGAGAGAGGAATTCCTGGAACTGGTCATAGAGCCGTTTATCGAGGACTATAAGAAAGGCCTTACTCCAAATCCATGCATATTGTGCAACAGGCATATAAAATTTCCATGGCTCTTGAAGCTTGCGGACGAAAGGAGCGCCGCATATATCTCGACAGGTCATTACGCGATAGTAACTGATAAAGCAGAGCTGAAGAAGGGTATCGATGCCCGCAAAGACCAGTCATATGTGCTTTATGCCCTCCGGAAGGAAGAATTGTCGAGGCTCATACTGCCCCTTGGAGTGATGATAAAACAGGAGGTGCGAGAGATGGCCGGAATACAGCATTTGCCTGCTGCCGCAAGACCAGAGAGTCAGGAAATCTGTTTTGTCGGAGACAAAAACTACTGCACATTTCTGGAGGGCCTCGCTGATAAGACGGAAGGCCCGATTATTGACATCGAGAGCGGCAAAATACTGGGAAGTCATAAGGGCATATATCTGTACACTCTGGGCCAGAGAAAGAGAATGGGGATTGCCGTCGGAAAGCCGCTTTATGTGGCAAAGATAGATACTGTTCAGAACGCTGTTTACGTAGGGCCGCGTGAAGCCGCCATGAGAAGGGCCTTTAGAGTCGAAGACATTAACTGGCTCGTGTCTCCGGCCCGCAGTTTTAGAGCAGGCGTAAAAGTAAGGTCCACCATGAAAGATGAGCCTGCCGCCATATCGGCAGTTGATAATGACGCCGCCGAGGTTGTCTATGATGATCCGCAGTGGGCCCCCGCACCCGGTCAGAGCGCGGTCTTTTACGAAGGCGATACAGTCCTGGGCGGCGGGATTATAAAATCTGTGCATGAGCGCTGAAATTCTATTATTTAGTGAACAGTAAAGTTAACGCATTTGCTATCTATTACGATCCAGCTTGTATCGTATACGCCTTCACAGAAGTAATAGGTACCTGCGTCGGCAAGAGCAGGAATCAATCGCGTAATATTATTGCTTACCGTCTGCCCTGCAGAAAGCGTTATCGGCGATGCAACAGTGTCAACCCATGACCCGGTTGGAGTATAGACAGCAGCGTATAAATACAGCGAGTAGCTTGAATTGGTGTTGTTTGTTATTAAAGAAGCTATCGGCCCAAAGGTTGCGCCACGAGACACAGTCGTAGTTGAAGGTCCGGTGAGGGTATGTGAAATAGATGCTGAGACTGTGAAAGTTGCTGTTACACTTTTTGCCGCCGTTATTGAGACGGTACAGGTGTTGCCGCTTGCGCTGTCGCAGCCAGTCCAGCTTGAGAAGGTTGAGCCGGAATCTGCATTAGCCGTCAGTGTTACACTCGTCCCCGAAGTGAAAGTTGAGGAGCAGCCTGATCCGCACGAGATGCCGGCTGGCGAACTGGTCACTGTGCCTGACCCGGTGCCTTTATTATTAACACTCAGTGCATGGCCGACCCTCCCTGCCCGCAGGCCGTTGCCTGCGCTGGTGACCCATATCTCGTCATTGTCATAGGGGTTGAAAAAAATCCTCGCGGGTCTTGAAAATGGATAAGCGGAAAGCTGCGTGAACGTAGGAGTTGATGAAGTTGCATTATTACTGTACAACAGACCGCTCCGGCTGGTTGCAACGTATAACTCGTCGGTATTGGTCGGATTGACCGTGATTGATTCTACACCATCTCCACTATAAATTTGCGACCAGTGTTGCCCCCTGTCAGATGTTTTAAAAAGACCGCCCGATATGTTGCTTGACCCCATCCCCCAATCGCCATAAGTTCCCACATACCATGTATTTTGGGTGCTATCCGTAGGGTCAATGGTGAGATGCCTTGTGTAATAGGTCATCTTCGGGTCACTGCGGTCGATCCAGGTCGTTCCGCCGTCACTGCTGATGAACACCCCGGAGCTCTTGGTAAACAGATTAGACCCGTTAATTCTGGCGGAGAAAGTTGCCAGCAAATTGCCGTCATTTAAAATAAAAATGTTCTGTGGATGTCCCTCAGTCCTTGTCGGGCTGTTCAGCTTAGTCCATGTTGCGGATGCGCCGGTCTGGAAGTTGTTTGACATATAGATGCCTCCCGATGTGCTGTTAGCAACAGCGGCATACATCCTCGTGGTTGTGTTAGGGTCGATAGCCAGCCACAATACCGGATTGGTAAGATTGGTCATGCCTGTCCAGTTCTGGCCGTTATCAGTCGAGAACCGGAGACCTCCTGCCGTGTTATCTATGCAGGCATCGGTAAGACATACAGCCTGATAGATCATTCCATGCCCGTTGGACTGAGCTGCGTAGAGAGCACCCGATGAGGGATGCTTGACGAAATGGTAAGTGTCCGCCATATAGTTTGAGCCGAAATTCAAACCGGTCCAGTCAAACGACCACGAACTGCCGCTATCCTTGCTTCTGATTGCGGTGATGTCTGCAAAAGCTGCGAACATGTTGTTAGAATCCAACCACACTATCCACCAGGCAACCGTGGGCTCGTGTCCGTTTCCACTGTAATACTTGTGCTGGTGTGCAGTGGGTGATCCGGGAGGGTACTGGGCTGTCGGGTCTGTATAGACCTGGTGCCAGGTTGCGCCGCCATCGGCAGTTAAGTATGTCAATCCGTCCTGGTCAGTGGTTATAACTTTGTTTGAGTTATTCGGCGCAGCCGCAATGTCGTGCAGTATAGGTCCTACCCACCACGTACCGCCCAGGTCGCCCCCCTGACCGCCCCATCCGTTATAAATGTTTTGGTTGTTATTGGTCAGAAATACGCTCGTCCAGTTTGTACCGGCATCTGAGGTCTTATAAACTACACGCGCGCTATTGCCGCCAATCCTGCCGCCAAGATAAACGGTATTGATATCATTCAAAGCCATAGTGACCAAAACCGGCTGATCGCCGGCTGTAATGCCGCTAACTGCAGGCACCCAATTTGGACTGCCGATATCAAGTTTGTAGACGCTGGAGAAATGTCCGTAAACATCATTGGAATACAGAGGATCGGTACGCGTTCCGAGTACCTCCGCTGTAGCAGAGACTGTTAACGCAAAGAGACGAACAGTGGAGCCTGTCTTCGCACCAGCCATAGAAAAAATAGCCTCGCTGACAGGGATGCCTCCAACACTGGAGAGACTGAAACTGCCGCCGCCATTGTTGGATACCAGCAGGCCGGCATTGGTCCCGACATAGATATTCTGTCCGTTCCAGAAAACGCCGCCTATGGTCAAGCCATTATTGGTCCCATCAGTGTATTTCGAGGTGAAAGTGTTGCCCCCATCGTTTGAAAAATATAAATCTGTTTCTGTTGTCACGATGAGGTTTGTAACGCTGCCGGGGTCGGCGAACAAATAGAATACTCTGTTTGTTCCGGTACCACTCCCCCAGTTTGACAGGTACGACCATGTTGCTCCGCCGTCAGTGCTCTTTTTCGGACGTGCGGAGCTTGTCCCGTTGTTAGATGCATAGTCTACGGTATAGAGAGTATTGGCATCACTGGTAAAATTCACCTTTGTGGAGTGGAATGATACTATCTGTCTGAAGTCTACTGTATTCCATGACGCACCCAGATCAGTGGAGTGGAACAGATCGCTCATATCGCATCCAATATAGAGTTCATTGGCATTGTATGGACTGAAAGACGCTCCGAAAAATGCGCCGCCTCCGCCAATTCCGCGCGAAGACCATAGGGAGGGAGGAGTGGCTGCGTCAGCCAATGCCGCCACTATAAACCATGCGACAGACAATAGACCTGCAATGGAACTTTTTGTTTTGAATAATTTCATCGACGCTGTCCCCTCCTTACGTTGAAGAAGCGGCCCAGCCATTATCTTAGGCTGCGACCCCATTCATGTCAATGTTTATTGCAAGTCAATAAGCTGTTATTATGAGCCTTTATTCGCCTGTTTTCTTGCAGCCGTTTTAAAATTACTTATGGGATATGGTATTTTAAAGGACATAAAATAACGAGGATGGTCTAATGGAAGGCATCGTAGTTTCGATAAACATAAGCGATAAAAAAGGGGAAAGAAAAAAGCCTGTTGATGAAGTCACTGTTGTCGAAAATTTCGGCTTGGAGGGTGATGCGCACGCTTCATCGGAGTGGCACAGGCAAGTAAGTCTTCTGGCCGTCGAGAGCATACAAAAAATGCAGGCAGCGGGACTCAAGGTACAGGCAGGGGATTTTGCCGAGAACCTTACGACCGAGGGGATCGATCTGCTCGCTCTCCCTGTCGGGACGAGGATGCGCATCGGTAATGATGTTATAGGCGAGGTTAGCCAGATCGGAAAGGAATGTCATACGCCTTGCGACATCTACTATCAGGCCGGAGATTGTGTCATGCCGAAAGAAGGTATATTTATATGGATTCTGAAGGGCGGCAAGATCGTCAAGGGAGACAAAATAGAGGTCAGTTTTCGTTACGAGGAATGACCTCTGACGTATATGTTTACTGTGGCAGTGCTCACATTGAGTGATAAGGGTTTCAGGGGCGAACGGGAGGACGTTGGCGGCAGGCTGATCGCAGAGATGATAAAGGACATCGGCAGCATAAGTTACCATGATGTTTTGCCGGATGACAGGGAGACGATAAAAATGAGGCTTCTTGAATATGCCGGTAAAGTAGACCTGATCCTTACTACAGGCGGCACCGGCCTTTCGCCGAGGGATGTCACGCCTGATGCGACCCTAGAAGTAATTGAACGGCAGGTCCCGGGCATTGCAGAGGCGATGAGGCTGGAAGGGCTGAAGAAGACAAACAGGTCAATGCTGTCGAGAGCGGTGGCAGGGGTAAGAGGGCAGACGCTTATCATAAATCTGCCGGGTAGTCCCAAAGCGGTACAGGAGAACCTTGCAGTGATTATTGATGTGCTCCCGCACGCTATTGAAAAGATAAAGGGTGATATGCGGGACTGCGGGCGATGAAGGACGTTTCTTTTACCCTGGCGTTTCTTGCGGGAATACTATCGTTTCTCTCTCCCTGCGTTTTGCCTCTCGTCCCGGCTTATGTTTCATTTGTTACAGGGCTGTCACTGGATGAGCTTAAATCAGCTCCCCGTCTGTCCAAGGCCATGGGCAATACCCTGGCGTTCATTATGGGGTTTTCTACGATATTCATTGCGCTGGGCGCGTCTTCGTCGTTTATCGGCAGCCTGTTTCTTAAATATCAGGACTATATCAGGATAGTGGGCGGGGTCCTCACCATTGTCTTCGGCCTCTTTATTGCGGGTTTTTTAAAGCTGGACTTTCTCATGAGGGAGATGCGGTTTCATGTAGATAAAGGCCCGGCTGGTTATATAGGGGCCTATTTTATAGGTATGAGTTTCGCAGCAGGGTGGACCCCCTGCATAGGCCCTATACTCGGGACAATCCTTATATATGCCAGTTCAAAGGCCTCGGCAACGTATGGGCTGAAGCTGCTGTCGGTCTACTCTCTGGGGCTTGCGATCCCATTTATGCTTTCGACACTGGGCATCAATGCGCTATTGAGTCATACCAGGAAGATTTATAAATACATGAAAGTAGTAATGGGTGTCAGCGGTCTGATATTAATAGCGTTCGGCGTATTGCTCCTGACCAACAGGATAAGTCAGCTGGCGTCCATGTTCCCTGATCTGGGTATTAAATTCTGAAAGACAAGTAATAGGTGAGAGGTAAAATGATGAAACAGCGATACTCTGGTTATTTGTCTTCACTCTTAACTTTTAAATTGTTGCTTCTTACATGCCTCTTATCCGGTTGCGGCTATACCATACAAACAAGGTCGAACCTTCCGTTTGAAACCATAGCAATCGGCACAATAGAAAATAAGACCCATGAGCCAAAATTGGAGGACCGCCTGCACCTTGCCCTGGCGCAGAACTTCCTGCAATACGGCTTCAGCATAAGCCCCCATGCCAGATACCGGATCGAGGGAGAGATATACGATTTCGCGTTGCTGCCAACAACAGAGGTGAACCTGGCGGCCACTCAATATCAGGTTGTCATAAAAGTGCACTTTAAGCTGGTCGACACCGAAAGCGGCAAATCGATTCACCTTGCGGCAGACAGCCCTTTTATCACCTATTTCGGCTCTCAAGGCAGACTTGAAGCTATCATGGCGCAAAAAGAACTTGCCGAGGACGGGGCCCTGTCAAATATGTCTCAGACATTGGTCAGCCTGGTCACATACACGGCGCCCAGGAATTTTGCGTGGATGCTCTTTAAGCCTGACGACATAAAAAATGCCGAGGGCTTTATGCTCAAGTTGAGGGAAGCAAGAGACCCGCTCTCGCAATATTTGCGCGAACAATTTTCAGCCGGATTGCTTCGCAAGATAGATGCCTATAGCCCCTTCGATTATTCCTTGAAAGAACTCACGCCGGCAATGGCCAATGAGTTGAACAATCTGATTCAGAACAGGGACCTTTATGACGAGAAGCGTTTTGCAGGGACCAAGTTGAGCGATGAAACCATCCGTCTTTTAAGCCGCAGCGCGGAGGGATTTAACAGGGTGCGTCTCAACCGCATACTTCTCGAAGAGGCGTATCCCGATGAACTGGCCAAAGCAAAGCCTTAGGCAGTGGCTCAGTGCGGTCGGTTTATTATGAGGTATAAATGAGCATCAAGCAATTTCAAACGGAACTTTCAAAGGGAATGCCTTCCCCGGTTTACCTCTTATACTCTTCAGATGATTTCCTGCTGTATGAGGCGCTGGCCTCATTGAAAGGGCCATATAGCGATGCGGCCGGGTTTAACTTTGAAGTGTTCGATGTAAAATCCTCGGATGACGTTATTCCGGTAGAACAGATTGTAGATATCCTTAATACCATGCCCTTTCTGTCTTCCCGGAAAGTAGTAGTCATTCACAATGTTCAAAAGCTCGCCAAAAAAGACGTGCAGAAACTCGAGGCCTATGTTCAGAATCCGGCTGATACCGCGCTCTTGGTAATGCTATACTCAGGCACCGCGCCAAAGCTGTTTGCAGCTGCAGCATCCGGAGGCATGAAGACAATTGCCCTGACTGTCCAGGAGAGGGAACTCCCGCAGTGGATAAAGGAGAAGGCCAGACAGAAGAAGGTAAGCCTCACTGATAACGCGGTCGAATATCTTATTGCGGTGACCGGAACGGACCTCGGCTTGCTGTCGGCGGAGATAGAAAAGCTTGCTTGCTTCATAAATGATCGCGTTATCGACGTTGACGATCTGAGGAGCATTGTCTATTCGGGGGCAGAATATAGCGCCTTTGATCTCATTGACGCGCTTAAGCGAAAAGATGCCGGGGAGGTTTTCAGGATTTTTGAGAGTGTTGCAAAGAACCAGGAACCTCAAATGCTCCTGGGTGCATTAAACTACCATTACGGAAGGCAGTTGTCCGGTCCTCAGAAGGGCGCTGCCGGTACGATCCGGCTCCTTCATGAGGCGGACATTGCAATCAAATCATCGCACAGGTATGTCATTGAAGAACTGCTTGTGAAGCTTCTTAAGAAATAGTAAGAAGAAGGCTTGCCTATTTCTGCGCCGAGTTTACTTTCTTTACGAGCTTTGAAATTTTTCTGGACGCGGTGTTTTTGTGAATTATGCCTTTTGATGCCGCACTGCTGATTGTCTTTACGGCCTCTTTTAACGCCTTGCCCAGATCTTCCTTGTTGTCTTTCGCGAGCAAAGACTCGGTTTTCTTTACTGTGGTCTTAACACTCCCACGAATTGCCTGGCCGCGCAGTCTTCTCTTCTCGCTCTGGCGCGCTTTCTTTATGGCCGATAGATTTTTCTTTGGTGCTGATTTAGCTGCCAATTTAGGTCCTCCTTCATTAAGCTGTCAGCATTCAGCTCACAGCTCATAGCAAATAGTCCCGGCACAAGTGATGCCAACAACTATGAGCTAAGTAAATTAGCATAAATCTTAACAGAAAATCAATGTTTATGCTAAAATCCTACAATATGAAATATGCTCCGATTAAACTGGACGGGCTAAAAACCTATTCCATTAAAGACCGCCACAGCAAGGTGTCGATTGAGAAATCCGCCGTAGCTCATGCAAAGGGCCGTTCCTTCAGCGCTTTTGCTGACAGCCTTCCCGGCTTTCTCGCTGCAAGCGACATAAAGGCTGTGGCGCTGGCAGTTGTGCAGGCCCGCAAAAACGGCAGACCGGTAGTGCTCGGAATGGGCGCTCATCCTATAAAGGTGGGCCTCTCACCATTGCTTATTGATCTGATGCAGCGCGGGATTATAAGTGCCATGGCTGCCAACGGAGCATCTATTGTTCACGATTTCGAGATCGCATTTATAGGCCGCACGTCGGAAGATGTGGGTCAGGAGCTTTGCAGCGGCTCTTTCGGTATGAGCAGCGAAACAGGCAAGATGTTGAACAATGCTATTTCTGAGGGGGTAAGCAAGGGCGAGGGGATAGGCCGCTCAATAGGTCTGTTCATCGATTCTTCATCATTCCCATTTAAGGACAAGAGCATCTTCAGAGAGGGATCAAGTCTCGATATCCCCATGACCGTTCATGTGTCAGTCGGTGCAGACATCATCCATATGCACCCGGAGGCCGACGGTGCGGCCATTGGAGAGGGCAGTCTCAGGGATTTCAGGCTGTTTACTTCTGTTGTTGCCGACCTCGAAGGCGGAGTTTATATCAACCTCGGCTCTGCCGTAGTGATGCCCGAAGTTTTTCTCAAAGCCCTTACCACTGCACGGAACCTGGGAAACAAGGTTGAAACCTTTACTACGGTGAACATGGATTTTGTACAGCACTACCGTCCCCGCGAAAACGTATTGCACAGACCGACTATGGGGAAAGGAAAATGTTATGCGCTGACAGGGCATCACGAGATAATGCTGCCCCTGCTGGCGGCGATGATAATAGAGAGTTTATGAAGCTGACTGTTGATCAGGAAACATGTATAGGTTGCGGCAGGTGCGAAGAGATTTGTCCCGCTGTATTCCACCTCAACGAGGTAACAGGCAAGTCGGAAATTATCGACGAAGATGCCTGCGAGTTTGTGGGCTGCTGCGAAGCTGCTGAAGAAAACTGTCCTGTTGAAGCCATTTCCATTGAAGAATGACCACCGATGAATTCCCCCAGGCCTGGCTGCTTCTAAAAAAGCAGGTAAAAACGCTCAAAGTCCCCTGGCTCGAGAAATATGCTGCCGATGACAGGGACCCCTTCAAAGTTCTTATCTCCTGTATTCTAAGCTTGAGAACTCAGGACAAGACAACCGGGGAAGCATCTGAAAGACTGTTCGCCATGGCCTCAAGCCCTCACGCCATGGCCTCTTTGACGGTGAGCAGGATTCAGGAGACCATTTATCCGGTAGGATTTTACAAAGTCAAGGCAAAGACGATAAAGGCAATCTGTCAAGCAATTTTGAGCGAGCACAGAGGGATGGTGCCGGATGACATTGATGCTCTCCTGAAATTAAAAGGTGTCGGCAGAAAGACCGCAAATCTCGTAATTACTTTGGGATTTGATAAATATGGCATCTGTGTTGATACTCATGTGCATAGGATTACCAATAGATGGGGCTATGTCAAAACCAAGACCCCGGAGGAAACGGAGTATGCGCTGAGAGAAAAGCTGCCGAGAAAATACTGGAAACCAATCAACGGCCTTCTCGTGGCATTTGGACAAAACATCTGCAAACCTGTTTCGCCCCTGTGCAGCATATGTTCCCTCTTTGGGTATTGCGCAAAAGTCGGGGTAGTAAGAAGTCGTTGAAGTTATGCCGGAGGGACGGCTCTCTTGCCGTGGAATTAAGGAAATAGTGCCATCGAATTAAGCATAAAGTGTTATTTGCGACATGTTATGCTTAATTCCACAGCTGGCATAAGGTATAATATTGAAACGCCGCACAAAAAGAACTCATCGGCTGTCTTTAATTGATTAGGAGCGGGTATCCATAATGAGAACGGTCCGTATCGCGCTGTGCCAGATTAACCCCATAGTCGGCGACCTGGAAGGCAATGTCAGGAAGATCGCGGGCTGCATTGAGAGGGCTGAGGAGTATCAGCCCGATATCATAGCTTTTCCGGAACTCGCAATCAGCGGCTATCCTCCGGAAGACCTGCTGCTGAAGCCCCGGTTTATCCAGGATACGCTCGCAGCTCTCAGGGAAATTCAGGAATGCACCGGTGACGCAGCGGTAGTAGTGGGATTTATAGATAAGCGTTATGACATATATAATGCCGCCGCAGTACTACAAAACCGTAAAATTATAGATGTCTACCACAAGATGCATCTCGTCAATTACGGCGTTTTCGATGAGTTCAGATACTTTCAGAAAGGCGGCAGGTATCCCGTATACGAAATGGGAGACGTTCTCTTTGGGGTCACGATATGCGAGGACATCTGGTATGCAGACGGCCCGGCCTCGATACAGTCGCTCAGCGGCGCCGAACTCATAATCAATATCAATGCATCTCCTTACCATATAGGCAAGAGCGGGCTGAGAAAGAAAATGCTGAGCACACGGGCTTCAGACAGCAGCGTAATAATCGCATATCTGAACACAGTGGGCGGGCAGGATGAACTGGTGTTTGACGGGCAGAGCTTTATAGTGGACCAGAATGGAGAAATAATTGCCGAAGGAAAGCAGTTCGAGGAGGACCTGATAGTGGCTGACCTCGATCTGGAGGCGGTATTTATGAAGAGGCTGCACGATCCCCGCAGAAGGCAGCAGTCCATAGCGATTAAGCAGGACATGATAGAGAAGATATATGTGCCGGGCAGGCCTGCCTCGTTGGAAAGGGGGCGTCTGGACAGCTTGGGAATGAGTTGCGGCAACGCGGTTTCCCGCGACGTCGCCCCTGATGCTGAGGAAGAAGTATACAGGGCGCTTGTCCTTGGCACTAAGGATTATGTCCGGAAAAACGGATTCGCAAATGTTTGCATAGGCCTGAGCGGAGGAATCGATTCCGCACTTGTGGCGGCCATTGCGGCGGATGCCGTCGGGGCCAAAAATGTAACAGGGGTTTTCATGCCGTCTCAGTATACCTCACAGGAAAGCAGGGATGACACAAAAGAACTTGCCCGGGGCCTTGACATAAAGTTGCTTGAAGTCCCGATTGTCTCCGTATTCGAGGCATACGGGGAGGCGTTGCGTCAGTCTTTTGAAGGCATGGCCGCCGACATCACTGAAGAAAATCTGCAGGCGAGGATAAGGGGAAACCTGCTCATGGCCCTTTCCAACAAGTTTGGATGGCTAGTGTTGACTACAGGGAACAAGTCGGAGATGAGCGTGGGTTACGCTACTCTCTACGGTGATATGGCAGGCGGCTTTGCGGTAATAAAGGATGTCCCCAAGACGCTGGTCTACAGGCTGTGCCGTTGGAAAAACATGAAAGAAGGCAGGGCCGTCATTCCAGAGAGGATAATGACCAAGCCCCCCACGGCGGAACTGAAGCCGGACCAGAAAGACACGGACACTTTGCCGCCTTATGAAGTGCTGGACCCTATACTGAAGCTCTACATAGAGGAAGACAAGAGTCTTGAGGAAATAGTTTCTCTCAACCCCGGGTGCCGCGCCGATAATACGGAAAGGGTCGTCCGCATGGTCGATTTCAGCGAATATAAACGCAGACAGTCGCCGCCCGGGATAAAGATTACGCCGCGTGCCTTTGGGCGGGACAGGAGATTTCCAATTACAAACAAGTACAGGGACAAGATATGAAATCAGACGCCGGAAGACAGACCGCAAAGAAATTCTTTTTTAGAATATTAAGCATAAAGTGTCATTTGCGACATGTTATGCTTAATTCCACAGGGTAGCCAGGAGTCGCTGAAGCTAATTAAAGTGCCGGTGGAGAGACTTGAACTCTCACGGGCCGGAGCCCAACGGATTTTGAGTCCGTCGCGTCTGCCATTCCACCACACCGGCTAACTTTTTTACACGTTGCGTCGCCTTATTAATATACCATATAGCTGCCCTGACATGGGTAGCGTGCCTTGTAACCGCTAATGGCTAAGACAAGGGCAGCGGTGAGCCCCGCGAGCGCCCGCCATTTTACATGGGTTCAGCCTGTTCCTTTTGGGCGGCACCTGCCCGGAAATGGTAGAATATGCTTACATAGATGATAGAAATAGAATATCTTTTTTATTTGATTGCCGAGGCAACCGAAAGGCTGCGGGTTGTCGCTCGCAAGGATAAAGGAGAAATTCTGGAGTTTGTTGTCCAATATGAGACATTTATTTTGGGCGAGTGGCAGCCTGTGGTAAGGTATGATACCGCTCATGGTTTTGCCCATAAGGACATCATAAGAGCGAATGGCGAAGTGGTAAAGCAGCCGCTTTCCTTTGAAACGTACAACATGGCTTTTACATTTGCCACCATTGATTTGAAGATGAACTGGCGGCAATATAAGGGAAGCCTTGAAAAGGAGTTGGGGAAATGAAAAAAGAAGAAGTGATTAAAAAGAATCTGGATCTCCATGCGGAGTGGATGAAGTATGCCTTTGAGAACCCCGATGTCTTCGATAGGATTCCGAAAGGTGCGGTGCTTGTGATACTGCCGGAAGACGACAGAGAACTGTATGAGGAGAATTATAGGATGCTGGAGGAACAAAAGAAAAAAGGGGTGCCGGTTTTTGTAGTCACCATGAAGATGCCGAAGCCCCAAATATCGAGCATTGAGATTATTGCGGCTTAACTTCAATAATTAGCAATGAGGGGAAACATCATATATTATTTGCACATGGGTTCGTAAAAAAAGGACACAAATAGCCCCGGATGAGTATAGCTAAAAAGTATTTTCAAAAACAGGTTTCTGTTCCTGAATTCAAGCAGTCCTATATGGAAGAGAAGGTAAAGCTGGACATCGAATATCAGTTGGAAGAATTGAAGAAAGATATTCAGTTATGCAAATCCAGCAAGGAGATTATCAGAAAAATTAACCGGCTTGAGAAATATGTGTTGGCTGTTTAAAGCCCCAAATATCGAGCATTGAGATTATTGCGTCGCAGAGCCTAAGACTCCTTCCCAGTGTTCTTTGAAAGCAGAGAATGTCTTGTTATGTATTGCCGCCCTCATATTTTTAAAAAAGTTCAGATAGAAATGCAGGTTGTGCACGGTGTTGAGCCTCATCGAGAGGATCTCCTTTGCAAGGAAGAGATGTCTTAAATACGCCAGTGAGTAGTTCCGGCATGTATTGCATGAGCAGTCAGGGTCGAGCGGCCCGGCATCGCTTTTGAATTCGGTCCTTTTAATGCTTATCCTGCCCCTGCTGGTAAAGAGCGTTCCGTTGCGCGCGTTTCGCGTGGGCATCACGCAATCGAACATATCAAATCCGTTCTCGACTGCCACCAGCACGTCCATGAGGTCGCCTACGCCCATAAGATATCGGGAGCTTTCTGCGGGCATGAGAGGCGCAATAAACCGGATTACGTCATACATTTCCTCTTTGGGCTCCCCGACGCTCAAGCCGCCCACAGCATACCCGTCAAACCCAATGCGCGACAACTCGGCGAGGCTCCTGGCCCTAAGGTCTTTATACATGCCGCCCTGCACGATGCCGAATAAGGCCGGGCGTTTGCTTCCCTGTGTCTCCGAGTCGAGGTAGCTCTTGCATCTCTGCGCCCATCTTGTGGTCAATTCGAGGGATTTCACGGCATACTCATAATCGCATGGATAAGGAGTGCATTCGTCGAACGCCATGGCAATATCGGTGCCCAGCGCAACCTGCACCTCCATTGCCTTCTCGGGTCCGAGGAAATGAAGCGAGCCGTCGATGTGGGACCTGAACTCAACGCCATCTTCCCGGATCTTTCTCAGTGAGGCGAGGCTGAAGACCTGAAAGCCTCCGCTATCCGTAAGGATAGGCCTGTCCCAGTTCATGAATGTATGCAGGCCGCCTATCGACCGTATTATTTCGTGACCTGGTCGCAGGTATAGGTGGTACGTGTTGGAAAGAATAATTTCAGCACCCATCGATACAAGTTCTTCAGGGGACAGGGCCTTGACTGTACCCTGTGTGCCGACAGGCATGAATGCAGGAGTGCTGACCTGACCACGGGCTGTTTCTACTGTGCCGTTACGTGCGGTCCCGTCTGTGTCACTGATAAAGAAATTCATCAGATTATAATAACATCAGGCCGCAGGTCAGAGGTTAGAGAAATATGAAGGTCCGTTATTCACTTTTTACTTATTAACAATCCGTTCACAATCATTTCACAGCAAAACAAGCGTTAAATCAGCAGATTACAGTTTGACCATTTTTTCCCTTGACTCGCACAAGATATTGTGGTTTAATGTCTTGAATTATACAAGATAAGGCATTTAGCGTACTTTGCTGAATACCTGTGCGGAGGGGGGAATCATATGGAAGGAGCATCCAAGGCTTTGAGTCTGTCGGATAATGCGATAACGGTCCTTAAGAAACGTTATTTGAAGAGAAATGAGGAAGGTCAGATTACCGAGACGCCGGAGGAACTCTTCAGGAGGGTCGCGAACCATGTTGCTTCAGCCGACGCTTTTTACGGAAAGTCGGATTCGGAGGTAAGGCGCACCGAGGAGGAGTTTTTTGACCTTATCACTTCACTGCAATTCTTCCCCAACAGTCCAACGCTTATGAATGCCGGCAGGAGGCTCGGCCAGCTCTCGGCCTGCTTTGTTCTGCCTGTTGACGATTCTATGGAATCTATTTTTGATGCTGTAAAATATGCGGCCATTATTCATAAATCAGGCGGAGGCACCGGCTTCAGCTTTTCAAAACTAAGACCAAAGGGAGATGTGGTCGGGTCGACCAAAGGCATTTCCTCAGGGCCTATTTCATTCATGACGGTGTTCGATAACGCCACGGAAGCCGTGAAGCAGGGTGGAACGAGAAGGGGTGCAAATATGGGTATTCTGCGGATTGACCACCCTGACATTCTCGATTTTATTACTTGTAAAGATTCAAATCACCGTCTCAATAATTTCAATATATCCGTCGGTCTTACCGAGGCGTTTATGAAAGCGGTTGAGGAAGACAGGGAATACGAGCTTTTCAACCCGAGGAGCAAAAAGACTGTTGCCACGCTGAAGGCGCGCTCGGTATTCGAGACCATTGTCAAACAGGCCTGGAAGAACGGCGAGCCTGGGATCGTATTTCTGGACAGGATTAATATGTCGAACCCAACCCCGGCGCTGGGAGAGATAGAGTCTACAAATCCTTGCGGCGAGCAGCCTTTGATGCCTTATGAATCCTGTAACCTGGGGTCCATAAACCTTTCGAGGATGGTGAATTTGCAGGACGACGAACACGCTGCCCAGGAGCAATCTGAGAGGTCTGTTGACTGGAACAGGTTGAAAGATGTTACCTGGAAGGCCGTCCATTTCCTCGACAATGTAATAGACGTAAACAAGTACCCGTTAAAGATGATTGAGGAAATGACAAAGGCCAACAGGAAGGTCGGACTCGGCGTAATGGGATGGGCGGACCTGCTTATTCAGTTGAGAATCCCGTACAATTCTGACCGCGCGATAAGTCTGGCGGAAGAGGTGATGGGGTTTATCCAGACTGAAGGCAGACTGGCTTCCTGTGCCCTTGCTGAAGAACGCGGGGTGTTTACCAACCACAAGCACAGTGTTTACCGTGATGAGATGCCTGTACGGAATGCGACAGTCACGACTATAGCGCCGACCGGCAGCCTCTCCATTCTCGCCGGCTGCACCTCGGGCATAGAGCCTTTGTTTGCGGTATCTTTTGTAAGAAACGTCATGGAAGGCACTAAACTGATAGAGGTCAACCCTTACTTCGAGAAAGAAGCAAAAGAGAGGGGCTTGTGGAGCAGGGAACTCGTGGAAAAAATTGCAGGGACAGGCTCGATTGCCCGTTTCGAGGAATTTCCACAGGAAATTAGGGACGTGTTTGTCACGGCCCACGACATAACTCCCACGGACCATATAAAAATGCAGGCGGCATTCCAGAAATATGTCGATAACGCGGTATCGAAAACAGTGAACTTCCCGCATAATGCTCAGCCAAAGGATGTTGAAGACGTTTACATGCTGGCGTATAAGAAGGCATGCAAAGGCGTGACTGTTTACAGGGACGGTTCCAGGGAAGAGCAGGTGCTCTCTGCCGGCAAGCGCGAAGAAGTGAAGGCCCAGGAACCGAAGGGCCAGGGCCACGCAAAAGTCACTCCCAAGAAACGCCCCCATGTTATTAAAGGCTGCACCCGGCTGCTCAAGACGGGGTGCGGCAATCTGTATGTCACGATTAACGAAGATGAGAACGGCAAGCCTTTCGAGGTGTTCACTAATATAGGCAAGGCCGGAGGATGTGCCTCGAGCCAGGCAGAGGCCATCGGAAGGCTTATTTCCCTGTCCCTCAGATCGAATGTTGAGCCTGCGGAGATTGTGCAGCAGTTAAAAGGCATTTCATGCCACCAGCCTGAATGGAATGAAGGCGGCAAAGTGCTTTCCTGTTCGGATGCAATTGCAAAGGCCCTTGAGAAGTATTATCATGATGCGGGCAACGGCAACAAAGGCAACGGCAAATCAAAAGATCATGCTGCTGATCATGCAGCGTTGGCAATGCAGGTTACGGCTGAAAAATCGCAGATCATTTGGGATGCGGAACTGATGCTGATCGGCGCATGCCCTGAATGCGGCGGCGCGGTCGAGCACGAAGGCGGCTGTGCCATCTGCCGCGACTGCGGATTCACGAAGTGTGCCTGACAATAGGATAGCGGGCCATACATAGGTCAGAGGCAATGCCCGCGGTCTGCTAAAGAGGAGAACAACTTATGAGCGGTAACAACGGCCACAAGGTTTTTGCCAGGCCATCGTGGGACGAATACTTCCTTGAGATCGCAAAGGTGGTCGCGTCACGTTCCACCTGTTTGCGGAGACGTTATGGCGCTGTTATTGTGAAAGACCATGTTATTGTGAGCACGGGATACAACGGTGCGCCGCGCGGGTCTGTCAACTGCATTGACAAGGGAAGCTGCCGCAGAAAGGAACTCAATGTCCCTGCCGGCGAGAGATATGAGTTGTGCGAGGCTGTTCATGCAGAGCAGAACGCCATCGTCAATGGCTCGCCTGAGAGGATGAAAGACGCAATTATTTATATAGCAGGTTTTGAAGAGGACAACGCATTCGCTGATGGAAGGCCGTGCCTGTTGTGCAGAAGGATGATACGAAACGCCATGATAAAGGAAGTTGTATTTCTGGGCAAAGACGCAGGCATCGTTAAAGTTGAGGATATGAGCGAACTGGATAACGTTAGAAGTCCTCGGTGATCGGCTGCCTTTTTACCATGTTTTTTCGATTCAGCCCGCCCCTGTGAGTTCGTTATAATGTGCGATAATACGAAACTGTGGTACAATAATGTGTTATTTGAGGTAATGCAAGCGAAAAATGAGAAGTTTTGATAATTATAGGGACCTGATCACTGTCCTGACGCACAAAGAGATGAAGGTGAGGTATAAAAGCAGTGTGTTTGGCTACTGCTGGTCCGTCGCTAATCCTCTTGCGTTCGCCTTTGTTTATTACATAGCTTTCAAAATCATAATGAAGATACAGATGGAGGATTATACCCTGTTCCTTATTGCCGGGCTTTTTCCGTGGCAGTGGTTCGGCACGTCGGTTGTCTCAGCGCCTATGATCTTTCTGGCAAACTCCTCTATAATCAAGAAAGTTAATTTCCCTCGTAATATTATTCCTCTGACCACTGTGCTGCAGGACATGATACATTTTTTGCTCTCTATACCTGTCATAATAGGGTTTCTCTTTATTTATCATAGGACGCCCTCGCTGTCATGGCTGTATGGCATTCCCTTGCTGTTGCTTATACAGCTTATCATGACTTACGGCGCCGCACTTTTAGTCTCCTCGATCAATCTTTTTTTCCGGGACTTCGAGAGGCTGATCAGCATACTGATTACCCTTGTGTTTTATTGCACCCCGATTATTTATCCGGAAACCATGGTCCCTGAACAACTCAGGGCCTTGATATACTGTAATCCCCTCTCTCCGCTTATAGTGAGCTGGAGGAACCTTTTTATCCATGGCACGCTTGACCCGGCTGCTTTGGCTATGGGGTTTGCCTACTCTCTTGTATTCCTTGCGGCGGGACATCTGATTTACAGGAAACTATCATGGAAGTTTGCTGAAGTTCTGTGAACAACGAACAGGTCATCATATTTGACGCAGTCAGCAAGAGCTATCCCCTGTACCACCATATCACAGGGGGGTTCAAGAACTTCCTTTTTCATTTTCCGCGCGCTGTCAGCCAGATGAAGAACCATCAATATGAAGCCCTGCATGAAATATCCTTTCAGGTCTGCAGAGGAGAGACCTTTGGCATAATCGGAAAGAACGGGGCTGGAAAAAGCACTGCGCTCGGTCTGATCGCAGGTGTTCTGAAGCCATCAAAAGGAACGATCTCTGTCAAAGGCCGGGTTTCGGCGCTGCTTGAATTAGGCTCGGGGTTTAATGCCGAGCTGACAGGCAGGGAGAATATAGTGCTGAATGGAGTGCTCCTGGGACTTACGCGCGTCGAAGTGATGCATAAAATGGAAGAGATTATTGAGTTCTCGGGACTCGGCCAGTTCATAGACCAGCCGCTGCGTACCTATTCCACAGGCATGATGATGCGCCTGGGGTTTTCAGTGGTATCCAGCCTTGACCCCGAAATACTCCTCATAGATGAGGTCTTTGCCGTAGGAGATATGGAGTTCCAGAAAAAGTGCATGGACAAGCTCGAAAGCTTCAAGAAGGGTGGCGTGACAATTGTTTATGTCTCTCACGGCATGCAGACTATTCTCCAGACATGCGACCGGGTGATCTGGATAGAGAATCACCGGGTGCGGATGATCGGGAGCGCGCAGGAAGTTGTGAGCAGTTATGTAGACGCCGGCCTTTGAGAGGAGGAGAATAATGAAGTCGAAAGTTGCGGTAATTAAGACAAGGCCTGAGACTGTTGTGGAAGACATCGCGAGGCTTATGGATATGGCCGGTTTTCAGACGATGCCCAAGGACAGCACAACCATACTTAAAGACAATATCTCATGGCATTTTCCTTTCCCCGGCGCCAATACGACCCCGTGGCAACTCGAGGGGACGATAAAGGGCCTGAAGAACGCCGGTTACAAAGAAATTACGGCTGTCCATAATAATACGGTCGTTACAGACCCCTTCAAGGGAGAAAAACTGAACCGGCTTGAACCTGTTTACAAGAAATACGGTGTCCCTGAGCTTTATAACTTCAGGCCTGAAGATATAAAGTGGATCAAGTACAAGCCAAAGGCCAAAATGCTCGTTCTGGATGAGATATTCGGCGATGGCATAATGATTCCGGAATATTTTATCGGTAAGAATATAGTTCATCTGCCTACTGTAAAGTGCCATATATACACTACCACTACGGGGGCGATGAAGAATGCCTTTGGCGGGCTCCTGAACACAAAGCGGCATTACACCCATAGCGTGATCCACGAAACGCTCGTTGATTTGCTTAACATACAGAAAGAGATTCATAGCGGTATTTTCACTGTCATGGACGGCACCATATGCGGCAACGGCCCGGGGCCGCGGACAATGATCCCCGTGGAGAAAGATTATATGCTCGCGAGTCTGGACAGCGTGGCTGTGGACGCGGTTGCGGCAAAGATGATGGGGTTTGATCCGATGAGTCTGAAGTTCATAAGGCTGGCCCATGAGGCAGGTTTGGGAACAGGGGTCTTTGATGAAATCGAGGTGGTAGGTGAAGATGTTTCAAAGCTGAATTTCCATTTCAGCGTCGGCGATAACTTCGCGAGCAAGTTCGGAGACCTTTTCTGGTTCAGCCCTCTCAAGGTTTTTCAGAAATTGTTTTTCAGGACACCCCTTGTGTACGCCTTTGTTTTTGGTTCTTATTTTTATCACGATAAAGTATGGTGGCCTTTCAAGGGCGCCAGGATCCATCAGGAGATAGTAAGCAAAAGCAAATGGGGCAAATTGTTTGCTTCTTATCCTGAGGAATAGCGAATGGTCATATTAAGTCTTATTGTTGCAATCCTTCTTAATGCCACGGCAAATATTCTAATCAAGATCGGCATGAACAAAACAGGCGGGCTGCAAGGGCTCGGACTCGCCGACATATTGGCAAAGATGTTGTCGAATTATGTGCTGTGGGCAGGGTGCATGAGCTTTGCCCTGGCCTTGTTTGCGTATAGCTACGCCCTTTCGAAGATCAACTTGAGCATAGCGTATCCTATAATGACCAGTTTAGGATATATCATTGTCATTCTGAGTTCTGTTTTTTTTCTGAAGGAATCATTCAGCGTTGTTCAGGCGGCAGGTGTAATGGTCATTATTCTGGGCGTATGGATGGTTGCAAGGTAGCAAACGGCAATTCCCCAATCGCAGCCCTTATTGCGATACCGCTTTCAGCAACTGCCTGGTTTTTTCGTCATACGGATTCAACTTTAATGCAGCCGCTAATTCCTGACGCGACTTTTCCATTTGTCCCATCTTGTAGTAGATAAATCCAAGGTTATAATGCGGGTTTGCATAATCAGGCTTCAACTTAACGGCGATCATGTACTGCTCTATGGCCTTGTCACGCATATTGCGCGCAAGATAGAAGCAGCCGAGATTGTTATACGCATCAGCGTAATCAGGCTTCAGCTTTATAGCGATCATATACTGCTCTATGGCTTTGTCGGGCTTGTTCAGAGATTCATAGAGTACGCCTGCATTATTATGCGCTTCAGGGTAATCAGGTTTCATCTTAAGAACAGTCAGAAATTCTTCCAAAGCCTTGCCTGGCATGTTCTGGGTCTGATAGTACCAGCCGAGATTGTTATGCGCCGCGGCATTGTTTGGAGCGATCTTTACAGCAGTCAGCCACTCTTCCATGGCCTTATCGGGCATATTCCGGCGTTGATAGAAGAGGCCGAGATTGTAATGTGCCCTTGCATTTCCAGGGCTTTTGCGCAGCACGTCCTCCCACAGGCTCACCTCATCCTGCCATACTATGTTCCTTGCGTAAGCAGCACCTGACAGGACAACAATAACCAGAGAGAAGGCCATTACAATGACCCTTTCAAACACATTCCATCTTGCCGATAATTTTTCAGCCACGACAAACGCAGATGTTGTAATGGCAATAAACGCCCCGGCTGCTGGCAAATAAAGCCGGTGCTCGTAAATTACGTCAGCTATGGGGATAATGCTCGATTCAACAGAAAGCGTTATAAAGAACCACAGTATGCCGAAACCGGCCAATCTGAAGGCCCTTGGCACTTTGCCTGCAACAAGAAAGCCCCCCAGGGCAATGAGCGAGGCTATGAAAAAAGCTGAAAGCAATACAGGCAACTGAAACAACGAGTGGTATATCGGGTAGTTATAATCGAGGTTTTGGTTTACCGGCAGGAATATCAGCCTTATGTATGTGGTGATGACCCGCATCTCAGTCATGAGGTAATCCCAGCGGGAAAGATGCGCCTGAACACTCAGTTTGTCACTAACATCGGATATGGTATCGCTGAGAGGGCCGTTCGTGCCGAGGACACTCATGGGAATTATAAGCAGCGTAAGCAAGATGGGCACTATGAACAGAAGTCTCTTCTTCATGCCGGACTTGAAAAAGGCAAACTCATAAATGATTACCATGAACGGCAGGGTGAATGCGATTTCCTTTGTTTTCATCGCAAGCATCGCTGAAAGAACAGAGATTGCGTAGAACAATATGTTCCGGCCCCCTTGCGCTTTGTCCTCGGCCATCAATCTTGCTTTTATATACGCAGTGACCGAAAGGAGATAAAACATAGTGGCAAGGGAGGCCAGCCTCTGGACTATGAATGTCACGGCCTGGGTCTGCACCGGATGTGCCACAAAGATAAGGGCCGAAAACAGTGCAATCAGGGAAGAACGTGAAGCCGCTTCTTCGCCTTTCGAGTCTTCTATCAAGAAGGGAGTCCTGAATGTGAGGACCACGATGAAATATACCAGAATGGAATTGATTATATGAATTGCTATATTGACTATGTGATATCCGGTTACGTTGAGTCCTCCGAAATGGTAGTTAATTGCAAATGTGAGATAACCTATGGCCCTTCTGGGGTTGTAGTCATAATCCTTTAAGGGAGAATAGACAAAGGCGTGTGAGCTAGAGAAAAATTCCCTAACGTTTCTTATAATCGGATTGTCTGCCACATTTGAATAGTCGTCAAACTGGAAAGGCACATGGAACGTATTGGAATAGCTTATAAGCCCGACCACCGCAATTAGAAGCAGCCGATACTTCGTTCCCGATGCAATTGCGCGAATTGCGGCACCAATCACGCTGTTATCTTTTTGCCTCGCCGGATGTGGCACTGCTTCCCGACGCCATTTTGTTTTCGAGGTCATTAAGCCTTGTTTTCAGTATCCCCATCTCCTGAGCGATCCGGTTGTTTTTTTCGCTCAACATAGAAATTACTGTCGAGAAATGAAGGAGCAGGACTAGCAGGAAGGCGATTGCGAGCAGGAACAGAAAAGCAGGCGGGTAATAAATGCCGATCACCCTTGCTATATAATGCAGCAGGCTACGTGTTAGAGAAAAGATTATCAGCACGATAGAGGCGGCCAGCCATATCAGGCCGTACCGTTCTTTAAGGTGGCTCCGTCTTATTAGTTCAATTACAACTACGAAGATTGTGATACTGACTGTTAGTGATATGAGCTGAACAATGTCCATGACGGTTTTTATCCTAATCGATTTTTTTCATTAAATCAACAAATATTGCGAGAAGCACTTTGATCATATAGTAGAAAGCCCTCGAACTCGTTATCGACGATCTGCCTCCGGTGCGCGGCCCTATTTCGGACGCCACCTCAACAATCTTCAGCCCCTTTTTATGGGCCAGGATAAGGGCCTCGACCTCAGGGTAGTCTTCAGGATAGACGGAACAGAAGAATTCGAGAGTCGTTCTGCCGTAAACCCTGAAGCCTGATGTGGTGTCTGTTATCCTTTGCCCAGTCAATGAGGAAACAACAAATGAGAGTATTTTAGCACCTATCTTTCTCTGCACGGATGAGGTGAATCCGCTATCGGACAGGAACCTTGAGCCTACGACGAGGTCGGCTTCCTGAGAGCGCCATGGTGCCAATATCTTTCCAATCTGGTCTGCATGGTGTTGCCCGTCTCCGTCGAACTGTATTACGGCATCATATCCTTCCTGAAGGGCATAGAGAAACCCGGCCTGCATGGCCCCGCCAATCCCGAGATTGTACGGCAGGTCAGCGACCCTGGTACCGAGACTGCCGGCTATGGCCGAAGTGTTGTCCTGTGAGCCGTCGTTGATGACTATGATATCTCCATCCGGGAAATGTTCTCTGATGTCTTCAATGACGCCCCTTATGCATCCCTCTTCATTATAGGCAGGCACTACAACAAGTATCTTCAATCAGTCCCTCAGGATGAGTTCGGCAGCTGTTATAGTATTCATATTCAAAAGGTCTTTATAGTCTTTAACAGGCAGATGCTTTGAACTCCAAATTTTGTTTCTTTTATTTAGCATAGTAGGAATGCCTGCAAAGGCGCTGCCCCACGCCCTGAGCGCAACCCTGAGAAGCTTAAGGCCGCCGCTGCCTTCGGCAAACCTTGCCACGCTGCCTCTTCCGGACAAGAGGCCGTACACCTGCACAATGTAACGCCATAAGGTATAAACCGGGGACAAAATTATAAAGGACAGCGGCAGATTCTTAATAAGCACCCAGAAGCGGTTCCTTTCGATATGATATGCCTTGAACCCTGAATATGGTCCGCCGGTCTGAGAATACAAATGCCTGACCTTTGCCTGAGGAGCTAAAACAGCCTTCCAACCCGCCAATCTGGCCCTCAACCCAAGGTCTGCGTCCTCGCAATAAGAGAAAAAATCTTCGTCGAAACCACCTATATCTTTCAGCATATCGCTTCTGTAAAGGGCCGCGCACGCGCTCGGGAAAAGCACCTCTTTGATTCCGTCAAACTGGCCGCTGTCTTCTTCGCCCCTTCCCCGCTGCCTCGACATTCCATCAGGGTAGAGCAGCATCCCGGCAGAATCCAACTCTTTTCCCTCTCTTCCGAGGAGGATTTTCGATGCCACCATGCCCACCGAGTGGTCAGATTCAGCAGCCTCGTACAAGGCCTTGAGCCAGCCGCTGTCTGCCAGGGTATCGTTATTCAACGTAGCCATATACTTGGCAGTAGAAGCCGCAAAGCCAATATTGTTCCCCTTTGCAAAACCTGTGTTATCTGCCAGACTGATGACCCTCACCCAATGGAAATCTTTCTTCAAGAGATCGAGCGAGCCGTCCGTCGATCCGTTATCAACCACGATGACCTCGAAATCCTTGAAGCTCTGCGAGGCCAATGACTCCAGACAGTCGCGCAGATACCTTTCACCGTTCAGGTTAGCTATTATAACCGATATAACCGGAGATGGCATCTATGTCAAATCCCTAAGAGATCGCATCATTTTGTTATACCATTATAGCACTTCCATTTGCCCCAGCCGAGGCGAAAAATCTTGAATTTATGGAATTCCTTATGTTATTGTTCATAAGATGAACAATATTCACATCCCCGATTCGGAGAAGCGCAGTTCGCTGCAGATACTCACCGAACTCTCCGCCAATGACTCCCTGACACAGAGGGACCTAAGCAGCAGTCTCGGCATCGCGTTGGGTCTTGTAAACTCTTATATAAAGAACCTGTTATCTAAGGGGTTTATCACAGTCAAGGCAATCCCCCGGAGGCGGTACGCATACTATCTTACCCCAAAGGGGTTTACCGAAAAGACCCGCCTCGCATACGATCTTTTGCAGGACTATACGAGGATATATCGGGAAGCGAGGAGCAGCTTCAAGAAGCTTTTCAATGAACTCGGCGACACAAAAGAAATTGTATTTGCAGGGTCTGATGAAGTGGCCGAGATTGCTTATCTTACTCTCCAGGAAACCGACATCAGGCTGGCTGACATTGTGGATGAAGAAATGGCCGGGAAGAAATTTTTCGGCAGGGACATAAGGCCCATCAGCGATATCATGTCCATGGATTATGAATGTATAGTCGTTGCCTCTTATCTCAAGAGAGAAAAGATATATAAAGAGCTTATAAGCAGCAATGTGCGGAAGGAAGACATAAAAGTTATCTTTCCCGTTTGAAGTATCTGCCGGGTCAGGTTCGTTGCCGGCAGGCATTAGAGCGCCCAGAATGATGTTACGGGCAAAATATAACTTGCACGGACAGGCCGTTAAAAGACCTGAATGGCGGTAGCGTGCGAAAAATCACCTGCTGCTTTCATTATAATGTTTAAACCAACCCTCACTCTATAACCTAATGGCTTTTGACTATGAATTCAGAAGAAACGTGGACCTCCTGGCCCTTCTTGTCAGGAAGGACGTTACACTACATTATAAGCGCACTGCGCTCGGTATCCTGTGGTCATTGCTGAATCCGCTGCTGCTTGCGGTCCTCTACTATACCGCGTTTACTGTTTTCATTCGTCAGACTGCGCCGAATTTTATTCTCTTTCTCTTGTCGGTGCTGTTCCCCTGGACATGGTTTTCGAACTCCATCAGCCTGTCGAACAATATACTGATAGAAAACAAGAGCCTTATCAAGAAGGTCCCCTTTCCGAGGCATTTTCTTCTCATATCGACCATAGTCTCGCAATGCATTCTTTTCTTGTGTTCAGTCCCGATTGTCGCTGTCCTTACGTATCACTATGGGAGCCGCATAGGTTTGATCTGGGTCCTGGGTATACCGGTCCTGATAGTGATCCAGTTCATTATGACCATGGGTCTTTGCCTAATAGTTTCTTCCATCAACGTGTACTTCAGAGATTTTTACTTTATCGTGGCGTTCCTCATGAATGTACTTTTTTGGCTTACGCCTATCCTCTATCCTATCGAGAAAATACCCGAGCAATACCATTCGTGGTTCCTGGTTTTAAACCCTCTGACGGTAATAATGTCTTCCTGGCGCGGGATGTTTATGTCCAATACATTGCGCTGGGATTGGGTGGGGTTGTCATTTCTGGTTTCGCTCGTGGTCTTATCACTGGGAACAGTTGTTTTCCAGAGACTCGGCAGACGCATTGACGAAGTATTATGAACGAGTCATCGATACAGATGGAACACGTATGGAAAGAGTATCCTTCCTGGCGCGACTCGCCGGGAATCATGGAATTCATGGTAAACATCTACAAACGCGGCAAGGGCGGCAACAGGCGTTTTGTGGCTTTACAGGACATAAACCTGAATATAGGCAAAGGCGAATGCGTCGGCATCATCGGCAGGAACGGGGCAGGCAAGAGTTCTATGCTGTCTCTCATGATAGGGACTGTTTATCCGACTAAAGGCAGAGTGAAGATAAATGAAAGGGTGACCCCTCTGATGGAAATGGGGTCCGGGTTTCATCCTGATATGACGGGCAGGGAGAACCTGGTCCTGAACGGGGTCCTTCTTGGACTCACAAAAGAAGACATCTATAACCAGATGGATGCCATCGTCGATTTTTCCGAAATAGGAGAATATATTGATATACCGGTGAGGACTTATTCCGCCGGTATGTACTTGAGGCTCGCATTCTCGATAGCGATTCACACGAAGCCCAAGCTCCTGATTATCGACGAAATACTAGCTGTAGGAGATGAGGGCTTTCAGAAGAAATCCAACCATGCGATGCTGGGCCTCATCAGGAGCGGAGTGACAACGGTAGTGGTGTCCCATAATCTCAACGTCATTCAGGAAATCTGCGAGAGGGTCCTGTGGCTCGACCACGGACGCATTATGGATATGGGAGACCCTGGAAAGGTAATATCAGAATACAGGAAGCATGCGGCATGAGTGGCGTATCGGTATAACAATCAATTATAATTTGGGAGGACCTCTCAATGGAATCGCCGACTGAAAAGAATATTGATTATATAGACCTTTATGATTACTGGAAGGTTATTGTAAAGCGAAAGACACTCATAATAAGTATTTTTCTCATTGCCGTAATCTCAACAGCAATAATCAGTCAGCTTATGCCAAAGGTTTATAAAGGGACTTATATTGTAAAAGTCCCGACGAAGGATAGCAGCTTAAAAGAACTGCCGATGAAAGAAGAAGTAAAAGGATTTAACATAGATGAAGTGTTTGGAATTATTGGAAAGCTCGATCGGGAAAGTTTAAAAAACATCTTGCCAAAAACTGGTCATTTAGCTGCTGCAATAAAGGTTGTTGCCATGGCCGGCTCAACAGATAAAATTCAATTACTCATAGATGCGTGCCGGGCTGACGATGTCCCTTTAATAGCATCGGAGTTTGCCGAATATTTGAATAATAGCTACTTGATAAAAAATTATGTTGAACAGGAAAAAAAGATGCTAACTGAACGATCAGAAGAACTTTCTGTTGTTATACAAAATTCAGCAGAAATGGTGAAGACTTATGAGAGATTGTTTAAAAACGGGAGTCTCACCGCTTTTGGTATTAATCCTGTCGAAGTGAATAAAAGCATGTCAGACTTAAAGCATGACAAAATAATGATAGATAGGGCCCTAAGGGACCTTAAAGGAGCCGTTATAGTAGGACAGCCGTATGTGGCGGCAGCGGCCATGTCCCCCAAAAAGCTCATGGCCCTGGCAGCGGTATGCAGTCTCTTTTTTGGTATACTGTTGGCATTCATTATGGAACATAAAATGAATTTGAAGGGCCGGATTTCATAAGCAATGAAGAAGACACATGACAAGATACCGGGCGGTCTATGAGATGCTGTTAAGCGGAGAGCTATTAGATATTTTGGCCTGCCCCAAGTGCAAAGGCGACCTGACTCTTACGGAAAGAGGGGACGGCCTTACCTGCGGGACATGCATGCTTATGTACTCTATAGAAGGTGGAGTCCCTGTGATGCTCATCGATGATGCAATACCGACAAAAGCGAGCTGAAAAAGATGCCTCTCAAAAGTAAATTAAAAGTCCTTATAACAGGCGGAGCAGGATACATCGGAAGCCATGTGGTGAAGGCCCTGGGAGAAGATGGGCATGAAGTGGCAGTATTCGACAACCTCACCTCAGGCAACAGGGAGGCCGTCCTGCACGGCGAACTGATTGTTGCAGACCTCCTGGACAGGGATGCCTTGCGTAAAGCGATGGCCGATTTCAAGCCCAATGCAGTTATGCACTTCGCCGCCCATATTATTGTCCCCGAGAGTGTCAAGGACCCTCTTAAATATTATCGCAACAACACAGGGGCGACCATAGACCTTCTGGACGCCATACAGGAGGCGGATGTCAGACTTTTCGTTTTTTCTTCCTCTGCCGCAGTATACGGCAATCCGGAGACAGCACCTGTTTCCGAGAACGCGCCGTTGATGCCGATCAATCCGTATGGTACGACGAAGATGATCAATGAATTAATGCTGAGGGACTTATCGCTTGCCGACGCCGGATTCCGCTATGTCTCACTCAGGTATTTCAATGTGGCGGGGGCTGACGCGCAGCGGAGGATAGGGCAGTCATACAAACATCCGACACATCTGATAACGCGGGCATTGAAGACAGCAAAGGGGGAGTCTCCTAAGCTGGAGATCTTCGGCACCGATTACCCCACTTTCGATGGAACGTGTATCAGAGACTACGTACATGTCGATGATCTGGCAGCTGCCCACCTGGACGCCCTTCGATATCTCGGAGAAGGCGGGAGCAGCAATGTGTTCAACTGCGGGTACGGCCACGGTTATTCAGTGAGGGAAGTGGTGGCAGCGGCGAAGAAAATCACGAACATTGACTTCTGCACCGAGGAAACCGGCAGGAGGAAAGGTGACGCTGCCGTCCTCGTGGCGGACAATACGAAAATCAGGGAAACCCTTGGATGGGAACCCCGCTTCGATGATCTGGATTACATATTGAAAACAGCATGGGACTGGGAAATAAAGGCAGGCTGAAGTTTGCAACTTTCATGCTCTGAGTTCAAAAGCTATTATGCTCTGGTAGGACATGCAATTATTTGACAGGCGAAAGCTTAAAATGAAAACATTAATGGATAGGGTCCATGACCTGGATATGAGTGTCGTTAAACCGATACCAAAAGCCGGCACCGGCGGCAAAGATTTTGAGAACATCGCAAACAATATTGCACAGGCCAAAGCGCAAAAGAAACCTATAATACTTATGGCCGGCGGACATGTAATAAGGGCCGGCATTCAGAGTTATCTGATTGACCTGATGGAGCGTCTTCTCTTATGAAAAAATTGGCGGATATATTACTTCTTAAATTATTTGAAATAAAGGACTCTCGGCTGTCCTCTCCTCCCAGCAGAGATATCAGGTCCACATGACCGCAAATCCCGG